>NZ_JBFTMT010000013.1:0-128439 GCF_056397105.1 Microbacterium sp. 05N427
GCGCCGCGCCCGCCTGAGCGGGGCTCCACGCGCGGGGCGCCGCGGCGAGGTCCGCGGCGGGCACGACGGCGAACTCGGCGAGGGTGTGCGCGGCCTCGGGGAACCGGGCGAGTCCGAACACCGCATCGCCCTCCGCCCAGCCCGTGACTCCGGGTCCGACAGCGGCCACCGTCCCCGCGACGTCCCAACCGGGGCGGTCCGAGTACCGGATGGCGCCGAAATCGTGCCCCGCGGCGCGGATCTTGACGTCCACCGGATTGAGTCCGACCGCCGCGACGCGGACGAGCACCTCCCCCGCACCGGCGACCGGAGCCTCGACCTCGCCGATCGTGATGACGTCCGCCGCCGCGCCGGCGGCGGAGTATGTGACGGCACGCATGAGGTCCGCTCCGTTGACCGTCACGCCCGTGCCGGCGTCCATTCGGAGACCGCGCTGAGGCGCGCGACCTCGTCGGCGGCGAGTTCGAGGCGGCCGCCGGCGAGCAGGTCCGGCACCTGGTCCGCCGTGCGTGCGCTGGCGATCGGGGCCACGACCGCCGGCTGGGCGCGCAGCCAGGCCAGCGCGGTCGCCGTGATCGAGGCGCCGTGCGCGTCGCCGATCTCCTCGAGGGCGTCGATGATGCGCAGGCCCTGCTCCGTGGCGTACTTCGCCGCGCCGGCGGCACGCGGCGAGCCCTGCCCCGTCGCATCCGTCGAGCGGTACTTGCCCGTGAGGAAACCGCTCGCGAGCGCGTAGTACGGCACGAGGCTCAGCCCGAACTCGGTCGCGACAGGGATGATCGTCTCCTCCACCTCGTTGCGGTGAACGAGGTTGTAGTGCGGCTGCACGGCCACCGGGAGCGCGACGCCCGTGGATCGGGCGATCTCGACCCATGCGCGGATCCGTTCGGCCGAGTAGTTCGACACCGCGATGTTGCGGACCAGGCCGTCGGCGACGAGCTGGCCGAAGGCTGCGACGGTCTCCTCGAGCGGCACGTCGGCGTCGTCGAAGTGCGCGTAGTACAGGTCGATCGCGTCCACGCCGAGCCGCTCGAGGGATGCCTCCGCCGCGCGACGGACGTTCGCCGCCGACAGGCCGAGGAATTGCGGATGCTGGCTCACCTTCGTCGCGACCACGACGCCCTCCGGGCGACGCGAGGCGAGCCACTCGCCGATGATCCTCTCGCTCTCGCCGCCGCTGTTGCCCGCCACCCAGGCGCTGTAGCCGTCGGCCGTGTCGATGAAGTTTCCGCCGCCCGCCACGAACGCGTCGAGGACGGCGAAGGACGCATCGCGATCGGCCGTCCAGCCGAATACGTTGCCGCCGAGCGAGAGGGGGAAGACGGAGAGGTCACTGGATCCGATGCGAGTCATACTCGTCGCAACCACGCACCCGCGGCGACTATTTCCCTGTTACTCCCAAAGACTCCGTGCGCGGCCTCCGCGCCTCACACCGGACCGCTGCCGCCGCACGTGGCATGCCGCGGCGAGAACTAGGCTGGGCCGAATGGCGATGCGCTCTCCCCTGCCCGTGCGCGACGGCGTCGGCGCCACCCGCCTGCGCGTGCCCGACGCGGGGCCGTGGCCGACCGTCGGCGCTTTCATGGCCGAGCGCTTCTTCCACCTCGATCCCGAGTACCTGCTGGACCGCTTCGACCGCGGCGAGATCGTCGCGATCGACGGCACCGCGCTCACCCGTGAGACGCCGCTCGGGGTGCACGATTTCATCTGGTACTACCGGGAGCGTCCGGTCGAGAAGCAGATCCCCTTCGACGTCGAGATCCTGCACCAGGACGCGGATCTCGTCGTCGTCGACAAACCGCATTTCCTGCCGACGACCCCCGGCGGCAAGTTCCTGCAGAACTCGGCGCTGGTGCGGCTGCGCAACGCGCTCGACATCCCAGAGCTCACGCCCATCCACCGCCTCGACCGCGCGACGGCGGGCCTGCTGATGTTCTCGACGCGGCCCGCCACCCGCGGCGCGTACCAGCTGCTGTTCGAGAACCGCCGGGTCGAGAAGGTCTACGAGGCCGTGTCGCTGCTGCCGGAGGACTGGGATCCGCGGACGCCCGCGCTCGGCGGATCCGCGCTCCCGCTCGTGCATCGCAACCACATCGAGAAGCTGCGTGGGAACCTCTGCGTGCGCGTGGATCCGGATCGCGCGCCGAACGCGGAGACGCTCGTCGAGCTCCTTGGTTTCGATGACCGGGTGCTGCACACGCTGCTACGCCCGCACACCGGACGCATGCACCAGCTGCGCGTGCACCTCGCCGAGCTCGGCGCCGGGATCCTCAACGACGCCTTCTATCCCGAGCTCCTGCCCGAACAGCCCGACGACTTCGCCCACCCGCTGCAGCTGCTCGCCCGCGAGCTGCGCTTCACGGATCCGCTGACCGGCGCCCCCCGCGAGTTCCGCACCAGACGGTCCCTGCAGGAGGCGCCGGCCCCGGAGTGACGCCCGACCAGCCTCAGCGCCGCATGATGCGCCGGGCGAGCCAGGTGCCGAAGGTCTGCACGAGGTGCACGAACACGACGATCAGGATGATCGCCGCCCACATCACGACCGGCTCGAACTGGCGGAAGCCGTAGACCTGGGCGAACGCGCCCAGGCCTCCGCCGCCGACCAGTCCCGCCATCGCGGTCATGTCGATGAGCGCCACGACGACGAACGTGTAGCCGAGGATCAGCGGTCCGAGCGCCTCCGGCATCGCGACCGTGAGGAGGATCCGCCAGGGGCCCGCGCCCATCGACCGCGCGGCCTCGATCACGCCCGGCGACACCGAGACGAGGTGCTGTTCGACGATGCGGCCGATCGCGAACGACGCGGCGACGCCGATCGCGAAAGCGCCCGCGTTGATGCCGATGCCCGTGCCGATCACAATCCGCGTGAACGGCTGCAGCACGGCGATGAAGATCACGAACGGGATCGGCCGGAAGAAGTTCACCAGGAACGAGATGACGATGCTCGCCGGACGGTTCGGCAACAGACCACCGGGACGGGTGACGTACAGGCCGATGCCGATGATCGTGCCGATCACGCCCGCCATCGCGAGTGCGAACGTGGTCATGTACAGCGTCTCGAGCGCCGCCTGCCAGAAGTCCGGGAGCAGTTCGATCAGGCGATCCATCAGCGCACCTCCCCGTCGGTCGTGGTCGTCCCCGCGGGTGCCCGGGATCCGATCTCGGTCACGGTCGCGTGCGCCCGGATCTTCCGGAGCGCGGCGTCGATCGCCGCGTCGGCACCGCGGATCGCGAGGGTGAGATGCCCGAACGCGCGGCCGCGGATGTCGTTGATCCCGCCGTAGACGAGCTCGAACGCGAGGCCGGCCTCGGCGAGATCCAGGAACACCTGCGCCTGCGAGGAGTCGCCGTCGCGGAACGAGAAGGTGACGAGCCGGCCCTCGTGGCGCGCGCCCAGCGACGCCTGCTCCACGGGAGTGGGGATGCCCTTGATGACGGTGCCGACGAAGCGCTGGGACGCGGGGTTGCGGGGGTTCGAGAACACTTCGAACACCTCGCCCTGCTCGACGACGCGTCCCTGCTCCATCACGGCGACCCGGGTGGCGAGCGTCTGGATCACGTCCATCTCGTGCGTGATGACGACGATCGTCACGCCCTGCTCCCGGTTCACGCGGGCGAGCAGCTCGAGCACCTCGTGCGTGGTCTGCGGGTCGAGGGCGCTGGTGGCCTCATCGGCGAGCAGGATGGCGGGCCGGGTGGCGAGCGCGCGCGCGATGCCGACGCGCTGCTTCTGGCCGCCCGACAGCTGCTCGGGGAACGCCTTGGCCTTGTCGGACAGCCCGACGAACGCGAGCAGCTCCGTCACCCGCGCCTCGATGTCGGCCTTCGTCCAGCCCGCGAGCGTGAGCGGGTAGGCGATGTTCGCCCTGACCGTCTTCGCGGAGAACAGGTTGAACTGCTGGAAGATCATGCCGATGCCGCTGCGCACGCGACGCAGCTCGCGCTCGGTGAGCGTGGTGAGGTCGACGCCGTCCACGACCAGGCGACCGCTCGTGGTCGGCTCCAGCGCGTTGATCAGCCGCACCAGCGTGGACTTGCCCGCCCCGGAGTATCCGATGATCCCGAAGACGTCGCCCTGGGCGATATCGAGGGACACGTCGTCGACCGCGATCACGGGCGCACCGTCGCGCGCGGTGGGCGGATAGGTCTTGGTGACGCCCTGCAGGCTCACGATCGGCATGGGTTCTCCGGTTCGGTTCTGCGTCACGGATCTCCGATGACGCGGAATCGGGCGACGCTGGTGCGCGTCGCCCGATTCTCTGGCAGGCGGCGGGTTCGCATCCGTCGCCGTACGCCCAGGGCTCAGCCCTTGTGGGTCTTGACGTCACCCTCGACCTTGGTGAGGGTCTTCTGCAGCTCGGCCGAGTCGACCGTCAGCGGCACGCCGGTGTCGCCCGAGGCCTTGGCCAGGCCCGCCTGCACGGCCTTGTCGGTCTGGAAGATCTCGACGAGCTTCTTGTACGTGGCGTTGTCCTTCTCCTTGGCCGGGGCCGCGAAGATGTTCACGTACGGCAGCGCATTGGGATCCTTCGGGTCGTCCTGCGCGATCGCGTCCTTGAACGTGAGACCCGCGTCCTTGACGAAGTCGTTGTTGATGATTGCGGCGGCCACGTCCGGCAACGACGTCGGGATCAGCGCGGCCTCGAGCGCCGTGACCTTGACCTTCGACTTCGCGGTGTCGACGTCGGCGAGGTCGGAGAAGATCGATCCGCCGCTCTTGAGCGCGATGAGGCCGGCGGACTGCAGCACAAGCAGGCCGCGCGCCTGGTTGGAGGCGTCGTCGGGCACCGCGACCGTCTCACCGGCGGGGATGTCCTTCACGCTCTTGTACTTCTTCGAGTACAGGCCGAGCGGATAGATCGCGGTGGATCCGATCGGCTGCAGATCCTTGCCCGAGGCGACGTTGTACTGCGCGAGGTACACGATGTGCTGGAACTGATTGAGGTCGATCTCGCCCTCGGTCAGCGCGGGGTTCGGCTGTTCGTAGGAACCGAAGTCCACCAGCTCGACGGTGATGCCCTCCTTCTTGGCGGCCGCGACGAAGGCGGGCCACTGCGGGTCGCTCTTGCCGACGACGCCGACCTTGACGGTCTTGGACTCGGAGGTCGGGGCGGATCCGGTGCCCGCTGCGGACGAGCAGCCGACGAGGGAGATGACGAGCGCGGCGGCCGCGGTGGCGGCGGCGAGCGCGGTGGTGAGCGTGCGGGACATGGCTGTGAGTTCCTCTCTTGGGGGACTCGACCACGCTACGAGCGGCGCCGAGCGCCGTCCGAATCGGCCCGTCACACGGCGTCACAGCTCCGCGGCGGCACCCGCGGTCACGAGCTCGTGGTCGACCTCGGAGTCGGGAGCCTGCGCGGCCGCACGCGTCCCGCGCGCGCGACGGACGAGCCGCGCCCCGAGATCGATCAGCACGCCGACCACGATCGACAGCACGACACCGACCAGCGCCGCGAGCAGGGGCGAATGCCCGAGCCAGGCGGAGGCGACGGACGCGATCACCGCGCTGAGCGCGACCCAGCAGACGGCCGCGACGATCGACAGCGGCAGGAATCGGCGGTACGGCAGCCTGGTCGCCCCCGCGGTCATGTTGACGGCGACGCGTCCGACCGGGATGTACCGCGCGACGAGCAGGTACACGGCCGGGCGGGCGGCGAGACGCTCCCCCGCCCATTCGAAAGCGGTGCGCACGCGAGGACGCCGCATCCAGGTCCACCGCTCTGTGCCCACGCGACGGCCGATCGCGTACGCCGCGCTGTCTCCGGCCGCCGCGCCCACGCCGGCGGCGAGCAGCACCAGGAGCGCCGTCGGAAACGCTGCCTCCCCGGTCGCGAAGGCCAGCGACAGGGCGCCGACGACCACCSTCTCGCTCGGCACCGGCGGGAAGAATCCGTCCAGGAAGCAGAACAGCAGGACCAGGATCGGCGCCCACGGGGTGAGGAGGAACGAGCTCAGGAGGTCGGCCATGACCTCACGGTAGGTCGCGGCGGGATCCGGTCGCGTCCCTCTGCAGAGTGATCCTCGCTCCAGGTCGTACTACGGGAGTACGACCCGGAGCGAGCTGCACGTCCGGGTCAGTCGAAGTCCTCGAGTCCCTGCAGACGGAGCTGCTCGAGGTCGAGCCGCGCGGAGATCCGGCGCACGACGAGGTCGTCGACCGTGCCGGAACGGCGCAGGCCCAGCAGCACCTCGCGCTTGCGGTCCAGGAGCGCGAGCTTGAGCCGCGTGAACTCCTCGTGGCGTACCAGCGGGGACCGCTGCAGGAGGTCGACGTCCTCCGAGGTCGCGATCATCTGCAGGGTCGCTCCCTCGATGAGCGTGCGGCGCGGGGCGGATCCGCTCGCGCTGCCCTGCTCGTCGGCGTCGATCGGCTGGCCGCCGATGCCGTCGGATCCGATGCCTTCGGATGAGGTTCCCTCGGATCCCGAGGCGACCTCCTCCGGCTCGGTCCCCGCGGCGAGCGGGTCGGGCTGGCCGAGCATCTCGTCGAGCGCCTTGACCTCGGCGTCGACGAGAGCCTGCTCCCGGGCGAGAGTGCGCGCGTTGGCGTACTCGAGCATCTGGTAGCCCTCGAACCGGATCCGGTCACGCACGTCGTCGCTGACCTCGTGCCGCACGGCGAGGTCGTCGAGCGCGGAGAGCGCCGCCCCCGAGATCGTGCGCTCGGCGAGCTCATACTCCTCGACCTCGCCCTGGTCGGCGGGGATCCGCGCCCAGCGGACGATCGCGGGCAACAGCGTGCCCTGCACGAGCAGACTCAGCAGGATGACGCCGGCCGTGACGAACACGATCTCGTCGCGGCCGTCCAGCGCTCCCCCCGCGACAGCGCCCGCGGGAACCGACAGCGCGATCGCGAGCGACACCGCCCCGCGCATGCCCGCGAACGTGCTCAGCACGCGCGAGCGCGCCCTGACGCCGCGGGGCGGGCGCGGCCCCGTGCGCTGGTAGAACGGCACGCTGAGCAGCTGGAACAGGTAGCGCACGACCAGCAGCGCGACCCAGACCGCGAGCGTGACGAGCACGAGACGCCCGATCGCGCCGGCCGAGATCTGGTGCACGACGYACTGCACCTCGAGTCCGATCAGCACGAACAGCGCGCCGTTGAGCAGGAACACCCCGAACGGCCAGGCCGACTCCGCCTGCCGTCGGGACTGCGCCGTGGTCACGGTGGGCGACACGTACGCGATGATCACGCCGGCGACGACGACCGCGAGAACGCCCGATGCGGTGATGAGCTCCGCGACGAGGAACGCGACGAACGGGACCAGGAGCAGCGCCGTGTTGATCACGATCGTCGAGGAGACCGCACGCAGCAGCAGGAACGCGAGGGCCGCGACGGCCACGCCGGCCGCGATGCCGCCGAGATAGGAGACGATGACGGACCAGGTCACGCTCAGCGGGGTGATGTGCCCGCCGACCGCGAGCGAGATCCCGATCGCGTACAGCACGAGGGCGGTGCCGTCGTTGGTGAGGCTCTCGGCCTTGAGCTTCATGAACATGCGCCGCGGCAGCAACCGGCCGAGGGCTGCGACCGCGGTCGCGTCGGGCGGCGCGACCGCCGCGCCGAGGATCAGCGCGGTCTCCCACGGCAGCCCGAAGAACAGCCCGATGCCGGCGACGGCGAACGCGGAGACCACGACGAGCAGCGTGCTCATCGGCAGGATGTAACGGAAGTCGCGGCGGATCGCGCGCAGCGACGTCGTCAGGCTCTCCCAGAACAGCATGACCGGCAGGAACAGCAGCAGCACCGTCTCCGGCGGCAGCTGGATCTCGCGGAGGGCCGGCACGAATCCCAGCGCGAGGCCGATGATGACGAGCACGAGCGGCAGCGCGAGCCGGAGCCGCGGTGCGAGCAGGGCGCCCGTGAGGATCGTGAGCCCCAGCAGGACGGTGACTTCGAGACCTTCCATGCGTGGCCTCCTCTCGTCTCGCATGCGGACCGCGAGTGCCATCCGCCCAGAGCACAGCACCGCGTAAGACCACGGTATTCCCGGCTGGCGCTCCATGGCCATCGATGTCCCCAGATCCGGGGCACCGCGAGGCAGATCCGGAGCACCGCGAGCCGCCTTCCGGCACTCCGTGCAATAATCCCAGCCACGATGGGGACGGCATGATCAGGGAACCGCGCAGCGCGTTCGTGGGGCGAGGACGAGAGCTCGACGCTCTGTCCGCGCTGCTGCGCGGCGCCCGCCTCGTCACGCTCACCGGCGTCGGCGGCGCCGGCAAGACGCGCCTGGCGATCCGCGCGGCGAACGCCCACGCCGACGCCACCGGCGATCCCATCTGGTTCGTCCCTCTCGACGGCATCCAGGATCCGCGGCGGCTCCCGCTCGCGGTGGCCCGCGCGCTCCCGCTGGGCGAGCAGACCGTCCGCGATCCCCTCGAGTTCGCCGTCGACGTGCTCGGCGAGACGCCGGCTCTGCTCGTACTGGACAACTGCGAACATCTGGTCGACGCCGTGGCCGCGCTGGTCGACGAACTGCTCGACGCGGTGCCAGGGCTGCGCATCGTGGCGACCAGCAGACGACGCCTGGAGCTGGATGGGGAGAACGTCTTCGCGGTGCCGCCGCTGGAGGTGGAGGCCGCGGCGGGAGACGTTTCAGAGGCCGTCGCGCTGCTCACCGCACGCGCCGGCGCAGCGGACGCCTCGTTCGCGCTCCGGCCCGCGGACATCCCGATCGCGGTGGAGATCTGCCGCACCCTGGACGGCCTTCCCCTCGCGATCGAGCTCGCGGCGAGCAGGCTGCGCACGCTCTCCCCCGTCGATCTCGCCGCCCGGCTGTCGTCGCGCTTCACGCTGCTGCGCGGATCCTCCCGATCCTCGGTCGCCCGCCAGCGCACGCTCCGCGCGGTCGTCGATTGGAGCCATGATCTCTGCTCCCCGCCGCAGCGGGCGCTGTGGGCCGCGGTCAGCACGTTCGCGGGGCCCTTCGACCTGGCCGCCGCGGCGGCGGTGGCGGGCGAATCGGAGGAGACCGCCCTCGATCTGCTCGACGAGCTGGTGGCGCAGTCCCTCGTGGAGGCCGATCGCGACGCCGGCAGGTTCCGCCTGCTGGAGACGATCCGCGGCTACGGACGGGAGCTCGCCGAGGAGTCGGGACGGAAGCCGGCACTCGTCCGTCGCCATCTCGCGCACTACGGCCAGGTCGCCGCCGAGGCGAACCGGCACTGGTACGGACCGCGGCAGGCCGAGATCGTCACGGCGCTGCGCACGGATCGCGCGGAATTGCAGGCCGCACTGCGTGCGGCGGCGGCGCTCGACACCGCGGCCGCGCTCGGCCTCTTCACCGACCTCCGCTACCACTGGGGCGTCGGCGGGTACCTGCTCGAAGGGCGCGGATGGGCGGCCCGGCTGCTCCCGTTGGCCGATGCGACTCCCGCCCTGCGCGTACCGGCTCTGCTCACGGCGACCTGGCTGTGCCTGCTGCAGGGAGACCTCGCAGAGGCGCGGATCCGTCTGGACGAGGCGGCCGTCCTGTCGGCGTCCGTGCCCGCGGCGCTCCGGTCACGGACCGAGATCGAGCGCCATCGCTGGAACGGCACGCTCGCCCTCTTCTCGGGCGATCCGGCGCAGGCGCGCGAGGAGTTCACGCACTCGATCCGTCTCGCCGTCGAGGCGGGCGTCCCCGAGGAGTCGATGCTCGCGCAGTTCCAGCTGACGACCGCGATGAGCCACCTGGGGCTGCCCGACGCCGCGCTTCCCGCCGCCTCCGCGGAGCGCCACGCGGCCACGATCGGAGAGCGCTGGATGCGTTCGCTCGCCCTCTGGGCGCGAGCTCTGGCCTCGTTCACCGACGGATCGCTCGACGATGCCGAGAGCATCGCGAAGGAGGCGCTGGCCGTCGACACCGGGATCGACGATCCGGCAGGCGACTGCCTGGTGCTGGAGCTGCTCGCCTGGATCGACGCCGCGCGCTCGCCCACCGAGCGCTCTGCCGTGCTGCTGGGCGCCGCCCGGAGCCGCTGGCGGCGGATCGGATCCGGCATCGAAGTGCACGGCCCGCAGATGACGGCCCACCACGACCGCTGCGTCGAGATCGTGCGCTTCCGTCTCGGACATCGCGCCTCCGAGCGCCTCGCCGCCCTCGGAGAGCGCCTCTCCCCCGCGGAGGCGGCGTCCTTCGAGGGGGACGGCGCGCCGCGGACTCCGGCTCTGAGCGACCGAGAGCGCGAGGTCGCCGCGGGCGTCCACGCCGGGCTGAGCAACCGTGGGATCGCCGAACGCCTGGTGCTCTCGGTCCGCACCGTCGACACGCATGTGCAGCGCATCTTCGCGAAGCTCGGGGTCTCCTCCCGCGCGCAGATCGCGGCGTGGTACGAGGCGACCTCCTCCGGGTCGAATCGGTAATCCTACGGATACCGCGGCGCAGGGCGGTCCCGCAGACTGACCAGGACGACGCCGCCGGCCTGTGCTCCGCCGCTTCGCGGCCGGGTCTCCACGCCGTCGTCGCCCCGGATCTCGACGAGGAGAGGACTGATCATGACGATCGCAGAAGAGGCACCCGTCGCCGCACACCCGGCCTTCGCGCCAGGACGGCTGTTCATCGGAGGGTCGTGGCGCGAGGCGGCCGACGGCGGCCGGATGGACGTCCTCGCCCCGGCGACCGGACGGAAGCTCACGGATGTCTCGCGCGCCACCACGCAGGACGTGGACGACGCGGTCGCAGCGGCCCGCGCCGCCTTCGACTCCGGCGTGTGGTCGGGGCTCTCCAGCCGCGAGCGCGCCCGCATCCTGCAGCGCGCGCACGACCTGCTGCGGGAGCGCGCGGAGGAGCTCGCCCAGGCGGAGAGCGCGAACGCCGGCAAGCCGATCACGTTCGCGCGGGTCGTCGACGTCAACAACGCCGCCGAGCTGTACGAGTACTACGCGGCCCTCGGGCACCACCTCGACGGTGAGGTCAGGGAGATCCCCGCGCACGCGCACGCCTACGTGAAGAAGGAGCCCTACGGCGTCGTCGCGGCGATCACGCCCTTCAACTTCCCGCTGATCCTGTCCAGCTCGAAGATCGCGCCCGCCCTGATCGCCGGCAACACGATCGTGCACAAGCCGGCGAGCGACACCCCGCTGAGCGCCCTGATCGTGGCCGACATCCTGCAGAAGGCCGGCGTGCCCGACGGCGTGTTCAACGTGGTCACCGGTCCCGGATCGACGCTCGGCGACCACCTGGTGGGGCACCCCGGCGTGGACAAGGTCGCCTTCACCGGCTCGACCGAGGTCGGCGCCCACGCCGCGGCGATCGCCGGGAGCTCCCTCACGCCGTTCACCGCCGAACTGGGCGGCAACGCCGCCAACATCCTGTTCGCCGATGCGGACCTGAGCACCGCGATCGGAACGGTCATCTCCGCGTTCGTGTTCAACAGCGGGCAGTTCTGCATGGCGGGACCCCGGCTCCTCGTGGAGCGGCCGATCTACGAGGCCGTGCTCGGCATCCTCGCCGACGCGGTGCCGCAGGTCCCGTTCGGGGACACCTCCGACCCGGCCACGGTGATCGGCCCCGTCGCGAGCCGCAGCCAGCTGGAGAAGGTCGCCGGCATCGTCGACCGCGCGCGGGCCGCAGGAGCCCGCGTGGTCACGGGCGGCGAGAGGGTCGATCTCGAGGGCGGCTTCTACTATGCGCCCACGGTGCTCGCCGCCCTGGACCCTGCCGCCGAGGCCGTCGTCGAGGAGATCTTCGGACCCGTCCTGACGGTGCAGCCGTTCGACACCGAAGACGAGGCGGTCGCGCTCGCCAACGGCACGAGATACGGGCTGGCCAGCGGCATCCAGACCTCGGATCTCGCACGGGCGCACCGGGTCGCCGCCCGCCTGCAGGCCGGCATCACCTGGGTCAACGGCTGGGCGATCCTCGACCCCGCGATCCCGTTCGGCGGTGTCAAGGACTCGGGGTGGGGCCGCGAAGGCGGTCCGGAGGCCATAGCCTCGTACCAGAGGGCGCACTCGATCGTCATCAGCCTCGGCACGGAGAACGAGCGGTGACCGCAGGACGCGCGGCCGTTCTCGATGCGGGCGCATTCACGGTCGCCGACGTCGACTACGGCGACCCCGGCCGCGAAGAGGTGCTCGTGCGTCTCGTCGCGAGCGGGCTGTGCCACACGGACCTCGCTGTCCTCGCCGGCGGGATCCCGTTCCCGGCACCGGGGATCATCGGACACGAGGGCGCCGGCATCGTCGAGCGCGTCGGACCGGGAGTGACCGAGGTCGCACCGGGCGACAAGGTCCTGCTCAGCTTCACCTCCTGCGGCGACTGCGCGGCGTGCACCGGGGACCACCCGGCGTACTGCCAGACCTGGCTGCCGCGGAACCTGCTCGGTGCCCTGCGCGCGGACGATGCTGGAACGATCACCCGCGACGGGCAGCCCATCGCCGGCCACTTCTTCGGCCAGTCCTCCTTCGGCACCCATGCCATCGCCGACCGGCGCTCGCTCGTGAAGGTCGCATCGGACGCGGATCTCACCGCCCTCGCGCCGCTCGGCTGCGGCGTGCTCACCGGCTTCGGATCGATGTGGAACGTGCTCGACCCCGGCCCTGAGCACATCGTCGCCGTGTACGGCGCCGGTGCGGTGGGCCTGTCCGGGCTGATCGCGGCGTCTCTGCGCACGCCCGCCCGACTCATCGCGATCGACCTCGTCACGGAGCGGCTCGACCTCGCTCGTGAGCTCGGCGCCACCGACGTCATCGACGCGGGGGCCGAGGACGTGGCCGCGCGCCTTGCGGAGGTCACCGCGGGGCACGGCGTCGATCTGAGCTTCGACACGACGGGGAACCCCGGCGTCGCCAGGGCCGCGCTGGACGCCGCGGCGACCCGCGGCACGGTGCTGGTGTGCGGGGCGCCGCCGCCCGGAACCGAGATCGCCGTCGACATCCAGGGGATCCTCACCGGAAAGGTGCTGCGYGGCGTCACGATGGGCGATGCCCGGCCGCAGCAGCTGATCCCGCAGCTCGTCGCCCTGCACGCCGAGGGCCGGCTTCCGCTGGAGCGGCTGGAACGGGCCTACGAACTCGATGAGATCGCGCAGGCCGCCGAGGACATGCACCACGGCCGCACGGTCAAACCGGTGATCGTGTTCTGAGGAACACGGCGCCGCGCGGCGATCGAGGGGTCAGTGCGCCACGTCGGCGTGCACGGAGTCCGCGTCGCGCGGCGCCACGGCAGGAGCGCTGTCGCTCGTCGACTGGAGCACCAGGTGCGCGCGCTCATGCCCGCTCTGCAGGCACTCCTGCACGCTCCGTCCGCGCAGGAGCCCGGCGAGGTAGCCGCCGGCGAAGGCGTCGCCGGCGCCCACGGGCTCGACCACCTCGGTCGGGATCGCGGGCACGAAGATCCGGCCGTGCGCGGAGAACTCGGTGGCGCCGACATCGCCGTCCTTGACGATCAGCCGTGCCGGTGCGGGGAGGTGCTCGCGCACATCCTCGGCCGTCCGACAGCCCCACAGCGTCTCCGCCTCGTCGCGCCCCACGAAGACGATGTCCGCGCGGTTCGCCAGATCGCGCAGGACCGGGGCGGCGTCGGCGACCGACCACAGCCCGCGGCGGTGGTTCACGTCGAAGCTGAGCAGCGCGGTGCTCGCGGCGACGCGCTCGAACACGGCGTCGATCATGGCGGCGCAGTCGTCCGAGAGCGCAGGGGTGATCCCCGAGACGTGCACGACCGCCGCCTCCTCGAGCGGAATCGGCGCGATCGATGCAGGGGTCATCCGCGAGGCCGCGGACCCGGCACGGTAGTAACTGACGCCGCGACCCGGATCCTTGAAGAAGACCCCGGTGGGCGCTGTCTCATCGAACGACACCCAGCGGGTGTCGATGCCCTGCGCCGCGAGCTGGCGGTGCACCCGACGCCCGAGCACGTCGTCTCCGAGCGCGCTCGCCCAGGCGGCCGCGCCGCCGAGCGCCACCACATGCCCCGCGACGTTGGATTCGGCGCCGCCGACGAGGAGCCGGATGCTCTCCGCGTCGAGGAGGGACTCCGCCCGACTCGGCGTCACCAACGCCATGGTCTCGCCGATCGCGATGAGCGCGGGAACGTCTGCAGATGCCATTCCGGCATTCTCCCCCACAGATCACCGCTGACGCAACACCCGTTGCATTAGACGCAACCGGGCTACGCGCACGACGAACTTCCCCTTTCGGAGTCGCCCTGCGGATCCCTCGGCGCTCAGCCCAGCTGATCGGTGAGTTCGAACCAGCGCAGTTCGAGCTCCTCGACCTCGGCCTCCCGAGCGGAGATCTCCTTCATCTTCTCGCCGAGGCCGGCGTAGTCGGCCTGATCGTGGTCGGCGAGGGCGTGCTTGGCGCGGTCGATCTGCTCGGCGAGCTTCTGCATGCGGCGTTCGAGGGCGGTCAGCTCCTTCTCGGCCGTGCGACGATCGGCGCCGCTCAGGGCGGACTCGGCGGCCGGCGCGGACGCGGAGGCGGATCCTGTCGCAGGCGCCTTCTGGTGCGCCTGCTCGAGAGCCCGCAGCCGCAGGTACTCGTCCACTCCGCCCGGCAGGTGGCGCAGGCGCCGGTCGAGGATCGCGTACTGCTGGTCCGTCACCCGCTCCAGGAAGTAGCGGTCGTGGCTCACGACGAGAAGCGTGCCGGGCCAGGAGTCGAGCAGATCCTCGATGGCCGCGAGCATGTCGGTGTCCATGTCGTTCGTGGGCTCGTCGAGGATCATCACGTTGGGCTGGTCGAGCAGGACCAGCAGCAGCTGCAGCCGGCGCTGCTGGCCGCCCGAGAGGTCCTTGACGGGGGTGGAGAGCTGCGCCGACGAGAAGCCCAGCCTCTCCAGCAGCTGGCCCGGCGTCAGCTCGGCCGCCTTGGATCCGGTCCCGAACGTGTAGGTCGTGCGCAGTCGCCCGATCACGATGCGCACGGGTTCGTCCCAGACGTCCTGCAGCTCGTCCAGGCGCTGGGTGAGGGTGCGCACCTGCACGGTCTTGCCGTGCTTGACCCTGCCGCTCGTGGGCGCCAGCGTGCCGGCCACGAGACCGAGCAGCGTCGACTTGCCCGCGCCGTTGACGCCGAGGATGCCGGTGCGCTCCCCCGGTGCGATCCGCCACTCGACGTCGCGCAGCACCTCGCGCTCCGGCGTCGATGCGGAGGCCGGGAAGGTGACGCCGGCGTCGATGAGATCGACGACCTCCTTGCCGAGCCGCGACACGGCGAGCGACTGCAGGGCGATGCGGTCGCGGACCTCGGGCTCGTCGGAGATGAGCTCGTTCGCCGCATCGATGCGGAACTTCGGCTTCGACGTGCGGGCAGGAGCGCCGCGACGCAGCCAGGCGAGCTCCTTGCGCGCGAGGTTCTGCCGCTTGGCTTCGGTCGCCGACGCCATCCGGTCGCGCTCGACGCGCTGCAGGATGTAGGCCGCGTAGCCGCCCTCGAAGGGTTCGACGATCCGGTCGTGCACCTCCCAGGTCTCGGTGCACACCTCGTCCAGGAACCATCGGTCGTGCGTCACGACCATGAGCGCGCCCTGGCTCGCCGACCAGCGCTTCTTCAGGTGCTCCGCGAGCCAGCCGATCGCCTCCACGTCGAGGTGGTTGGTCGGCTCGTCGAGAGCGACGACGTCCCAGTCGCCGGCGAGCAGCTGCGCGAGCGCGACGCGGCGGCGCTGGCCGCCGGAGAGATCCGCGATGGAGGCGTTCCAGTCCAGGTCGCTCACGAGACCGTCGATCACATCGCGGACCTTCGGATCCCCCGCCCACTCGTGCTCCGGGGTGTCGCCGACGATCACCCCGCCGACCGTGAGCGCGTCATCGAGCACGTCCGCCTGGTCGAGCACTCCGATCGTGGTGCCGCCGCGCATGGTCACGCGTCCGCCATCGGGTTCCAGGCGTCCGGCGAGCATCGCGAGCAGGCTGGACTTGCCGTCGCCGTTGCGGCCGACGATGCCGATCCGATCTCCCTCTTCGATGCCGAGGGTGACGGAGTCAAAGACGATCCGGGTGGGGAACTCGAGATGGAGGCCTTCGGCCCCGAGGAGATGTGCCATGTCGGCTTCCAGGGTAGTCGGCCCGCCCCGCGCCGCGCTCCGAGGCGGGCTGGTCCGCCCGTGCCGCCGCGCGCGAAAGCACGGGATCCTGCCGAGTGCACGGGGTGTTCGCGTCAGGATCCCGTGGGCTCGACAGGATCCCGTGCGATCGGCAAGCCGGCGGACCCGGCGAGGCCCGCTCAGGCGAGGCGCAGGTGCACGATATCGCCGGCGGCGATGCGGTGCTCCATTCCCTGCGCCGACACGATCAGGCAGCCGTCCGCGCCGAGCTCCGTCGCCTCGCCGACCAGGTCGGTGCCGCCCGGGAGCATCACGCGCACGGTCCGGCCGAGCGTGACGCAGCGCGCGGCGACGGCGTCGCGCAGACCGCTCGCGACGGCCGAGCCGTGCTCCGAGAGCCCCTCGATCCACCCGTCCAGCCGGGCCAGGTAGCCGGCGACGAGCAGGTCGAGATCGGCCTGCACCCCCTCGACGGCGAACGAGGTCGCCGTCTCGACCGGGAGCTGCTCCGCCGTCATCGCGGTGTTGACGCCGGACCCGACGATCACGACGTCGGATCCGGTGGCCTCGGCGAGGATGCCGCAGATCTTGCGGTCGCCCACCAGCACGTCGTTCGGCCACTTGACGCCTACGCTCCGCTCGGGGAGCTGAGCGGCGATCGCATCGGCCATCGCGAGACCCGCCGCGAGCGGGATCCAGCCGCGCTCGGCGACGGGAACCCGCGGCACCCGCAGCAGCACCGACAGGGCCAGCGCGGATCCGGCCGGCGTCGTCCACACGCGGTCGAGGCGACCACGGCCCGCGACCTGGTCCTCGGTGAGGATCGCGGACAGGTGCGGCCAGCCGACCTCGTCACCCGCATGCGCGCGCAGATCGGCGTTCGTGGATCCGGTGGAGGCGACGATCTCGAGACGCGCGGCGGCCGCGGTGCTGTGCGGGAAGCTCATCCGGTCACCCTATCCGCGGGGGTCGGCGGCATCTTCGGATGGACGGCGTCGATCAGAGGGTCCGCACAGAGGATCCGGCTCCGGTGTTGTGCCTCTCATCCAACGGGCGCCCGGGCCCCGGCGCTAATGTGGAAACTGTGACGGACAAGCCTGACCTCTATACGACCGCCGGCAAGATCGCCGACCTGCGCGCCCGCTACGACGAGGCCGTCGTCGCGGCCGAGGCGAGGGCGAAGGAGAAGCAGCACGCCAAGGGCAAGATGACCGCCCGCGAGCGCATCGAGTTGCTGGTGGACCCCGGCAGCTTCGTCGAGTTCGACGAGTACGTGCGGCACCGCACGACCGCGTTCGGCATGGACAAGAACCGGCCCTACGGCGACTCCGTCGTCACCGGCGTCGGCACGATCAACGGTCGTACCATCGCGGTCTACTCGCAGGACTTCACGACCTTCGGCGGCTCGCTCGGAGAGGTCTCCGGTGACAAGATCATCAAGATCATGGAGTTCGCGCTGCGCAGCGGCGTGCCCATCATCGGCATCCTCGACTCGGGCGGCGCCCGCATCCAGGAGGGCGTGCTCGCGCTCAGCAAGTACGGCGAGATCTTCCGTGCGAACACCCGCTCCTCCGGCGTGATCCCACAGATCTCGATCATCATGGGCCCCGCCGCCGGCGGCGCCGTGTACGGCCCGGCGCTGACCGACTTCGTGATCATGGTCGACAAGACCAGCCAGATGTTCGTCACCGGCCCCGACGTCATCAAGACCGTCACCGGCGAGGACGTCGGCATGGAGGAGCTCGGCGGCGCGTACACGCACAACACCCGCTCCGGCGTCGCGCACTACCTCGCCGAGGACGAGGACGACGCGATCGACTACGCCCGCACGCTGCTCGGCTTCCTGCCGGACAACAACATGGCGGAGCTGCCCTCGTACTCCAACGACTTCGAGTTCGAGACCACCGACGCCGATCGCACGCTCAACACGCTGATCCCGGACTCCGCGAACCAGCCCTATGACATCCACACCGTCATCGAGCGCGTCGTCGATGACGGTGAGTTCCTCGAGGTGCAGCCGCTCTTCGCCCCGAACATCGTGATCGGCTTCGGCCGCGTCGAGGGCCGCTCGGTCGGCATCATCGCCAACCAGCCCTCGCAGATGGCGGGCACGCTCAACATCGAGGCCGGCGAGAAGGCCAGCCGCTTCGTGCGGTTCTGCGACGCCTTCTCGATCCCGATCGTCACGCTCGTGGACGTGCCGGGCTACCTTCCCGGCACCGATCAGGAGTGGACCGGCGTGATCCGCCGCGGCGCCAAGCTCATCTACGCCTACGCCGAGGCCACGGTGCCCCTCGTGACCGTGATCCTGCGCAAGGCCTACGGCGGCGCCTACATCGTCATGGGCTCCAAGCAGCTCGGCGCTGATGTCAACCTTGCCTGGCCCACGGCGGAGATCGCCGTCATGGGCGGCCAGGGCGCGGTGAACATCCTCTACCGCGGTGAGATCAAGCGTGCAGAGGAGGCCGGCGAAGACGTCGCCGCCGTCCGCACCCGCCTCGCCAACGAGTACACCTACAACGTCACCAGCCCGTTCCTGGCCGCCGAGCGCGGCGAGATCGACGGCGTCATCGAGCCGGCCAACACGCGCGTCTCGATCGCGAAGGCGCTGCGGGCGCTGCGGGGCAAGCGCGCGGAGCTGCCCCCGAAGAAGCACGGGAACATCCCGCTGTGAGCGCGGAGGACGACGAGGCGGTCGAGATCCAGGTGCTGCGCGGCTCGGCCTCAGAAGAAGAGCTCGCGGCGCTCATCGCCGTGCTCTCCGAGGCGTTCGTCGCGGAAGAGGCCGATGCCGTGGCCGCCGAGAAGCCCGTGTCGGCGTGGGGCCGCACGCAACGCGCGCTGCGGGCACCGCTGCGACGGGACATCCCCTGGGGCCGCTTCTCCGGCTGAGCGCGCCGCTGCACGGCACGCACGGGGTTTCTCAGGGGCAGTGACGGGATATTCGCCTCCGTCTGAATTTGTCCCCCAAAATACCTACAGACATCCCCCTTGCAACCCGGAAGACTCTTTCTTGCAACGCTTCGCGTTCGGCCGGATCTCTGCCACAGGGTAGGTAGACGATCTCCGGTCTCAGCGGGCAGTTTTCGGGTAACTGTTCCGCGCCTGGCGAGGGGCGGGCGGCTTCGCCGCCCCKCGCCCTTTCTTCTTCCTGCCTGCGGGGCGTCAAGCCTCCTGCACGCGGGAATCGAGCGAAAGCTCGCCCTCCCCACCGGTCAGCGCGGGCGGGTCCGCGGAAAGATCACTTCTCGCGCGAGCGAGGGATCTCGTGCCACAGCTCGACCGAGTCCTCGTCGGAGGACTCCCCCGCGGCAGAGCGTCCGACCACGGTGACCGCGATCCGCGCGTCCTTCGGGGCGCGGATGATCAGGCGCGCGGAGGACGAGTCCGCGAGCACATCCGCCAGCTCCTCGCGGATCAGGCCCTTGGTGCGATCGTCGAGGCCCTCCAGCCCGCCGTCGTCGAACACGGTCACGGTGGCGCCCCTCGCGCGCGCCGTCTCGATCGCCGCGCGGGCGCGCTCGTTG
Organism: Microbacterium sp. 05N427; assembly: GCF_056397105.1. Classification (NCBI taxonomy): domain Bacteria; kingdom Bacillati; phylum Actinomycetota; class Actinomycetes; order Micrococcales; family Microbacteriaceae; genus Microbacterium; species Microbacterium sp. 05N427. The sequence goes on from NZ_JBFTMT010000013.1 coordinate 19,505, forward strand.
AGAAGCTCTCCGCCCCGGATCTCGTCGCGGAGCCGCCCCTCGGACAGGTGAGCCTCCTGCCGCTCCTCGACGGACAGATCTCCCCGGGTCGCGATGACCCTGGTGAGGATCGGACCCGCGACCGCGAGCGCGTACTGGACGCGTTCGCGGCGCTCACGCTGGCGGACGATCTGGGTCGCCTGCCAGGCCGACGCCGCCTGCTGGATCCCCGCGAGGCGGTCCGTATCCTGCACCGCGCGCCGCCAGAAGGCGACCATCAACTGGGCGATCACCATCCACACCGTGGATCCGACGAGCCCGAGGCCGAGCGAGTCGAGTATCCCGATCCACGCCGTCGACGCGATCGTGAGCAGCAGCAGGACCAGCCATCCGGCGAGCGGGCGGCGGCGAACGATGCAGACCACGCCGATCAGTCCCACCGAGCCGATGTACCAGGTGGCGTAGGGAGCACGCAGTGCGCCCGGATCCAGGCCGAGGTTGCTCAGCTGCGGGATCGCGATCGCGGACGCGAGCGCCAGGCCGGCGGCCCAGCCGGGCATCTTGATCACGCGAGCGGCGCCGACGATCGCGATCACGGCGAACGACACCAGGTAGATCAGGACCGAGAGCAGCACGAGCAGCGGACGCGGCGGCGGCGTGGTCCACCACAGCGCCCGCGCGGAGAAGTAGCAGGCGAACACGAGTGCGAGCCCGGTCGCGACGATGCGGACGGTGAGCCTCATATCCGCGACCAGCCCAGCGTGACGACCGTGCCGCGACGGTCCGAGTCGATCGTGGCGGTGCCTCCGACCGCCGCCATCCTGGCGAGGATCGAGGCGCGGATCCCGAGCCGGTCCGCCCCGACCTGGGAGGGGTCGAACCCGCTGCCGGTATCGCTGACCTTGACGGTGAGCCCCGTGTCGCCGTGTCCCTCGACGACCACGGCCAGTCCGCGGGCGGAAGCATGCGCGACCGCATTGCCGATCGCCTGCCGCGCGGCGAGCGCCATCGCGCGGGCGACGCGGTCGGGGACCGCGCCGTGGCCGAACTGCTCGACCTCCACCGTCAGCCCCATCTGCGTCACGGCGCGGCGAAGATCCTCGGCGAGGAGCTCGACCTCCACCGGCTCGTCGCTGCCCTCCTGCGCCGGGGCCTCGGCGTTCGCGAGACGGGTCAGGGCCTCGCGTGCCATGTCCGTGGCGAGGGCGCGCTCCCGGTCCGTCCCTGCACGCTCGGCCGCGATCAGCGCGGCGAGAACGCTGTCGTGCATGAGCGCGGCCACGGCCACGCGTTCGTGCTCGACCGCTTCGGCGGAGGCGGCCTCGGTGTAGAGGGCGACCGCGCGCCCCCGAGCGTCGTCGACGCCGTTCGCGACCGAACGGAACATCCAGCCCAGGGCGACCAGCACGAGCCCGAGGATCAGCGTGAACGACACGTCGAACGCCGTGACGATCCAGAAGTCCGGTCCGAAGTCGCCCTGCACGAGTCGCACGGCGCCGTAGATGAACGGGCCGACGAGGGCCCACACGACCTGCACGCCGAGCGGGAAGGCGACGACCGCCGCGACGCCGGCCACGTTGACGAGGAAGAAGATCCACGGCTGATCCGTCGGCACGACGTCCTTGTGAGTCGCCACGAACGGCCACAGCAGCAGGTCGACGAGGTACGCGACGAAGAAGATCCCGGCCGTCAGGCGCACCCCGCGCCCGAGCGTGCAGCCCACGAGCATCGCGAGCCACGGCACGAACACCAGCGCCATCATCCCGACGTGCGGAGTGTCCACGACCCGCATCTTGACGAGCGCGTTCACCAGCGCCTGGGTGCCGAGCGCGAGCGCGCCGACCCCGACGACGATCGCGATGATGCGCTCCATCCGCCGTCCGGCGAAGCGCTCGAGCTCCTGTCCGACCTCGCCCGGCGTGGGGATCTTCTCCCACGCCTCTCTGAGGCCCTGATCCGCCGACACGCGCTCAGCCCCTCGGTGGCGGTGCGCTCACCGCGGCCGCTCCCCTGCGACGCCCGCTCGGCTCAGGCGACACCCTGCGGATCCTCCTGCGCCGTCTCCACGATGCCGTCCTCCATCGCGCGCCGCAGCAGGTCGACCTTGGTGGGCGCGGGGCGCCCGACCTCGACGTACTTGACCCTGATGCGGGTGATGTTCTCCTTGGCCGTCGAATAGGCGACGCCGAGCCGCTCCGCCACGACCTTGAGCGGCAGGCCCGTCGCGTACAGGCGGAGCACCTCGCGCTCACGGGTGGACAGCTGCGCGTCCGCGAACGCCGTGTCGCCGTCGACCGCGTTCGCCCACTCCACGTTGTTGAGCGCCTCGCCCCGCGCGACCGTGCGCACGGCGGCGATCACGTCATCCAGTGGCGAGGACTTGCTGATGACCCCGGCGGCGCCTGCGGCGAGCGCCTCGCGCACAGATACCGGTCGGTCGGCGACGCTGTGGATGACCACACTGGATCCGTCGACGACGAGCCGGGTGACGTTCTCGGTCACGGTCGTGCCATCGCCCAGGGTGAGATCGAGCACCACCACATCGGCGGGCGCATTGCCCGCGCGGCTTCGTGCATCGAGGTACTCGGCGACGCCGGCGCCCGCGAAGACGACGTCGAAGGACGCCCTCTCGAGCGCGGCGGCGAGTCCCAGACGAACGGACTCGTGGTCGTCGATCAGGGCTACGCTGCTCACGGTCTCACCCTATCCCGTGGCCCGGCGGGTCCACGCTCCCTCATCCGCCGTGGCCGCCCTCCTGAGCGGGCTCACCGCGTGAGCAGCGCCACGGTCTCCAGGTGGTGGGAGTGCGGGAACAGGTCGAAGGCGCGGAGCGCACGCGGCTCGAACCCGAGCCCGCGGAACGTGGCGAGATCCCGGGCGAGCGCGACAGGATCGCAGGCCACGTAGGCGATCGCCGCCGGATCCAGCGCGGCGACGTCCTCGACGACGGCGCGTCCGGCACCGGAGCGGGGCGGATCCAGGATCACGGCGCCGCCGGCGACACCCTCGGTCGCCGCGTCGTCCGCACGCAGGAAGCGGTCCACGCGTGCGGTGACCGCCTGGACGCCGAGATCGCGGAGGTTCGCTGCGGCGTGCCGGGTGGCACGAGGGGCGGATTCGACCGTGGTGATCCGTTGCGCGCCGAGCCGCGCCAGAGTGGCCGCGAACAGGCCGACGCCGCCGTACAGGTCCAGATGCGCGGCGTCCGGATCGACCCGCCCGTCGAGCAGCTCGGCGACGGCTCCGTCGAGGAGCGACGCTGCGGCCGGGTGGATCTGCCAGAAGCCGTCGGCGTCGAGCGTGAAGGAGCGCTCGCCCACGCGCTCGACGATGGCCTCGGGAGCGGGGCGCCGCGGCCCCCGTCGTCCTCTAGTGCCGTGCGCGATGCGCTCGGCCTCGGTGCGCAGCACCCGCCGCACCTCGCCGTCGGCGGGCTCGACGAGCTCGATCCGGCCTTCGGGCAGCCCGCGCAGCTCGCGCGCCACGGCGTCGATCGCGGGTCGGGCGAGCACGTGCTCGGCGACCGGCACCACGCGGTGGCTGCGCGCGGCGAAGGGGCCGATCCGCCCCTCGTCGTCGACGTGCAGGGTGACCCTCGTGCGCCAGTTCTCGTCGGTTCCGGTTGCCTCGACCGCCGGAGCGTCGATCCCTCCCCCGGCGAAGCGGTCCAGCGCCTCCTGCAGCACCCGGCGCTTGAGCACGCGCTGGTGCGCGATGTCGATGTGTCCGAGGTCTGCGCCGCCGGGGCGCCTCTCGGGCGCGCGCGACACGTCGGCCTCCGGCCATACGTGCGGGCGCCGGTGCTCCGACGCGTCGAGCACCTCGACGGTCTCGGCCCGCCAGAACGAACGCGTGTCGGCGCCGTCGGCGGAAGAGCCGGGCGAAGGGTCGGTCAGCCGGGCGCGCACCCGTTCACCGGGGATCGCGTCCGAGACGAACACCACGCGCCCCTCGTGCCGGGCGATGAAGACGCCGCCGTGCGCGATGGCGGTCACGTCGAGGTCGAGAAGGGCGCCCTCGGACGCGTCGGTCCCTGAGCCAGTCGAAGGGTCGGTCACCCCTCGATCATCCCAGACCTCGGCGCCCTCCCGCCGCCGGATCCGGATCCGCGATGGCCGCACCGCTAGCGTGGGCTCATGCGCGTATGCCTCGCCYCCACCTCTCCCGCCCGGCTCGCTCTCCTGCGGCAGAGCGGTATCGAACCGCTGTGCCTGAGCCCCGACGTGGACGAGGACGCGGTCGCCGCCGCCGAAGCGGACCGGCTCGGCCGGGCGCTCGCGCCGGAAGAGGTCGTGCTGCTGCTGGGGCGTGCGAAGGCCGCCGACGTCGCCGCGCGGATCCGTGACACGCATCCGGAGTTCGACGGGATCGTGATCGGCGGCGACTCCATGTTCGAGCTCGACGGCGAGGTGCACGGCAAGCCGCACACGCCGGAGCGTGCGCTCGCGCGCTGGCACGCCATGCGCGGCCGGACCGGAGTGCTGCACTCCGGGCACAGCGTCATCCTGGTGCGTCCTGGCGAGCCCGCCGAGGAGGCGCACGCGGTCGCGGAGGCGGCCGTGACGTTCGCCGCCGACATCGACGACGCGGAGCTCGAGCGGTACGTCGCCACCGGGGAGCCGCTGCTCGTGGCCGGCGCCTTCACCGTGGACAGCCTGGGCGGCGCCTTCATCGAGCGGGTCGACGGCGATCCCTCCACGGTCGTCGGCATGTCGCTGTCCACCCTCCGGCATCTCGCCGGACGGCTCGGGATCCGCTGGACCGACCTGTGGAACGCCGTGCCGCACTCCTCCTGACGCCTTTTCCGGAGGACCTGGTTCGTAGGATCCAGGAAGGGTTACACGCCGATTCTTGTGGAGAGTCGTCAAAAATATCGGCGGTGCTGTCGATAGGCTGACATTCATGCCTGACATCGCCAAGGTGCTCGTCGCCAACCGCGGCGAGATCGCCGTCCGCATCATCCGCGCCGCGCGCGACTCCGGTCTCTCCTCCGTCGCCGTCTACGCGGACCAGGACCGTGACGCCATGCACACCCGTCTCGCCGACGAGGCCTACGCCCTCGACGGATCCACGAGCGCCGAGACGTACCTGCAGATCGACAAGATCCTGTCGGTGGCCCGCCGCGCCGGGGCCGACGCCGTGCATCCCGGCTACGGCTTCCTCGCCGAGAACGCCGACTTCGCCCGTGCCGTGATCGGCGCGGGCATGGTGTGGATCGGCCCCTCCCCCGAGGCCATCGAGGCGCTGGGCGACAAGGTCACCGCGCGCCACGTCGCCGAGAAGGTGGGCGCGCCGCTCGCGCCAGGCACCCCCGGCCCGGTCGAGACGGCCGCCGAGGTGGTCGCGTTCGCCGAGGAGGTCGGCCTGCCCATCGCGATCAAGGCCGCATACGGCGGCGGCGGGCGCGGCCTCAAGGTCGCACGCGAGCTCGACGAGGTCGCCGAGATGTTCGAGTCCGCCACCCGCGAGGCCGTCGCCGCCTTCGGCCGCGGCGAGTGCTTCGTGGAGAAGTACCTCGACAAGCCGCGGCACGTCGAGACCCAGTGCCTCGCCGATGCCGAGGGCAACGTCGTCGTCATCTCGACGCGCGACTGCTCGCTGCAGCGCCGCCACCAGAAGCTCGTCGAGGAGGCGCCGGCTCCGTTCCTCACCGAGGAGCAGAACACCCTGCTGTACTCGGCGTCCAAGGCCATCCTCAAGGAGGTCGGCTACGTCGGCGCCGGCACCTGCGAGTTCCTCATCGGCGCCGACGGCACGGTGTCCTTCCTCGAGGTGAACACCCGACTGCAGGTCGAGCACCCGGTCTCCGAGGAGGTCACCGGCATCGACCTCGTCCGCGAGCAGTTCCGCATCGCGGCCGGCGGCACCATCGACTACGACGACCCCGCCCCGCAGGGCCACTCGATCGAGTTCCGCATCAACGGCGAGGACCCGGGTCGGGGCTTCCTGCCGCAGCCCGGGCCGATCCACGTCTTCAAGACCTTCGGCGGCCCCGGCCTGCGCCTGGACTCGGGGGTGACCGCAGGCGACGTCGTCTCCGGCGCGTTCGACTCCCTGCTCGCGAAGATCGTCGTGACCGGCAAGGACCGTGCCGAGGCGCTCGAGCGCTCGCGACGCGCCCTCGACGAGTTCGAGGTCTCCGGTCTGCCGACCGTGCTGCCATTCCACCGCAAGGTCGTGAACGACCCCGCCTTCACCGCCGAGGACGGCCGCTTCGGCGTCTACACGCGCTGGATCGAAACCGAGTTCGTGAACGACATCCCCGCGTGGGACGGCGAGCTGGAGGCCGCGGCCGAGTCCAAGGGCCGGCACACGGTCGTCGTCGAGGTCGCCGGCAAGCGTCTCGAGGTCAGTCTGCCCGATCGCGTCGCCGCCTCCGTCGTGGGCACGGGCGGGCGCCCCGCGGCGGTGCCGCCATCGCGCCGCAGCCACGCCAAGACCGTGAACGCCGGGGCGTCCGGCGACGCGGTGAAGTCGCCGATGCAGGCCACGGTCGTCAAGATCGCGGTCGAGGAGGGACAGCAGGTCGTCAAGGGCGATCTCGTGGTCGTGCTCGAGGCGATGAAGATGGAGCAGCCGCTGCAGGCGCACAAGGACGGCGTCATCGGCAACATCAACGCCGACGCCGGCGCGACCGTGTCGGCCGGCCACCAGCTCCTCACGATCAGCTGAGTCGATCCGCACACGCGAACGGTGCCAGGACGCGAGCACCGAAGCGACGGATGGATCAGCGGATCAGCGGCCGTAGTGGTACCGGCAGGCGGCGATCAGCACGTCCGTCTCGGTCACGCGGTAGACCAGACGGTGCTCTTCGGTGATCCGCCGCGACCAGTAGCCGGAGAACTCGTGCTTCAGAGGCTCCGGCTTCCCGATGCCCTCGTTGCCGTGGCGGACGATGTCGGCGATCAGTACGTTGATGCGCTTCAGGATCTTTCGATCCTGAATCTGCCACCACAGATAGTCCTCCCAGGCGTTCGCGTCCCAGACCAGCCGCATCCGTCACTCGGCTTCGAGCATGCCGCGCTCTTCGCCGCCTCCGGATTCGAGCCGTTCGATGGACTCGAGGAGACGCCGCGCGTTCGACGGTGAGCGCATGAGGTACGCCGTCTCTTTGAGTGACTGGTATTCGTCGAGCGAGACGATCACCGCGGACTCGTGCCCCGCGCGAGTGATCACGATCTCTTCTCGATCGTCGACGACCGAGTCCAGCACCTCCGCATAGCGGCGCCGCGACTCGCTGTACCCCATGGTCTTCATACGGATCTCCCTACGTACAAGAAATTGTACGCGTGGTGACCCGCCTGAACAAGGGTCAGTTCGCGATGTAGACCTGGTGCATCGCACGGGTGGCGTCGGTGATGCTGCTCGTGATCGACGGGTAGGCGGCGAACACGCGCGACACCTGGTCGACGTTGAGGCGGCGCTCCACGGCGATCGCGAGCGGGTAGATCAGCTCCGACGCACGCGGGGCGACGATCACGGCGCCGATGACCGTGCCGGATCCCTTGCGCGCGATGATCTTCACGAAGCCGTCCCGGATCCCCTGCATCTTGGCGCGCGGGTTGGCGGCGAGAGGGAGCTTGTAGGCGATGCCGTCGGCCACGCCGTCCTCGATGTCCTTCTCGGAGAACCCGATCGTGGCGATCTCCGGGGCGGTGAAGATGTTGGCGGTGATCTTCAGCTTCTCGAGCGGGATCACGATGTCGCCGAGCGCGTGGAACACGGCCGTGCGGCCCTGCATCGAGGCCACGGAGGCGAGCGGGAAGAAGTTCGTGCAGTCGCCGACCGCGTAGATGTTGGAGACCGAGGTGCGCGCGACCCTGTTGACGCGGATGTGGCCCGACGCGGTCAGCTCGACGCCGACGTCCTCCAGGCCGATCCCCGCCGTGTTCGGGATGGATCCGACCGCCATCAGGCAGTGGCTGCCATCGACCGTCCGGCCGTCCGACAGCGTCACGGTCACGCCGTCCGCCGAGCGCTCGACCTTGTCGGCGCGGGACTTGGACAGCACCTGCATGCCCCCGCGCTTGAAGACCTTCTCGAGCACGTGCGCCGCGTCCTGATCCTCGCCGGGGAGCACCTGGTCGCGGCTGGAGATCAGGGTGACCTTGGCGCCGAGGTTCATGTACGCCGAGGCGAACTCGGCTCCGGTGACGCCCGAACCGACCACGATGAGGTGCTCCGGCAGCGTCTTCATGTCGTACAGCTGCGTCCAGGTGAGGATCCGCTCGCCGTCCGGCTTGGCGGAGTCCAGCTCGCGCGGAGACGCCCCCACGGCGACGATGAGGGTGTCGGCCTCGACGCGATCGAACTCGGTGCCGTCCACGGAGGTGGCGACGACGATCGCGTTCGGACCGTCCAGGCGGCCGTGGCCGGAGAGGATCGTCACGCCCGCATCGAGAAGCGTCGTGCGCATGTCCTCGGACTGCTGCCCGGCGAGCGCCATCAGGCGCTTGTTCACGGCGGCGAGATTGATCGCGACCTGCGGCTTGAGGGGTTTGCCCTCGGCGCCCTTCGCGTAGAACTGCACGCCGAGGTCGGTGGCCTCGCTGATCGCGACCGCGGCGTCTGCCGTGGCGATCAGGCTCTTGGAGGGCACGACATCGGTGAGCACCGCGGATCCGCCCACGCCGACCCGTTCGACGAGCGTCACCTCCGCCCCGAGCTGTGCGGCGGCGAGCGCCGCCTCGTAACCGCCGGGACCGCCACCGAGCACGGCGACACGCTGGGAGCGCTCGAACATCAAGGTCATGGGATCCATTCTTCCGTATCTGCGGCGCGGCCGGGATCCGCCGGCCCGCAGCCGGGAAAGCGTTCCCTCCGTGTTCGCCGCGCGTTCCGTCCCTGCGGCGTCGTCGTGAGCGCGGGCGAGCGCGACCCCCGCTCTTCCGCGCCCTCCTCGCCCGCTCGGGTCGCGGGGCCGTATCCTCGATCTCATGGCTGACTGGAACCACCCCCTCGACGACCCGAGTGCCGACCCCTTCGCGATCGCCGCAGAGGCCGCCTCCGACATCCGCCGGCTCACCGGCGTCGAGCGTCACGACATCGCCGTCACCCTCGGCTCCGGCTGGGGCAAGGCCGCGGAGCTCATCGGCGAGACCGTCGCGACCATCCCCGCCACCGAGGTCACCGGCTTCTCCAAGCCCGCGCTGGAGGGCCACGTCGGCACGCTCCGCAGCATCGTCACCCCCGGCGGCAAGAACGTGCTCGTGATCGGCGCCCGCACCCACTACTACGAGGGCCACGGCGTCCGCAGGGTCGTGCACAGCGTGCGCACCGCCGCCGCCACGGGGGCAAAGACCATGGTGCTCACCAACGGCGCCGGCGGGATCCGCGAGACCTGGAAGCCGGGGCAGCCGGTGCTGATCAGCGACCACCTCAACCTCACCGCGGACTCGCCGCTCGAGGGCGCAACCTTCATCGACCTCACCGACCTGTACAGCGCGCGGCTGCGCGACCTCGCCCGCACGATCGACCCGAGCCTCGACGAGGGCGTCTACACGCAGTTCCGCGGCCCGCACTACGAGACCCCGGCGGAGGTGCAGATGGCGAAGGCCATCGGCGGCCACATCGTCGGCATGTCCACGGCACTCGAGGCGATCGCCGCCCGGCAGGCCGGCATGGAGATCCTCGGCTTCTCGCTCATCACGAACCTCGCCGCGGGGATCCAGAAGACCCCGCTCAGCCACGCCGAGGTGATCGAGGCCGGCCGTGAGGCTGAGCCCGTCATCTCGGACCTTCTCGCACGAGTGATCGGGGCGCTGTGAGCGCGCAGGAGACGACGCTGCTCGCGCAGGCACGCGCCTGGCTGCGTCAGGATCCGGATCCGGAGACCCGCGACGAGCTCGCCGGTCTCATTACGCGCGCCGGATCCGGGGACGAGGCAGCCCTCGCCGACCTCGCCGACCGCTTCTCCACGCGTCTCGCCTTCGGCACCGCAGGACTGCGCGGCGAGCTCGCCGCCGGGTCGAACCGGATGAAMCGGGTGCTCGTGGCGCAGGCCGCCGCCGGCTTCGCCGCGTACCTCGTGGCGAAGACGCCGGACTCCGCGCCGACGGTCGTCATCGGATACGACGGACGCAAGAACTCCCGCATCTTCGCGAAGGACTCGGCCGAGATCTTCGCGGGCGCAGGGCTGCGGGCGATCCTGCTTCCGCGGCTGCTGCCGACCCCGGTGCTCGCGTTCGCCGTGCGGCACCTCGGCGCGGCCGCCGGTGTCATGGTCACCGCGAGCCACAATCCGCCTGACGACAACGGTTACAAGGTGTACCTCGGCGGCGCAGACCACGGCTCGCAGATCGTCGCGCCCGCCGACGCGGAGATCGCCGCGCACATCCAGCAGGTGGCAGACCGCGGCGATGCGCTGGGCATCCCGCGCTCCGAAGCCTATGAGACCGCGGGCGAGGACATCGTCGAGGCGTACGTCGCCGCGACCGCGGCCGTGGCACCGGCCCCCGTCGGCACCGCGGGGCTGCGCTGGGTCTACACGGCCATGCACGGGGTGGGCTGGGAGACGTTCTCCCGCATCATCGGCGAGGCCGGATACCCCGCGCCGTGGACCGTGAGCGAGCAGCGCGACCCCGATCCCACCTTCCGCACGGTCTCCTTCCCCAATCCGGAGGAGCCCGGCGCGATGGACCTCGCCTTCGCGAAGGCGCGCACGCTGGGTGCTGAGCTCGTGATCGCCAACGACCCCGATGCGGACCGGCTCGCCGTCGGCATCCCCGACGAGACCGCCGAGGGCGGCTGGCGCCGGCTCACCGGCAACGAGGTCGGCCTGCTGCTCGGCTGGCGCGCCGCGCGTGCGGCCACGGCGGACGGTCCTGCCGCACCAGGGATCTCGCTCGCCTGCTCGCTCGTGTCCTCCCCAGCGCTCGGCGCGGTCGCCGCACGCTACGGCTTGGACTTCCACGAGACCCTCACCGGCTTCAAGTGGATCTCCCGCGCTCCCGGCATCGCGTTCGGCTATGAGGAGGCCCTGGGCTATCTCGTGAACCCGGAGACGGTGCGCGACAAGGACGGCATCTCCGCCGCGGTCGCGCTGCTCGGGCTCGCCGCGGAGGCGCGCGGACGCGATGCGACGCTCGCAGACCTGCTCGAGGAGGTCGCCGCCGAGGTGGGCCACTTCGCGAGCGGGCAGGTGTCGATCCGCGTCGACGACGTCACCGTGATCAGCCGGATCATGGCCGCGCTGCGACAGGATCCCCCCGTCGCGTTCGGCGAGACCGCGATCTCGTCGGTCGAGGACCTCCTCACGGCCTCCGAGGGCGCGCCCGCCGGCGACGTGCTGCGCTACCGTCTCGCCGACGGCTCCCGGGTGATCGTGCGCCCGAGCGGCACAGAGCCCAAGCTCAAGGTCTACCTCGACGCCCGCGCGGACTCCGGCGAGGCGGCCCGCGCCGCCGTCGCCGCGCTGGACGCCGCGATCCGCGAGCTGCTGACCCGGTTGAGCTGAGTCGGCGCGGCGCCCGGGCCTCGGTCCCGTTTTGGGGCACGCTTCGACGTTTTGGGGCGCGTCCCACCACGATTTCCGGGCGTGGCGCGCCCCAAAACGGCAGAATGCGCCCCGAAATCCCTGGACTCGTAGCGGGTGTGACTCCACGATCCTCGCGTCGCCCCGTCTTGCGAGTCCGCCGCAGGTTTGGGGAGTCAGCCGGCCCGGTTTGGAGGCCGGGTTTGGGGCGGTTTGGGGCGGGATCCTCCGGTTTGGGGCGTATCTCACCAAGACTTCCGAGCGTCGCGCGCCCCAAAACGAGATCGCGCGCCCCAAACCGAACGGATGGGGCTCTCCCGACCGGTCGACCGCACCCCGGCATCAGGCGGGTCGGATGCCGAACGCGGCGAGACGCCGTCCCAGCAATGGAGCCGTCTCGATGTGGCCCCAGCCCCACCGCGCGAAACGTCGCTGAGTGGTGCCGCGGATCCAATCCTCCCGCTGCTTCTCCTCATCGAGCACAGATGCGCCACTCCGGCCCGCGAGAATGCCCTCATCGACATACTTGACCGCGCCGTCGAATTCGCCGAAGGCCATCGCGGCGAGATCGTCGAGCGCGAAGTCCACGAAGTACGAACCGCGGGGACCGGGCACTTCGACCTGAAGGCGGAGGCTCCGGAATCCGAGCTCGACGAGTCGGATCCGGCTGATGCTCTCCCCGGGCAGCTGGGATCGCCCATCCGCGAACGCCAGAACCCGGTCCGCCCGCTGCCGCCCGTGCGCGAATCGGTGTGCGATCCCGTGGACGGTTTCGAGGACCGCCGCCGCCGCGTCCTCGTCGTATGTTCCGGGCCCCGACACACAGCGGGTTCGCAGCGCCGCGTCGGCGACCACCACGGCGCTCTCGAAACTCGCCGTGCGCACCACATCCGCGACAGTGCGCTCAAGCGTCGTGCAGCGCAGCCCGCGTGTCTCGACGACCTCGTCCTCCGGCACGGATCCGCGGTGCCGGATCGTGCCTACTGCGGATCCGGGACGCGCGTGCGACACGGTGAGATGCACGCGCGCGCGATCGGCGTGGAACAGCGGAAGTCCGTGCAGCGCGGCTGCGGTCTCGTGCGAGAACACGGCGTCGTCGGAGATCAGCCCGAGCGCGTGGGCACGTGCGATGACCCGTCCCTCGGGTGACGCAGCGGCCCAATCCTGCCGATGCGCATAGACGCCGGGCCGGATCCGTTCGAGGTCCCGACCGTCGTCCGCCACACGGATGCCTGTCGCCGTACGGCGGATGCGGCCGAGCTCTGCGGCGCGATGAACCGCGGGGATGAGGAGAGTCATCGCCCCATCCTGAGATGCCCGCCTGGTGCCCAGACGGCCGTGCACGGAACGCGTGGACAACTCGTCGGTGACGCGACCCGTGCAGGACGACGTCCGGAGCAGGACGACGTCCGGAGCAGGACGACGTCCGGAGCAGGACGACGTCCGGAGCAAGGTTCCCGATCCAGGCAGGGTTCCCTGTTCGGGGCGCGCTCTCACGTTTCGGGGCGCGTGCTGCGCGGATTTCGTGACGTAGGGCGCCCCAAAACGTGTGAGGGCGCCCCAAAACCTTGGTGGGGAACCCCGAGCGCGCCGCTGTGGCAGAGAACCACGCCGCGGGTGCGGATACGCTCGTTCCATGGACTTCGCCGCGCCCGTGACCCTCGAGAACGACTTCGTGCGACTGGAGCCGCTCACCGCGGACCACGCCGAAGACCTCGCCTTCGCGACCACCGGGCTCGAGGACCGCTGGTACACCTCGGTGCCGTCCGCCGAGGGCGTCCCCGCGGAGATCGCGCGACGCCGTGCGCTGCATGCCGAGGGCGCCATGAACCCGTTCGCGATCGTGCGCCTCGACACCGGGCGCGCCGTCGGGATGACGACGTTCTGCGACATCGTCCAGGCCAACCGCACGGTCGAGATCGGGTACACCTGGCTCTCGCCCGAGGTGCACGGCACGGCCGTGAACCCCTCCGCCAAGCGCCTGCTGCTGGGGCACGCCTTCGAGCAGTGCGACGCGATCCGGGTGCAGTTCTGYACGCACTTCCACAACCGGCAGTCCCGTTCCGCGATCGAACGGCTCGGGGCGAAGCAGGATGGCATCCTGCGCAACCACCGCATCGGGCCCGGCGGCGCCTTCCGCGACACCGTGGTGTACTCGATCCTCCCCCACGAGTGGCCCGCGGTCCGCAACAGCCTCGACGCCCGACTCGACAAGCGCCGCTGAGCACTCGCCCGCGCTCTCAGCCGAAGGATAGGATCGGGCACTGCACGCGGAGACCCCCGAGCCGCACACGGATGAGGAGAGCATGGCGACGAAGTCATATGCCGTGATCGGCGCCGGCCCCTCCGGACTCGCCGTCATGCGGGCGCTGCAGAAGGCGGGCATCGACGCCACCGGCTACGAAGCCTCGCACGGCGTCGGCGGGCTGTGGGACATCACGAACCCGCGCAGCACGATGTACTCCTCCGCGCACCTGATCTCCTCGCGCACCACGACCGAGTTCACCGAGTTCCCGATGGACAGCGACGTCGACTATCCAGGGCACGACGTGCTCAAGAGTTACTTCGACGCCTATGCGGACGAGTTCGGGCTGCGCGAGCGCTTCCGGTTCGGCACCAGGGTGGATCGCCTGGAGCGCGACGGCGAGGGGTGGATCCTGCACGCCACGGCCAGGGATGAGGCCGGCGTCGCCACACCCGTCACCGCGCGGCACGACGGCGTGATCCTCGCCAACGGCACGCTCGCCGAACCGAACGTCCCCACGTTCCCCGGAGAGTTCGCCGGGGAGATCATGCACACCAGTGCCTACAAGGATCCCGCCCAGCTCGCAGGACGGCGCGTGCTCGTCGTCGGCGCGGGCAACTCCGGCTGCGACATCGCGGTGGACGCCGTGCACCACGCCGTGAGCGTGGACATGAGCGTACGCCGCGGCTACTACTTCGTGCCGCGCTATCTGTTCGGCCGTCCGAGCGACACCCTCAACCAGGGCAGGCCGCTGCCCGCGCGGATCAAACAGGCGATCGACTCCCGCGTGCTGCGCGCGTTCACGGGCGACCCGGTGCGCTTCGGCTTCCCCAAGCCCGACTACCGCATCTACGAGTCGCACCCGATCGTGAACACCCTCGTGCTGAACCACCTCGGTCAGGGCGATCTGCGGATCCGCGCCGACGTCGCGCGCTTCGACGGCCCCGCCGTGCGCTTCCGCGACGGCACGAGCGGCGACTACGACCTCATCCTGCTCGCGACCGGCTACGCCCTGGACTACCCGTTCGTCGACCGGGAGCATCTGAACTGGACGGGCGCCTCGCCGCGGCTGTTCCTGAACGTCTTCCCGCCATCGTTCAACGGCCTGTACATGATGGGCATGATCGAAGCCAGCGGGATCGGCTGGCAGGGCCGCTACGAGCAGGCCGAGCTGATCGCCGCCTACCTCGCCGCGGAGACGGCGGATCCGGCCCGCAGCGCGGGCTTCCGTGACCGGGTGACGACGCAACCGTGGCCGGACCTCACCGGCGGGTACCGCTATCTGGGCCTCGCGCGCATGTCGTATTACGTCAACAAGGACGCCTACCGGCGCGCGGTGCGCACGGAGAAGACCGCGCTGGCCGCGAGCGCGGCCACGGCCGGTTCGCGCACCGGCGATGCCTCCCGCCGAGCCGTCAGGGCAGGAGACCGATGAGACGTGTGATGGTCACCGGCGGYGCCGGCTTCCTGGGCAGCAGGGTCACCGGGCTGCTGTCCGATCACCCCGGCGTCGATGTCGTCCTCTCCGGTGATCTCCGCGAGTGCGAGGTGCCCGGCGTCGTCTCTGTCGACCTGGACGTCACGGATCCACGCGGGCTGCCGGAGCTGCTGCGCCGTCATCGCATCGACACGGTCGTGCATCTCGCCGCGATCGTGAATCCCGGCCGGGACGTGCAGGRCGAGTTCCGCGTCGACGTGCAGGGCTCGTCCAACGTGCTGGCGGCGTGTGTGGAGGCCGGCGTACGCCGCCTCGTGGTCTCGAGCTCCGGCGCCGCATACGGCTATCACGCCGATAATCCGGACTGGATCGACGAGACGGATCCGCTGCGCGGCAACGACGAGTTCCCGTACTCACGGCACAAGCGCATGGTCGAGGAGATGCTCGCCGCCGCGCGCACCACGCACCCGGCCCTGGAGCAGGTGATCTTCCGGATCGGAACGATCCTCGGCCCCGCCGTCCGCAATCAGATCACGGCGCTGTGGGACGCGAATCGGATCCTGCGCATCGCCGGATCCGATTCCCCCTTCGTGTTCGTGTGGGTCGACGACGTCGCCGCGGCGATGGTGCGCGCCGCCCTCGGCGAGGGCCCCGCCGGGATCTACAACGTAGCGGGCGACGGAGCGCTGACCGTGCCGCAGATCGCGCGGAGGTTGCACAAGCCGCTGCTGACGATCCCCGCGCCGCTGCTCGCGATCGCCCTCGCGATCGGCAGCGCGCTGCGCCTGACCGATCACGGTCCCGAGAAGATCCGCTTCCTGCGCTACCGCCCCGTGCTGCGCAACGACCGGCTGAAGGAGGAGTTCGGCTACACGCCGCGGCTCACCTCGGCGGAGGCGTTCGAGGAGTACCTGCGCACGCACCCGGACGTCGTGCACGCCGGCTGACCCCCGCGCGTGCCGGCGCGGCGCGTGCGGTCAGGGCCTCTGCAGCTCCTGGGCGAGCATCACCAGGATGCCGCTGGGTCCGCGCAGGTACGTGAGCTTGTAGACGTCCTGATAGTTCGCGACGCCCCGCAGCGGGAAGCAGCCGTGGCGGGCGGCGATCGCCAGGGCATCGTCGATGTCGTCGACCGCGAACGCGATCCGGTGCATTCCGATCTCGTTCGGGAGGGTCGGCGTCGTCTCGATCGCGTCGGGATGGATGTACTCGAAGAGCTCCACGCGCCCGTGCCCGTCCGGAGTCTGCAGCACGGCGATCCTCGCGTGGTTGCCGTCCAGCCCGACGGCGGTGTCGGCCCACTCCCCCGAGACGGTGTCGCGGCCCAGCACAGTGAGCCCGAGGTCGGCGAAGAAGGCGATGGTCGCTTCGAGGTCGTGGACGGCGATGCCGACGTTGTCCATGCGGATGGCCATGCCTCGGACTCTACACGCCCGATCGCGGCACGGTGTCAGTGCGAGCCGGCCTCGACCAGGATCACGCCGCCGACGATGACTGCAAGGCCGATCGCCGTCATGACCGAGATGTGATCGCGGAACAGCACACGCCCGAGTACGGCGGTGGCGGCGACGCCGAGCGCCGCCCAGATCGCGTACGCGATGCCGACCGGCATGCCCAGCGCCAGCACGGTTCCCAGCAGCACGTACGAGGCGAGATAACCGAGCACGATGGCCGGGATGTGGCGCCGACGCCGGAAGCCCTCGGACGCCCTCAGACTCAGCGTCGCGGTCACTTCGGAGGCGATCGCGCCGAGCAGCAGCAGCCAGGTCATGAGGCGCTCCCCGATCCGCCGCGGGAGTGCCGGGTGCCGAGCTCGGCGAGCAGCACCCCGGCGATGATGACACCGAGACCGACGAGGGAGAGCGGGCTCAGCGCCTCCGCGAACAGCGCCGCGGCCGCGAGCGCCGTGAGCGCCACGCCGATCGCCGACCAGATGCCGTAGGCGACGCCGACCGGCATCCCGCGGGTGAGGACGACCCCGAGCAGCCAGAACGACCCGCCGTACCCGAGCACGACCACGCAGACCCACCACCAGGATCCGCCCGTCGACACCGCACGCAGGCTCAGCGTGGCGCTGACTTCCAGGACGATCGCGAGCAGCAGGGGCGGCCAGGCACTGGCCGGGCGCCGGCCGACGGCGGGCGCGTCGGCAGGGCTGCCCGCGGGGTCAGGCGAGGACATCGTCGAGCAGCGGATGCAGATGCCGTGAACGCAGCGCCGCCGCGGCAGCCGTGGCGCCCGCCGCCAGCGCGTCGCCCACGGCATCGCCCGCGAGCGTCGCGTCGAGCACTCCGGCGAAGAAGGCGTCGCCCGCTCCGTTGGTGTCGACGACCTCGACCGGCACGGCCGACACCCGATGCAGTACGCCGTCGCGGTCGACCGCGATCGCGCCTTCGGCGCCGAGTGTGCAGACCGCGAGCACGGCGCCCGCGTCGATGCAGCTGCGCAGGAAGCCCTCGGGATCCGGCAGCCGGTCGGCGTTGCAGAAGATCACGTCGGCGGCCTCGAGGAATGGCCGGTGAAACGCCGCGGTGCCGTCGTAGTCGTGCAGGTCGACCCAGATCGGGGCCCCGGTCGCCTGCGCCTCCTCGATCGCGGCGAGTCCCTCGGCGGAGAGGTCGAGCACGATCGCCGCGGCGTCCGCGAGCGGGACCCCATCGCCGACGAGCTCCTCCCACCCCGGCGCGGGCTCGGGTGACGACAGGAACAGCGAGACCCGCTCGCCGGCACCCGTCATGAGGTTCAGATGACGCTCGGAGGCGGTGGCCTCGCGCAGCCCGAGCAGCGGTAGCCCTGCACGTCCGAGCGCATCGCGGATCCGCAGTCCCGCCGGATCCCGGCCGACCCTCGCACGCAGCGACACCCCGCGTCCGAGGCCCCGCAGGCTCAGCGCCTTCCCCGCGCTCGTGCCCCCGACGGTCTGCCAGTCCGCCTCGGCGAACTGCATGTGCGGGGTCGGATCAGGAAGCCTGTCCAGCAGCACGATCGTGTTCCACGACACCGCACCGACGATCGCGACGCGCCCCTCAGCGGGGGCTTCACTCATCGAAGCCCTCGGCGATCAGCTCGACGAGCTCCTCACGCTCCTCGACGGGGAGGAAGGCGCCGGCGGCCGCGTTGAACTGGAAGGACTCGAGGTCCTCGAGGTCGTAGCCGAAGGAGTCCACGAGCAGCGCCATCTCGCGCGTCAGCGAGGTCGCGCTCATCGTGCGGTTGTCGACGTTCACGGTCACCGCGAAGCCGAGCTGGTAGAGCAGGTCGAACGGGTGGTCGCCGAACTCCGTCCCCCAGGCGGCGATCGCGCCGGTCTGCAGGTTCGACGACGGCGAGAGCTCGAGCGGGATCTCCCGGTCGCGCACCCAGCGGGCCAGATCGCCGAAGCGGACCTGCACCTCCTCGCCGTCGCGGTTGACGATCTCCAGGTCCTCGGCGATGCGCACGCCGTGACCGAGGCGCAGCGCGCGGCCGTCGACCAGGGCGGAGCGGATCGAGTCCAGCCCTGCGGCCTCGCCCGCGTGCACGGTGGCGGGGAACATCTCCCCGGCCAGATACTCGAAGGTCTCCCGGTAGCGCGAGGACGGATAGCCCGCCTCTGGCCCTGCGGTGTCGAAGCCGACCACGCCGCGATCGCGGTTGGCGACCGCGAGCTCGGCGATCTCCCGCACCCGGTCGGTCTGCCGCATCGCGGAGAGCAGCTGTCCCACCCGGATGCTCTTTCCCCGGCTCTCCGCGGCGTCCTCCGCCTCGTCGATGCCGTCCTGCACGGCGTCGACGGCCTGCTGCAGGCTGAGCCCGGTCGTCAGGTGCAGCTCGGGCGCCCAGCGCACCTCGCCGTACACGACGCCGTCGCGCTCCAGGTCCTCGACGAACTCGCGCGAGATGCGGCGCAGGTTCTCCGCGCTCTGCATGACGGAGAGCGACACGTCGAACGTCTTCAGGTAGTCGACCAGGGATCCGGCCGCCGCCTGGGTGCGGAACCACATCGCCAGCGCCGTCGGGTCCGTGTGCGGAAGCTCGATCCCCGCCGCGTCCGCGAGCTCGATGATCGTGGCGGGACGCACCCCTCCGTCGAGGTGATCGTGCAGCGAGACCTTGGGGAGGCTCCGGAGGGACAGGCCCTCGACCTCCAGGTCGCCGTTCGCGTCGATGGGCATGACAGATCCTTCCTCAGCGGTCGATCGATGGGAATCGTCAGGGATGTTCCGAGAGGAACCGGACAGGGCGCCGCGCGGACGCCGCGCCCGGAATCAGCCTAGGCGGTGATGCGCTCGCGCACGAGGGGCGCGCGCTCGATGTGCTCTGCGCCGATCTCCCACGCACCGTCGACCGCGTCCAGGGCTCGGTCGAACCGTGCCGCGTCGTCGGCGGACAGGGTGAACATCGGATCCCCCGCACGCACCGCGTCGCCGGGCTTCACGTGCAGGTCGATGCCCGCGGCGAACACTACGGCGTCCTCGGCACGGGCGCGGCCCGCTCCCAGGCGCCAGGCGCCGATGCCGAACGGCAGAGCGTCCATGCGGGTCACGAATCCGTCGGAGGGGGCGGTCACGGTGTGCGTCTCGCGCGCGG
Organism: Microbacterium sp. 05N427; assembly: GCF_056397105.1. Classification (NCBI taxonomy): domain Bacteria; kingdom Bacillati; phylum Actinomycetota; class Actinomycetes; order Micrococcales; family Microbacteriaceae; genus Microbacterium; species Microbacterium sp. 05N427. The sequence goes on from NZ_JBFTMT010000013.1 coordinate 39,209, forward strand.
CCGGCAGCACCGCGTCGGGATCGCCGTCCTGCGCGCGGATCATGGCCTTCCACGAGTCCATCGCACGGCCGTCGTCGAGCGCCCTCTCCACATCCGCGTCGGGCTGGCCGCTGAGCGCCAGCATCTCGCGGGCGAGGGCCAGGGTGAGCTCGCGGACGTCGGAGGGGCCGCCGCCGGCGAGCACCTCGACCGATTCGCGCACCTCGTTCGCGTTGCCGATCGCGAGACCCAGCGGGACGTTCATGTCGGTGAGCAGCGCGGTGGTCCGCACGCCGGAGTCGGTGCCGAGCGCCACCATGGTGCGGGCGAGCTCGCGGGCGCGGTCGATGTCCTGCATGAAGGCGCCGGATCCGAACTTCACGTCCAGCACGAGCGCGTCGGTGCCCTCGGCGATCTTCTTCGACATGATGCTCGAGGCGATGAGCGGGATCGCCTCGACCGTGCCGGTGACGTCCCGCAGCGCGTAGAGCTTCTTGTCGGCGGGGGCGAGACCGGTTCCGGCGGCGCAGATCACCGCGCCGACATCGCCCTGCAACTGCGCGAAGATCTCCTCGTTGCTGAGCGCGGCACGCCAGCCGGGGATCGCCTCGAGCTTGTCCAGGGTGCCACCGGTGTGGCCGAGGCCCCGGCCGCTCAGCTGCGGGACCGCCACGCCGAAGCTGGCGACCAGCGGAGCGAGCGGGAGCGTGATCTTGTCCCCCACGCCGCCGGTGGAGTGCTTGTCGACGGTCTTCTTGCCGAGGGCGGCGAAGCTCATCCGCTCCCCCGAAGCGATCATGGCGTCGGTGAGGACGCGGATCTCGTCGCGCTCCATACCGCGCTGGAACACGGCCATCGCGAACGACGCCATCTGCGGATCCGTGACATAGCCGCGCGTGTACGCGTCGACCATCCAACGCAGCGCGGGCTCCGGTACGGCCCCGCCGTCGCGCTTGGCGCGGATCACGTCAACGGCGTCAAAAGGCTCAACACTCAACGTCCTTCTCCATTCGGTCCCTGAGCCCGTTGAAGGGCGCTCGGCCCGAACGCATCGGGCAGCACTTCGTCGATGGTCCTGATCCCGGACACGGTCTCCAGCAGCATCCCCGGTGCGGAGTGCTCGTACAACAGCTGCCGGCAGCGGCCGCAGGGCATGATCGTCTCGCCCTCGCCGTTCACGCAGAGGAACGCGACGAGACGCCCGCCTCCCGACATGAACAGGTCGCCGACCATCGCGCACTCGGCGCACAGCGTGACGCCGTAGGAGGCGTTCTCGACGTTGCAGCCGGAGACGATCCGGCCGTCGTCGACGAGCGCCGCGGCGCCCACCCGGTAGTGCGAATACGGCGCGTAGGCCTTCTGCTGGGCTTCGTCGGCGATACGACGCAGCTCGTCCCAGTCGATGTCCATGAACGTCCCCCTAGGACTTGATGTACGGCTTGCCGTCGGCCGCCGGCGCCTTGATCTGGCCGACGAAGCCGACCACGGCGAGGATCGTCACGACGTACGGCAGCATCAGCATGAACTCGCCGGGGATCGGCGTGCGCAGCACGGTGAGCAGGTTCTGCAGGTTCGTCGCGAAGCCGAACAGCAGCGCCGCGAGGGCGGCGCGCACCGGATCCCACCGTCCGAAGATCACTGCGGCCAGTGCGATGAAGCCGAGGCCGGCGGTCATGTCCTTCGTGAACTGCGGCACCGAGACGAGCGTGAAGTATGCTCCGCCGATGCCGGCGATCGCGCCCGCGAGCTGGAGGTTCCAGAACCGCGTCGGGTTCACCTTGATGCCGACCGTGTCCGCGGCGTGCGGGTGCTCTCCGACCGCGCGGACCCGCAGCCCCCAGCGGGTGCGGTACATCCCCCACGCGACGAGCGCCACCACGACGTACATCAGGTAAACGAGGAACGTCTGGTTGAACAGCGCAGGACCGATCACCGGGATGTCGCCGAGGAGCGGGATCTTGATGAGCGAGAACCGGGTGGGGCTGTTCAGCGCCTGCGCGTTCGGGGCGAGCACGCCCTGGTACAGGAATCCGGTCAGGCCAGAGGCGAAGACGTTCAGCACGACGCCGACGATCACCTGGTCGACCAGGTACTTGATCGCGAACGCGCCCAGCACGAGCGAGATGAGGATGCCGCCGAACATCGCACCGATGAGGCCGACGAACGGGTTGTGCGTGAGGGATCCGAGGATCGTCGCGGTGAACGCGCCCAGCAGGAACTGGCCCTCGATCGCGACGTTCACGACGCCCGCGCGCTCGCCGATCACGCCGGCGAGGGCGCCGAAGACGAGCGGCACGGCGAGCGAGATGGATCCGCCGAGCAGGCCGGTCAGGGTGATCGCCCCGGCGGCGCCGGCGCCGGCCCAGGTGAGGAACGCCGTCATCGCCAGCAGGGCGTAGACGATCGGCAGCCACAGCGCGATCTTGCGGTACTGCAGCGCGGCCACCAGAGCGAGCGCGCCGAGGACGAGCGCGAGCGTCCACGCGATCCAGAGCACGGGACCCGCAGGCACCGGGATGTCTCCCAGACGGATCGCGGCGCTCGCCTCGGACAGGCGGAACGTCGTGGTCCCGTAGCGGGGCGCGAAAAGGAACAGCAGGCCCAGGAGCGCGACGATCGCGAGCAGCGTGATCGGCGTCTTCAGCGAGCGGACCTTGACGACGGTCGGCGCGTCGAGCACGGGCGCCGAGGTGAGGGAGGTGCTCATGCGGCCGCCGCCTTCGTGTCGGAGGAATCGGTGGTCTTCGATGCCCGTCGCGCGATCCGCGCCTTGGCGCGCTGCGAGCGCTCGGAGTCGTCCTTGGGCAGGAAGAAGATGGTGCGGATCAGCGGGGGCGCCGCGATGAACAGCACGATGAGCGATTGCACGACGAGCACGATGTCGACCGGGATCGACTGCAGCGCCTGCATCGGGAACGATCCCGCCTTGAGCGCGCCGAACAGCAGGCCCGCCCAGAAGGTGCCCCAGGCCCGGCTGCGGCCGAGCAGCGCCACGGTGATGGCGGTGAATCCGATGCCGGCGTCGATGCCGCCGTCGAAGCCGCCGGTGATCGTGCTCTGGATCTGGAACATGCCGGCAAGGCCCGCGAGCCCGCCCGAGAACAGCATCGCGTAGATGTACACGCGCGGCACGCTGATGCCCGCGGCCCGTGCCGCGCTGGGGTTCTCCCCTACTGCCCGCATCCGGAAGCCGAGGCTCGAGCGCTCGACGAGCCACCACACGAACAGCGTGGCGACGATGACGATGGGGAAGCCCCAGTCGATCAGGTCGAGGCCCGGCAGCTTGGGCAGCACCGCGTTCGCCGGCGTCGGCCGCGAGATCGGCTGGATCTGCCCGGGTCGCTGCAGCAGCTGAGGCACCTGCACCAACCACGTCACCAGGTAGAACGCGATGTAGTTGAGCATGATCGTGAGGATGACCTCGTGGGCGCCGGTGCGCGCCTTGAGCAGCCCCACGAGCCCGCCCCAGAGCGCCCCGGCGGCGATGCCGATGATGAGGGTCAGCGGGATCTGGATGAGCGCCGGCAGGTTCAGCTGGAACGTGACCAGGGCCGCGGCCGCACAGGCGATGAGCATCTGACCGCGCGCGCCGATGTTGAACAGACCGACCCGGAACGCGACGGCGATGCCGAGACCGGCCGCGATCAGCGGCGCCGCGAACCCGATGGTGCTGCCCAGAGGCTTCACCGCGGACCAGAAATCGGAGGCGCTGAAGTCGATGACGGATCCGTTGAACAGCGCCGCGTAGGCGCCGGCCACGGCCGTCCACGCCGCCCCCAGGGTGTCCCCGGGGCGCGCGAAGAAGTAGCCGGCAGAGGACTGCACGTCGGGGCTGGTGAGGGCGATCAGCACACCGCCGACGACGAGCGCGAGCACGATCGCGAGCACCGTGGTGACCGCGCTGCCGCGCAGGATCTCCCGGAGCACACGGTTCGAGACCGGCACCTCCTGGATGTTGCGGGTGATCGGCGGCTCGGGCGCCGGCGTCTGAGGTTCGGTCGCGGTGCTCATGCGGCTGCCTCCGTCGGGTTCTCGCCGGCCATCATCAGGCCGAGCACATCTCGCGAGGTGTCGCCGGGGACGATCCCGACGACGCGGCCGCGGTACATCACCGCGATGCGGTCGGCGAGGGCGGTGACCTCGTCCAGTTCGGTCGACACCACGACCACGGGGATGCCGGAGTCGCGGGTGGCGACGATGCGCTTGTGGATGAACTCGATGGATCCGACGTCCACTCCGCGGGTCGGCTGGGATGCCAGCAGCAACTTGAGGTCGCGGGTGAGCTCGCGCGCGATCACGACCTTCTGCTGGTTTCCGCCGGAGAGGGAACCGGCCGCCTGGCCCGGACCCTGCGTGCGGATGTCGAACTCGGAGATCCGCGCCTTCGCGAAGTCGTCGAGCACGCCGCGCAGGATCGTCCCGAAGCGGCTGAACTCCGGGTCGTCCGAGCGGTCGAGGATGAGATTCTCGGCGACCGAGAACGCGCCGACCAGGCCGTCCTCGTTGCGGTCCTCCGGCACGAACCCGACTCCGGCCTCGAGCACCTGATGAACGTTGCGGCCGACCAGCTCGACGCCGTTCAGCGAGATGGAACCCGTCGTGCGGGAGCCGAGTCCGATGATCGCCTCGGCGAGCTCGGTCTGCCCGTTGCCCTGCACGCCCGCGATCGCGAGCACCTCGCCGGGGCGCACCTCGAAGCTCACGTCATCGACGACCACGACGCCGTCGGGGGCGATCACGCGCAGGTCCTTCACGCGCAGGCCGCCCTCGCCGATCTTCGGCGGATCCTTGTGCACGGTGAGCTCGACCGCGCGTCCCACCATCATCGATGCGAGCTCGGTGTTCGACGACTTGGGGTCGGCCTCGCCGACCACCTTGCCGAGACGGATCACGGTGATCTTGTCGGCGATAGCGCGCACCTCGCGCAGCTTGTGCGTGATGAACACGATGGCCGTGCCCTCGTCGCGCAGCTGCTTCATGATCTCCATGAGCTCGTCGGTCTCCTGCGGTGTGAGCACGGCGGTCGGCTCGTCGAAGACGAGCACCTTCGCGTCGCGGCTCAGCGCCTTGATGATCTCCACGCGCTGCTGCACGCCGACCGGGAGGTCTCCGACGATCGCGTCGGGGTCGACCTCGAAGCCGAACCGGGAGGCGACCTGGCGCACGTGCTCGCGGGCGGCGGCGATGTCCAGCACGCCGAGCGCCTTGGACTGCTCGTGGCCGAGCATCACGTTCTCGGCGACCGTGAAGACCGGGATGAGCATGAAGTGCTGGTGCACCATGCCGATGCCGGCGGCCATGGCGTCGCCGGGTCCGCGGAAGTGCTGCGGAACTCCGTCGAGCAGGATCTCGCCCTCGTCGGCCTGGTACAGGCCGTAGAGGACGTTCATCAGGGTCGATTTACCGGCCCCGTTCTCGCCCAGCAGGGCGTGGATCTCTCCGGCTTCGACGACAACGTCGATGTGATCGTTGGCGACCAGGGATCCGAAGCGTTTGGTRATGCCGCGGAGCTCGAGCTTCATAGTGGTGACCCTATCCGGGAAGACGTGTCTCAAGAAGAGCGCGGGACGTCCGGCCCGCCTATCGAGCCGTCAGGCTGCGATGGCGGACCGGAACGTCCCGCGTCGAAGGGGGATTACTTCGGGGAGCTGGGCGAGGTGACCTTGATGTCGCCCTTGATGATCTTGTCCTGCAGCGCCTTCAGCTCGTCCGTCAGGCCCTTCGGGAGCTTGCTCTCGAAGTCGTGGAACGACGACAGGCCCACGCCGTTGTTCTCCAGCGTGCCGACGTAGGCGGTCGGGTCGAAGGAGCCCTTCGCCGTCTCGGTGACCGTGCTGTACACCGCGTCGTCGATCCGCTTCATGATCGAGACCAGGATCTGGTCGGCGACCGACGGGTCGGCCACGGCGAGGTCGGAGTCGACGCCGAGCATGACCGTCTTCTTGCCGCCGTCCTTGATCGCCGCGCTCGCGGAGAGGTAGATCGGACCGCCGACCGGGAGGATCGGGTCGACGCCCTGGTCCAGCACCGAGTTCGCCGTCTGCTTGGCGACGTCGTTCGCCTGGAACGCACCGGTGAACGAGCCGTCCTGCTTGTCCTTGTCCCAGCCGACGACCGCGACGCTCGCGCCCTTGTCCTCGTTGTACTTCTTGACGCCGTCGACGTAGCCGTCCATGAAGATCGTCACCGGCGGGATCTTCATGCCGCCGAAGGTGCCGACCTTGTTCGCGCCGGACTGGGCGGACCAGGCCGCCGCAGCGTAACCGCCGAGGTAGGCCGCCTGCGCCGTGTCGAACAGCAGCGGCTTGATGTTGGGCGCCGCCGGCTTTCCGGTGTTCTTGGGGTCGGCCATCGAGTCGATGATGCCGAAGTTGAGCTTCGGGTTGGCGATGGCCGCGTCGGCGATCGCCTGGTCGAGCTTGAAGCCGACACCGATGATCAGCGTGCACTTTCCTGCGATGAGGGAATCGATGTTCGGCTTGTAGTCGCCGTCGGCCTTCGACTCGACCGTGATCGGCTTGACGCCGAGGTCCTTGCCGGCCTTCTCGATGCCGTTCTTGGCCGACTCGTTGAAGGACTTGTCGTTGAACCCGCCGCTGTCGGACACGAGGCAGGGCTTGAAGCTCGCGTCGGCCGGCTTCGCGCCGCCGCTCGAGCTCGCCGGAGCAGGAGCGGATCCGCAACCTGCGAGAGCGACGATGACACCGGCCGCGACGGTCGCGCCGATCAGCTTCTTGGTGAGGGTGATGGTCACACGGGCCTCCAGAACACGAGCCCGCGGCCATCGCGGGTCACTTGAAAGTTACCGACTATGACGGGGATCGGGCATCCTCGTCCGTGTCGCTGTGGTCAATGGTTACAAACATGAGATCACATGCGCTCGTCCGTGCTCATATGAGCAGAACGCCAGAACCTTCCCTGCTTTCGTGCAGTGTGGTGCGCATCTGCTGATGACGCGCCGGGCGTCAGAGCACGTCGCCGCGTCCGTTGAGCTTGAGCGACTCGACGACGCCCTTCACCCGCTGCGCGTGCTCGATCGTCGTGACGAGGAGCGCGTCGGGGGTGTCCACGACCACGATGTCCTGCACCCCGACCAGGCTGATCACCCGGGAGGTCTGACTGACGAGGATCCCGCTCGCCGCGTCCGAGAGCACGCGCGCCGAGGGGCCGAGCACGGCGAGGTCGTTCTTGCGCCCGTTGAGGATGAGCTTGGTGAGCGAGGCGAAGTCCCCCACGTCGTCCCAGTCGAAGTGCCCTGGCACGACCGCGAGCCGGCCGCCCTCGGCTGCCGGCTCTGCGACGGCGTAGTCGATCGCGATCTTCGGCAGCGCCGGCCACACCCGGTCCACGACCGGGCCTCGGCGATCGCGGTCGTCCCACGCCTCGGCGAGCTCGAGGAGCCCGGCGTGCAGCGCGGGCTGGTGCCGCTCGAGCTCCGCGAGCAGCACGTCCGCGCGGCTGATGAACATGCCCGCGTTCCACAGGTAGCTGCGGTCCTCGAAGTAGGTCTTCGCGGTGGCCAGATCCGGCTTCTCCACGAACCGCTCGACGAGCGACGCCTCGCGCACCCCGTCCACGTCGAGCTCTTCGCCCTGCTTGATGTAGCCGAAGCCGACCGCGGGCTCGGTCGGGGTGATCCCGATCGTCACGATGTACCCCTGCCGCGCGACGTCGACGGCGTCGCGCACGGCGAACTCGAACTTGCGGGTGCTGCGGATGACGTGATCCGCGCTGAAGGATCCGATGATCACGTCCGGCTCGCGCCGGTGCAGGATCGCGGCGGCGAGGCCGATCGCGGCGGCGGACTCGCGCGGCTCCGACTCCAGGAACACGTTCCTGTCCGGGATGCCGGGGAGCTGCCCCTCGACGGCGGCGCGGTGCGCCCGGCCCGTCACGACCGCGATCCGGTCGTGACCTGCGAGGGGTTCGATCCGGTCCCAGGTGTCGCGCAGCAGCGACTGCCCCGAACCGGTCAGGTCGTGCAGGAACTTCGGCGCATCCGCGCGGGAGAGCGGCCACAGCCGGCTCCCGATGCCCCCCGCGGGGATGACGGCATAGAAGTCGGGGATCGGCTCGCGCATGGACTCAGCGTAGCGAGGACCCCCGAGCGCCCCCTCGGAAGGTGGCCCCGGCGACCGGCGAGCGGCGCGGCCACCGGCGCGCGCATGATCGCAATCGTGCATGGTTTCGATCGCAGAACCGCATCGCGCTAAGGGTCGCCTTCGTCGCTCCCAGCCAGCTGACAGGAATAGGATGAGGGGGATCGGACGCCTGCGCGCCGCGATCCTTCGCTATCGATCAGGGAGGACGACTGTGTCCGCAAGCACTCGCTTGACACCTTCGATTGCGGAAACCACGTCCAAGACGCCGCGCGGCACCCTCTACCGGGGTCGCGAAGGCATGTGGTCATGGGTTCTGCATCGCATCACCGGAATCGCCATCTTCTTCTTCCTCCTGGTGCACGTGCTCGACACGTCGCTCATCCGGGTCTCGCCGGAGGCGTACAACGCCGTTCTCGGCACGTACAAGAACCCGATCATGGGGCTGGGCGAGACGGTGCTCGTCGCCGCGATCGTGTTCCACGCGCTCAATGGCCTGCGGATCATCCTGGTCGACGTGTGGTCCAAGGGCGCGCAGTACCAGAGGCAGATGTTCTGGATCGTCATCGGTCTCTGGCTGGTGCTGATGGCCGGTTTCGCACCGCGCCACCTGATCAACGTGTTCTCGCACGTGGGGGGTGCGAGCTGATGGCCGCAGACGTCTTCACCACGCAGCACATGGCGGCTCCGCGCCGCAACAAGGGCTTCAACATCGAGAAGTGGGGCTGGATCTATATGCGCGTGTCGGGCGTCGTGCTCGTCGTGCTGATCTTCGGCCACCTGTTCGTCAACCTCATGCTCGGCGAGGGCATCCACGCCCTGGACTTCGCGTTCGTCGCCGGCAAGTACGCGACGCCGTTCTGGCAGTGGTGGGATGTGCTGATGCTGTGGCTGGCGCTCATCCACGGCGCCAACGGCATGCGCACGGTCGTCAACGACTACGTCGGACACGCGGGCATCCGCAAGACCCTCCTGGTCGTGCTCGGCCTGGCCGCCGCGCTGCTCATCGTGCTCGGCACCCTGGTCGTGTTCACCTTCGACCCCTGCAACGGCGTGTTCGAGAGCGGCGCCATGTGGGACACCTGCAAGGCGCTGGGCAAGTAGCCCGGCGATCGGCGGCGAGACAAGCTCCTCCGCGGCAGCGGCGAAAAGCTCAGAGAAAAGGCAGAACCAGTGACCACTGAGACCCAGGATTCCGTCGTCAAGAACGGCGTGCACCACCATCAGTTCGACATCGTGATCGTCGGCGCCGGCGGCGCCGGCATGCGTGCGGCGATCGAGGCCGGCCCCGGCGCGAAGACCGCGGTGATCTCGAAGCTCTACCCCACGCGCTCCCACACGGGCGCGGCGCAGGGCGGCATGGCCGCGGCGCTCGCGAACGTCGAGGAGGACAGCTGGGAGTGGCACACCTTCGACACCGTCAAGGGCGGCGACTACCTCGTCGACCAGGACGCGGCGGAGATCCTCGCGAAGGAGGCCATCGACGCGGTCATCGACCTCGAGAACATGGGCCTTCCGTTCAACCGCACGCCCGAGGGCAAGATCGACCAGCGCCGCTTCGGCGGGCACACGGCCGAGCACGGCAAGACGCCCGTCCGCCGTGCGTGCTACGCGGCGGACCGCACCGGCCACATGATCCTGCAGACGCTGTTCCAGAACTGCGTGAAGCTCGGCATCAACTTCTTCAACGAGTTCTATGTGCTGGACCTCATCACGGTCAAGGACGAGGCAGGCAAGACGGGCATCGCCGGCGTGGTCGCCTACGACCTGTCCACCGGCGAGCTGCACGTCTTCCACGCCAAGGCCGTGATCTTCGCGACCGGCGGTTTCGGCAAGATCTTCAAGACCACCTCGAACGCGCACACCCTCACCGGTGACGGCGTCGGGATCGTGTGGCGCAAGGGCCTGCCGCTGGAGGACCTGGAGTTCTTCCAGTTCCACCCGACCGGCCTCGCCGGACTCGGGATCCTGCTCACCGAGGGCGCCCGCGGTGAGGGCGCGATCCTGCGCAACGCCTCCGGCGAGCGCTTCATGGAGCGCTACGCCCCCACGATCAAGGACCTCGCACCACGCGACATCGTCGCCCGGTGCATGGTGCAGGAGGTCGCGGAGGGCCGCGGAGCGGGCCCGCACAAGGACTACGTGCTGCTGGACTGCACGCACCTCGGCGCCGAGGTCCTCGAGACCAAGCTCCCCGACATCACGGAGTTCGCGCGCACCTACCTCGGCGTGGACCCCGTCGTCGAGCCGGTCCCCGTGATGCCGACCGCGCACTACGCGATGGGCGGCATCCCCACCAACAACAGCGGTGAGGTGCTCGCCGACAACGACACCGTCGTGCCCGGCCTGTACGCCGCCGGGGAGTGCGCCTGCGTGTCGGTGCACGGCGCCAACCGCCTCGGCACGAACTCGCTCCTGGACATCAACGTGTTCGGCAAGCGCAGCGGCCGCAACGCCGTCGAGTACGTCAAGACGGCCGAGTTCCTGCCCCTCCCCGAGGCGCCGGAGACCGCGGTCAAGGAGATGCTCGAGGGACTGCGCAACAACGCGGGAACCGAGCGCATCGCCGTCCTCCGCAAGAAGCTGCAGGAGGAGATGGACAAGGGCGCGCAGGTGTTCCGCACGCACGAATCCCTCCAGCACGTTCTCGGCATGATCGCGGAGCTCCGCGATCGCTACAAGAACGTCCACGTCGACGACAAGGGCAGCCGGTTCAACACCGACCTGCTCGAGGCGGTCGAGCTCGGCTTCCTCCTCGACATCGCGGAGGTCGTCGTCTACGCCGCCCAGAACCGCGAGGAGAGCCGCGGCGGTCACATGCGCGACGACTTCCCGAAGCGCGACGACGAGAACTACATGCAGCACACGATGGCGTACCTGACCGGTGACCCGCACTCGTCGACGCCGAGCGACCACATCAGGCTCGACTGGAAGCCGGTCGTGTTCACGAAGAACGAGCAGGGCGAGTTGAACTACCCGCCGATGGAGAGGAAGTACTGATGTCCGCCGCCGTCGCCACGGAAGTCACCGCAGAGGCCGTCGTCGAAGACACCGGCGTGCAGTCCTTCCTCGTCACGTTCAACATCCGCCGTTTCGACCCCGAGGTCGACAGCGAGCCGCACTGGGTCGACTACGACGTGGAGCTGTTCTCGACCGACCGCGTGCTCGACGCGCTGCACAAGATCAAGTGGGAGGTCGACGGATCCCTCACGTTCCGCCGTTCCTGCGCGCACGGCATCTGCGGATCCGACGCGATGCGCATCAACGGCCGCAACCGCCTCGCCTGCAAGACGCTGATCAAGGACCTGGACATCTCCAAGCCGATCTACGTCGAGGCGATCAAGGGCCTGCCGCTCGAGAAGGACCTCGTCGTCGACATGGATCCGTTCTTCGCCGCGTTCCGCGAGGTGAAGCCGTTCCTGCTGACCACGAGCGAGCCGGAGAAGGGCAAGGAGCGCGTGCAGTCGATCGCCGACCGCGCGATCTTCGACGACACCACCAAGTGCATCCTGTGCGCCGCGTGCACCTCGTCGTGCCCCGTGTTCTGGACCGACGGGCAGTACTTCGGCCCCGCCGCGATCGTGAACGCGCACCGCTTCATCTTCGACTCGCGCGACGACGCCGCCGATGTGCGCCTCGACATCCTCAACGACAAGGAGGGCGTCTGGCGCTGCCGCACGACCTTCAACTGCACCGAGGCGTGCCCCCGCGGCATCGAGGTCACCAAGGCGATCGCCGAGGTCAAGCAGGCGATCCTCCGTGGCCGGCCCTAACAGGATCCGCCACCCGCATCTGTCGAGAGGCGCCACCCCGTGCGGGTGGCGCCTCTCGGCGTCTCCCCCACCGCCCCGGACGATCCCGGCGCACTCGCTAGGGTGAGATCGTGGTGGATTCGGAGCCGGAGCTGCGTGCGCGCTTCGAGGCGCCCATCGAGCGCGCGGCGGCGATCACCCGGCGCACCATGCGGGCCTTCCCGATCCGGGTGTGGCGGCGGTTCCTGCAGCGCAACGGCTTCCTGCTCTCCGCCGGGATGAGCTACCAGGGCCTGTTCGCGGTGTGTGGGCTCCTCTATATGGCGTTCGCCTCGGCGGGGCTCTGGCTCGGCGGCAGCGATCAGGCGATCGCGCTGGTGACCGCGATCGCGAACAGCTACATCCACGGCATCATCGGGGAGAACGGGCTCGTGCATCCCGATGACGTGCAGGACTTCGCCTCCGGCGCCACGAACGTGCTGAGCATCACGGGCATCGTCGCCGCCGGGGTCGTCGCCTGGACCGGCATCACGGCCGTCACGTTCACCCGGCGCGCGGTGCGCGACATCTTCGGTCTCCCCTACGACAACCGCAGCTTCGTGCTGCTGAAGGTCCGCGACGGGCTCGCGGGCGCGGCGTTCGGGCTGGCGCTGCTGGCGGGATCCGTCCTCGGCTTCGTCGGCGTCTGGGCCCTGCGGCAGATGTTCGACCTGTTCGGCTGGCACCTCGGGACCACCGCCTTCGACGCGCTGACGCGGCTGGGCTCGGTCGTGGTGATGTTCGTGATCGACTCCGCCGCGATCGCGCTGCTCGTGCGGTTCCTCACCGGCACGCGGCTCGCCTGGGGCACGATCCTGCCGGGATCGATGCTCGGCGGAGGCGCCGTCGTGGTGCTGCAACTGGGTGCCGGCCTGCTGCTCGCGCACTCCCCTGGCAATCCTCTGCTCGCCACGTTCGCCGTGATCATCGCCATGCTGCTGTGGTGCCGCTGGGTGGCTGTCGTGATCCTGGTCGCCGCGGCCTGGATCGCGCTGACCGCCGAGGACCGGGACCAGCCGCTGCAGGAGGTCGACGAGGACGCCGCGCACCGCGCGGAACTCGCGGCGCTCGTGCTGGCCGCCGAGGTGAGGCTGCGCCGTGCGGAGAAGGAGCACGAGACCGCGCCGTGGTGGCGTCGGCGCGCGACGGCCCGCGCGGTGCGCGAGGCCCGCGAGGAGTGGGGCGATGCGCTCGCGGACGAGGCGGCCGCCGTGCCTGCGGAGGACGAGGAGGGCATGCTCGGCCTGCTGCTCGAGGGCCCCCGGCGGGAGGGTGCCCGCCTCGGTGGGACCCGAACGGAGGGCGGCCGGCGGGACAGAGCCCCGCGCCGGAACGCCGATGTCGGAGGCCCTCGTTAGGCTGGGATCCATGCCCCACCTGCGTATCGCCACGGTCAACGTCAACGGGATCCGCGCCGCGGTCCGCAATGGAATGCATGGCTGGCTCGATGACGCCGGCGTCGACGTGCTCACGCTGCAGGAGGTGCGTGCGCAGGACGAGCATCTCGAAGCGGCGTTCCCCGGCTGGTCGATCCTGCACGATGAGGCGACGGCGAAGGGCCGCGCGGGCGTCGCGGTGCTGAGCCGCGAGCCCGCCCTCGCCTCGCGGACGACATTCGGCGCCGAGGAGTTCGACTCGAAGGGGCGCTGGCTCGAGGCCGACTTCTCCCTCGGCGGCTCCCCGCTCACGGTCGTCAGCGCCTATGTGCACAGCGGCGAGGCCGACACTCCGAAGCAGGACGAGAAGTGGAAGTTCCTCGACGCGATGACCACGCGCATGGGCGAGCTCGGCGCCGACGGCGCCCTGGCCCTCGTCACGGGCGACCTCAACGTGGCGCACCGTCCCCTCGACATCCTGAACTGGAAGGGCAACGTCAAGAAGTCCGGCTACCTCGCGCGCGAGCGGGCCTACTTCGATCGCTTCCTCGGCGCAGCGGGCGAGCCCGCCGTCGGCCAGGAAGGCATCGGCCGGGGAATGATCGGACAGCTCAGCGACACCCGCCCCTACACGGCGGAGGGCGACGGCAAGGGCCTCGGCTGGGTCGATGTGGGACGCGTCGCGGCGGGCGACATCGCCGGCCCGTATACCTGGTGGACCATGCGCGGCCAGGCGTTCGACAACGACTCCGGCTGGCGTATCGACTACCACCTGGCCACCGCGGCTCTCGCAGGACGCGCGTCCAACTACCGCGTCGCCCGCGCCGCGACCTACGCCGAGCGTTGGAGCGACCACACGCCCGTGATCGTCGACTACACGTACTGACGGCGGCGGGTCGAGGCGACCCGCCGCCGTCACGGCTGGAGCGCGCGACGCATCATGTCGATGAGGGCGTGTACGGCGTCCTCAAGCTCGCTGCCGGCGGGGTTCTGCACCACCAGCCACGTGTCCATGGCCTGCCCCATCCCCATCGCCATCGCCACGAGGAACTCGGCCGGCATGTCCGCGCGCACGGCCCCGAGTCGCTGACCCGCGAGCACCGTCTGCAGCACCCACGGGAGGGTCTGCTGCTCCGCATCGCGCTGGGCAGCGCGGAGAGCAGGTGAGGCTGCACCGGTCAGCCAGTCACGCAGCAGGTTCCCGGTCTCCGGTTTCTCACCAAGCAGTTGCATGAGCCGCAGGTAGAGCGCCTCGATGGAGGACCAGAACTCGTCCGGCCCGGAGGCGTCTGGCAGCGGCACGGGTACACCGTGCTGGAACAGCCCTTCGAGCTGGCGCCGGATGATCTCGGCGTAGAGATCCTCCTTGCCATCGAAGTAGTAGTACATGGCGCCTTTGGAGATCTCCGCTGCGGAGATGATGCGGTTGAGCGAGGCGCCGGCGAACCCGAGCCGGGCGAACTCGTCGAGTGCGGCATCCAGGATTGCGGTCTGCTGTGCGGCGGGAAGTCGTTGGAAACGCGGGCGGGCCATGCGACCATTCAACCGGTCGGCAGCGTTGGAAGCGTGATCGGATCGCGCAGACTCCGGCCCAGGGCGAGTCGCGCGACGAACGGCACGCCCATCAGCCCGAACGCCGCGTTTCGCAGCAACAGCTGTGCGCGGTTGCGCGGCGCGAAGGCGGCGCCCAGCCCGATCGCGGCGTCCTGCTTCTTGCTCACGAGCGATGCCAGGCGCCGGTGGTACGCGGCGAATGCGGTTCCGTAGTCGTCCTGAGCCTCGTGCAATGCGCTGGCGAGCACGTATGCCTCCACCATCGCCAGGGCTGAGCCTTGGCCTGCCAGCAGGGACGGGCAGGCCCCCGCGTCGCCGATGAGTGCGATGCGGCCGCGCGACCACGATGGCATCCGGATCTGGCTCGCCCGATCAAAGAAGAAGGTGCGAGCCTGCGGCATCCGCTCGAGGATCTTCGGCACCTCCCAGCCCGCGTCGTGCAGCCGCGTGCGCAGGAGCTCCTGCTGCGCCGGGACGTCATCGACCGGCACCTCGCCGTCATGGCGGAAGATGAAGCAGAACATCGTCGCATCGTCGTGCAGGGCGAGCCGCAGGGTCTGCAGCCCCACCGCGGTGTGCATCACCGCGGTGAGTTCTTCCCTGGGGCGATACCCCACGACATCGAAGACGGCGACGGCGATGCCCAGATACCGCTCGAACTGCTGCTCCGGCCCGAACGTCAGCGCCCGCACTCGAGAATGCAGCCCATCCGCCCCGACGACGAGGTCGAACTCGCGCTCGACGCCCGACTCGAACACCACCTGGACGCGATCACCGTCGTCGTCGAGCGAGCGGACCGTGTCACCGAAGATCRTCTCCATCTGACCGTCCACGACGTCGTAGATCGCCCTGGCCAGGTCGGTGCGCCCCACGGTGACGTAGCGGCTGGTGGCCTTCGGGATGACGCTCTCGGGATGCAGGCGCGCGATCGGTCTGCCCCTTTCGGAGACCTCGCGCGCCTCGCGAACGTGATACCCCTCGGCCATCAATCGCAGGGTGATACCCATCCGCTCGGCGACGTCGAACCCGGCACCCCAGAAGTCGACGACGTACCCGCCCTCCCGCAGGTGCGACGCACGCTCCACGAGCGCGACCTCGTGGCCGGTACGCCGCAGCCAGTACGCGAGGGTGGGCCCTGCGATGCCCGCCCCCACGATCAGAATCTTCACGAGAGTCCTCCTTAGACCGGTGGTCGAACCTATGGTCTCAACAATACGCCCGATGAGACGTCGCGGCCAGAACCGGGATGCCGGTCGCGCGTGGTGCTACCACCCCGTAGGCAGTGGGATCTGCACACAAGGAGGTCGCGCAACGCCCCATAGGATTGTTCCGTGACGAAACCCCGCCTCTACTCCGGAATGCAGCCCTCCGCCGACTCCCTCCAGGCCGGTAACTACATCGGGGCGCTGCTGCAGTGGCGGGACCTGCAGAACTCCTACGACGCGTTCTTCTCCGTGGTCGACCTGCATGCGATCACCGTTCCGCAGGATCCTGCGGAGCTGCGCGAGAAGACCCGTCGCACCGCAGCGCAGTACATCGCGGCCGGCATCGAGCCGTCCCAGTCGACGCTGTACGTGCAGTCGCACGTACGCGCGCACGCGGAGCTCGCCTGGATCCTCAGCACCATCACGGGCTTCGGCGAGGCCGGTCGGATGACCCAGTTCAAGGACAAGTCGTCGCGCTTCGGTGCGGACGCGACCTCCGTCGGCCTGTTCACCTACCCCGTGCTGATGGCCGCCGACATCCTGCTCTACCAGACCGACGTCGTGCCGGTGGGCGATGACCAGAAGCAGCACGTCGAGCTCACGCGCGATCTCGCGGAGCGGTTCAACTCCCGCTTCGGTGAGACGTTCGTCGTGCCGATCCCGGTGATCCAGAAGGACACCGCGCGCATCTTCGACCTGCAGAACCCCACCTCGAAGATGTCGAAGTCGGCCGAGTCCGACGCGGGCGTGCTGTGGCTGCTGGACGACCCGGCGAAGTCGGCGAAGAAGATCATGCGCGCCGTGACCGACAACGAGGGATCCGTCCGGTACGACCGCGAGAGCAAGCCCGGCGTCTCGAACCTGCTCACGATCTACGCGGCGCTCACGGGCCGCCAGATCGCGTCGATCGAGGACGAGTACGCGGGTCGCGGCTACGGCGACTTCAAGAAGGGGCTCGCCGAGGTCGTCGTGAACGAGTTCGGCCCCGTGCGCGACCGTGCGAACGAACTGCTCGCGGATCCCGCCGAGCTGGACCGCATCCTCGCAGCCAACGCCGCCCGTGCCGACGAGGTCGCCGACAGGACCCTCGCGGCGGTCTACGACAAAGTCGGGCTGCTGCGCCGTATCGCCCTCTGAGACATCCGGTCGCCTGCAGCGCGGATCACACGCCGATCGCGTTCCGAACTCAGTCGATTCGGGCCGCCAATGTGCACCTCGGCGTGTCAGACGCCGAATTCGACTGAGTTCGGAACGATCAGCCGACGCGCCGGCCGCAAGCCGCGCAGCCCCCGGAGGGCCAGGACGACACCCTCCCGGTCGTACATGATGTCCTCGGCGACGAGCCTCAGCACGCAGAAGCCGAGCGCCGCCAGACGGCGATCCCGCTCGTAGTCGCGAAGCCGCTGCTTCCAGTCCTCGTGATGCGCCCTCGAATCGCATTCGACGATCAGCCAGCCGTCGAGCAGCAGGTCCACACGGGCGAAGTCGAACTCGACCTGGGGCACGACGTCGTACCCCAGAGCCCTGGCCGCGATGCGCACCAGCGTTTCAGGACCGGACTCCGCCCGCCCATCGACCATACGGCGCAGGGCCCGCATGCGCCGAGGACCGAGCTCGAACACCTCGTCGAGGCCATCGAGATCTATCAGCCCCTGGTGCAGCGCGCTGTCCAGCGATGCTACGGAGTCGCGCGGTTCCTGGCAGGACATCGCCTGCGCGAGCGCCTCCGCCAGGGGGACCTCCAGGTCGTTCCACGGCGCCGAACACGCGCGCCAGTGCCGCACGATTCCGCGTGGCGGGCGGATCTGCCTCGAGGAATGCGGCGTCATCTGCACGTGCAGAGGGTGGCTGGCCCGCACGAACACCCCGGCGAGCGCGAGCGCGCTGACGCAATCGACACGTCCGCCCAGTTGTCCGGCCCTGACCGCCGGGTCGGCGCTGCCCGCCACCGCGTACTGGCCCTTCCTCAGGCGGATCAGCACGCCGTGGCGCACCGCCTCGGTGATGTCCCTCCCGGTATGCCCCTCGGCGCGGAGTTCAAATGTCCGGAATCGCTGCTCGATCATGGCCCGAGGTTGACGAGTCTTCGACGGCCTGTGGGGCGCACCCACGAAACCCGTGCACAATCGGGCAGTTGTCGCATCTGTGGAGGACGACCGAGCAGGCCTCTCGGCGGTTGCGAACTCAGTCGATTCGGGCCGTGTCGCGGCCGGGAACGGTAGAACAGTCCGAATCGACTGAGTTCGCGACGAGGAGGCGGCGAGACAGCGGTCGGCTCCGCCCTAGGCTGGGTCGATGGAACCCACGATCCTCCGCACCGAGCGCCTGGTCCTGCGTGCCCCGACCTCCGCCGACGTCGACGCGATCACCGCGGCGTGCCAGGATCCGGAGATTCCCCGCTGGACGACCGTTCCCAGCCCCTACGCGCGCGAGGACGCCGAGGACTTCGTCCGGCTCATCGGCGAGTGGTGGGAGGACGGATCCCAGACCGTGTGGGCCGTGTTCGCGGACGACGTCCTGGTCGGTGCCATCGGGCTGCACCAGATCACCGAGCACCGGGCGGGCGGGGATGCGGAGCTCGGGTTCTGGGTCACGGCCCCGGCGCGCGGTCACGGATACGTCACCGAGGCGGCCCGTGCCGTGATCGACTGGGGCTTCGCCAACCTCGGGCTCGCCCGTATGACCTGGCGCGCTGTGGTCGGCAACATCCCGTCCGCCCGCAGCGCTCGTTCGCTCGGCTTCCGGTTCGAGGGAACGCACCGCCAGTTCCTGACGAGCCCTCGGGGGCGGGACGACGGATGGCTCGCGGGGCTCCTGCGCACAGACGACCGCATCCCGGTCGACTGGCCGATCGACCTCGGCTGAGGCGTCTCCCCCGGCGCGTCGTCGGACGGCATCCGACCCGGCCTGTCCGGATGTCGCACGCGGGTGGCAGGATGAACCCATGCCGGAGATGCCTGAGGTGCAGGGGCTTGTCGACTTCCTCGCGCAGCGCGCGGTCGGCCTCACGATCACACGTGCGTCCGTGTCGGCGATCGCAGCGCTCAAGACCTTCGATCCTCCTGTGACCGCGCTGGCGGGCGCGCGCGTCGAGGGCGTGGAGCGGCATGGCAAGTTCCTGGATCTGACACTGAAAAGCGACGTCGAACCGCAGCTGCACCTCGTGTTCCACCTCGCCAAGGCCGGGTGGCTGCGCTGGTACGACGCGCTGCCCACCACCCTGATCCGCCCGGGCAAGTCGCCGATCGCGCTGCGGATCGCGTTCGACGGCAGCGGCTTCGACCTGACCGAGGCCGGCACCAAGAAGTCCCTCGCCGTGTACGTCGTCCGGGATCCGGCCGACGTACCCGGCATCGCGCGACTGGGCCCGGATCCTCTGGATCCGTCGTTCACCCGCGACGTGTTCGCCGCGCTGCTCGACGGCCGGCGCACCCAGATCAAGGGGCTGCTGCGGGACCAGGCCGTGATCGGCGGGATCGGCAACGCCTACTCCGACGAGATCCTGCACGCCGCGCGGATGTCCCCCTACGCACCTGCCGGAGGTCTCGACGACGCCGACGTCACCCGGCTCTACGACGCGATGCAGTCGACCCTGCGCGAAGCCGTGGCGGAGGCGAGCGGCAAGCCGCCGGCCGACCTCAAGGACGCGAAGCGGCGCGGCATGCAGGTCCACGCTCGCCGCGGCGAAGCCTGCCCGGTGTGCGGCGACACRGTGCGCAGCGTGTTCTTCGCCGACCGCTCGCTGGAGTACTGCCCGACCTGCCAGACCGGCGGCAAAGTGCTCGCGGACCGCCGGCTGTCCMGGCTGCTGAAGTGACCCTGCGCACGACATGAGGCGTCACAGAACCATCCATCGGAATGAAACCGGCACCGACGCGTTGACTAAGCTGAGAGCAGTACAACGTGCTCCGGGGTCGGTGAGAATCCGAACCGGCGGTGACAGTCCGCGAACCGAGGATCCGACACGGATCCGAGGCCGATCCGGTGGAATTCCGGGACCGACGGTGATGCGAGCGAAGGCTTGCGAGTCCGGATGAGAGGAAGCACGCACGATCGACGTGCGCCCGACCCCGGTGACCTTGACCAGGATGAGGAAGGCGACATGACGGCGACAGCGGTGGAGCAGGCGGCGATGACGCACGCGCTCGAGATCGCGCGCCGCGGCCCCCGGGGGCTCAACCCGCAGGTCGGCGCCGTGATCCTCTCCCCCGCAGGCGACCTGCTCGCCGAGGGCTGGCACCGAGGCGCCGGCACCTCGCATGCGGAGGTCGACGCGCTCTCGAAGCTCCCGCCGGAGCAGCTCCGCGGCGCGACCGCGGTGGTGACCCTCGAGCCGTGCAACCACACCGGGCGCACGGGCCCGTGCGCACAGGCGCTCATCGACGCGGGCGTCCGCCGCGTGATCTATGCGCTGGACGACCCCGGAGTGACCTCCGGCGGAGGTGCCGAGAGGATGTGCGCCGCAGGCGTCGACGTCATCGCCGGCGAGCAGGCCGAGGCCGCGCGCGCCCTGATCGACGGCTGGCTCACCGTGCAGAGGCTCGGCCGGCCGCACGTGACCGTGAAATGGGCGCAGAGCCTGGACGGACGCGCCGCAGCGGCGGACGGATCCAGTCAGTGGATCACCGGTCCCGCCGCTCGCGCCGATGTGCACGGTCGTCGCGCCGCCGCCGACGCGATCGTCGTCGGCACCGGAACCGTGCTGGCTGACGACCCCGCCCTCACCGCCCGTGACGGCGACGCCCTGCTCCCCCACCAGCCGGCCCCCGTGGTGATCGGCGCCAGGGAGACCCCGGCCGACGCCGCCGTGCGCCGTCACCCGCACGAGCCGCTGTTCTATGCCGAGCACGACCTCGACGCCGTCCTCGCGGACCTGCGGGACCGCGGGTTCCAGCGCGTGTTCGTCGAAGGCGGACCGACCCTCGCCAGCGCGTTCCTCGCCGCGGATCTCGTCGACGAGGTGCTGGCATATCTCGCGCCCGTCCTGCTCGGCGGGCCGAAGCTCGCCCTCACCGACATCGGCGTGCCCTCGATCGGCGAAGCACGACGCCTGGTCGTGGACGAGTGGCTGCCGCTCGGCGCGGACCTGCTGGTGGTCGCCCGCCCGGCGGACCTCGACGGCACGACATCGACCGGCGCCGCACCGGTGCCCGCAGTCCTGAACACCTCCCGGAACGAAGGAGCAGCCTGATGTTCACCGGAATCATCGAGGAGATCGGCGAGATCACCGCGATCGCGCCCGCCGGCGACGGCTGGCGCCTGACCGTGCGCGCCCCGAAAGCGGCGTCCGACGCCGTGCACGGCGAGTCCATCGCCGTGAGCGGCGTGTGCCTCACCGTCGTTGGCTCCACGCCCGACACGTTCGACACCGACGTCATGAAGCAGACGCTCGACGTCGCCGCGATCGGCGGCGCGACCGTCGGCACGCGGGTGAACATCGAGAAGGCGATGCCGGTCGGCGCGCGCCTCGGCGGCCACATCGTCCAGGGCCATGTGGACGGGGTCGGCGAGGTGCTCGAGGTGCGCCCCGGCGCGCAGTGGAGCGTGCTGCGCATCTCCCTGCCGCACGACCTCGCCCCGCTCGTCGTGGACAAGGGATCCATCTCGGTCGACGGCACGTCGTTGACGGTGAGCGCCGTCAGCGCGCCGTCCGCGCCGGCCGCCTGGTTCGAAGTGTCCCTGATCCCGGAGACCCTCTCGGCGACCACGCTCGGATCCCGGTCCGTCGGCGACCGCGTGAACCTCGAGACCGACATCCTCGCCCGGCACGTCGAGCGACTGCTCGCGTTCCGCGCCGCAGACGCAGGCGCCGACAGCGCCGCCACACCGGAAGGAGGCTCGCGATGAGCCTTTCCACCATCGAAGAGGCGCTGGAGTCCCTCCGCGCCGGGCGCCCCGTGCTGGTCGCCGACGACGAGAACCGCGAGAACGAGGGTGACGTCATCCTGTCGGCCGAACTCGCGACGCCCGAGTGGATCGCGTGGACCGTGCGCTGGACCTCCGGGTACCTGTGCGCACCCATGCCTGCCGACATCGCCGACGCGCTGAACCTGCCGCCGATGGTCGAGGCCAACGAGGACGCCCGCAGCACCGCGTACACGATCAGCGTCGACGCGGCCACAGGAGTCACGACGGGGATCAGCGCGGCTGACCGCGCACGCACGCTGAACGTGCTGGCGGATGCGGCGTCCACCCCGACCGACCTCATCCGCCCCGGGCACGTGCTGCCCTTGCGCGCGGTCGACGGCGGCGTGCGTCAGCGCGGCGGACACACCGAGGCGGCCGTCGAGCTCATGCGCCTCGCGGGCCTGCGGCCGGTCGGCGCGATCGCCGAGGTCGTCGCCGAGGACGGCAGCATGATGCGCCTGCCCGGCCTGATGGAGCTCGGCGAGCGCGACGGGATCCCCGTGATCACGATCGAACAGCTCATCGCCCACCTCAACGAGACGGACCCGCGGGACGAGGCCGACTGCGTCGCGAACAACACCCGAC
The DNA here is from genome assembly GCF_056397105.1 of Microbacterium sp. 05N427. NCBI lineage: Bacteria > Bacillati > Actinomycetota > Actinomycetes > Micrococcales > Microbacteriaceae > Microbacterium > Microbacterium sp. 05N427. The sequence goes on from NZ_JBFTMT010000013.1 coordinate 61,705, forward strand.
GCCGGGTCAGCCTGCGCGCCGACGCCACGGTGCCCACCACGCATGGCGTGTTCCGGTTCCTCGCCTACAAGGACCGCATCACCGGCACCGACCACATCGCGGTCGTGTCCGGCGAGCCGACCGAGACCGCCCTGGTGCGGGTGCACTCCGAGTGCCTGACCGGAGAGGCGTTCGGATCCCTCAAGTGCGAGTGCGGCCCGCAGCTCGAGGCGGCTCTGGACGCGATCGAGCAGGACGGCGGCATCGTCATCTACATGCGCGGGCACGAAGGTCGCGGCATCGGGCTCATCAACAAGCTGCGCGCCTACGCCCTGCAGGAGGAGGGACTCGACACCGTCGACGCCAACCTCGCGCTCGGCCTCCCCGCCGATGCCCGTGACTACGCGGCAGCCGCCGGGATCCTCACCGACCTCGGAGTGAAGCGGGTGCGCCTGCTCACGAACAACACTGACAAGGTCGCGCAGCTGCGCCAACTCGGCCTCGACGTGATCGAGCAGGTGCCGCTGATCGTCGGCGTCGGCCCCAACAACCACCAGTACCTCGAGACCAAGCGCGACCGCATGGGCCACATCATCGGCGAGTCCGAACTCGCTGCGGCCCTGGCGGCGAACGGCGCGGAGAACGGAAGAGACGACGCATGAGCGGCGCAGGAGCACCCACCACCGGCGGATTCGACGCGACCGGCCTGAACGTCGTGATCGTCGCCGGTACGTGGCACGAGACGATCACGAACGGCCTCATCGCGGGCGCACAGCGCGTGCTCGAGGACACCGGCGCGAACCACCGCCTGGTGCGGGTTCCCGGCTCGTTCGAGCTCGCCGTGGCCGCGCAGGCCGCCTTCGCCGGCGGTGCGGACGCGGTGGTCGCGCTCGGCGTGATCATCCGCGGCGGCACCCCGCACTTCGAGTACGTCTCGGCTGCCACCACGGACGGCCTCACCCGGGTCTCCCTCGACGCCGGCAAGCCGGTCGGCTTCGGCGTGCTGACGCTGGACGACGAGCAGCAGGGTCTGGATCGTGCGGGCCTCGAAGGCTCCAAGGAGGACAAGGGCGCCGAGGCGGCCGACGCCGCCCTACGCACGGCGCAGGTCATCCGCTCGCTGCGCGGCTGAGTCCTGCCCGGCGCGCAGCCGGCTCAGCGCGGGCTCCCCATCTCCGAGTCGTCCCCGTCAGCGCACGCTATGGCGTCCGCTGACGGGGACGACTCCATTTGAAAGCGTTTGCCGGGTTGACCTGGGAATTCTGGGTCGGAATGTCGGTGGCCCGGAGTTTACTGGGGTCATGGCAAACGTGAGCGACGCGGTGCAGGATCCCGGGACGGACCCGGCGGATCCGGCCGTTGTGCTGACCGCGCTCGTCACCGGGTTGGAAGCGACGGAGGCTGCGATCATCCGGCTGCACGCACTGCGGGAGGCGCAGCTCGCTGTGGCGCACGATGTCGCCGTGGCGATCGCGGCGCCCGAACGGACAGGATCGACGGGATCGACTCCGGGCGCGGCGGCTGAGCTGGCCGCCCGGTCGGTCGCGGCGGAGCTGGCCGGGGTGCTGCACATGTCGGACCGGGTGGTGCAGGGTCGGATGGCGCGCGCGGCGGATCTGATGGCCCGATTCCCCGCGACGATGCGGGCGTTCGCAGATGCGCGGATCAATGCCGCGCACGTCCGGACGATCCACGATGCGGGCGCCCGCCTCGATGAGACGGTGCGGGCCGAGTTCGAGCAGGTCGCCGTCGCCGCTTCCGAGGGCGAGACTCCGCATCGGGCGAAACGGATCGTGGAACGCGTCGCGGAACGCCTCGCCCCGCGCAGCCTCACCGACCGGCACCGGGACGCGCAGGAACACCGGCGGGTGTGGCGGGAAGACCTCGGTAATGGGCAGAAAGCCCTCGGCCTGATCCACTCCGCCGCGATCGTGGACGGGATCTACGACCGACTCACCCAGCAGGCGCGGGTCGTCACCGTCGCGAACGCGCAGGCTGCGAAAGACGCTGCCTCTCCCGACCCGGGCGACCTCGGCGACCCTGGCGACGCGCGGACGATGGACCAGCTGCGCGCCGACCTCTGCGCGGACACCCTGCTCACCGGGGCCGCATCCGGACACGACACCGACGCCGGGCTTCTGTCCGCGATCCAGGCACGGATCGAAGTCACCATCCCCGTGCTCACCCTCATCACGGCAGACACGGCAGACACGGCAGACGTTTCAGGCGGAACGGGACCCGGCGCGGCGTTCGGTGTCCGCACCGAACAGCCCGCCGAACTCGCCGGCGGACAACCCATCGACACCGACACCGCCCGCACCCTCACCGGCGGCGCGACCGCGTGGGAACGGGTCCTCACCCACCCGATCACCGGGGCGATCCTCGCCGTCGACCACTACCGGCCCAACACCGACCTACGCCGCCTCCTACACGCCAGGGATTCCCGGTGCCGGTTCCCGACCTGCGGGCTCCCACCCCGCACCCAAGACCTCGACCACACCATCGACGCCGCCCACGGCGGACCCACCGAAGAAGGCAACCTCGGCGGACTCTGCCGACGCCACCACATCCTCAAACACCAAACCACCTGGAAAGTGACACAACACGGCGCCGGAGTCCTCGAATGGACCAGTCCCATCGGGCGCACCTACATCGACCGGCCGCCCCCGCCCGTGACCTTCACGGTCGATGATCCGGATCCACCATCCGGATCCGGCATCGCCCCTGCGCCGTTCTGACGGGTCCCTGCGGCTGAGGCGCGCCTACCTGGCGCGGCCTCCGCTCCGGGAATACCCTGAGGCCATGGAGACCCTCCGCGCCATCGTCGTGTTCATCCACCTGCTCGGATTCGCCACGCTCTTCGGCGCCTGGCTCGCTCAGGCCGTCGGAGGCAAGCGCGAGTTCACGCAACTGATGAACATCGGCCTCGCGATCGCCGGCCTCGCGGGCCTCGCCCTCGCCGCGCCGTGGGGCATCACCTGGACGCCGGGCATGAGCTTCTACATCAAGATCACGGTGAAGCTCGTGGTGCTCGTCATCATCGGCGCGCTGATCGGCATGGGCATGGCCCGCCAGAAGCGCGGCGACAAGGTGCCCGCCGGTATGTTCTGGAGCGTCGGCGCGCTCACCCTTCTGAACGCGGGTCTCGGCTACTTCTGGCACTGAACCCACGCTGCTCGACGAACTCTCAGTGGACGCGGGATCCGATTTCGGATCCCGCGTCTTCGTGTCTCCCCCGCGCGTCACACTCCGCCACGGCCGCGTGTCCACCTGTGGATCGGCTGAACGCCGGGCGTAGACTCCCCCGTGCTCGTCGCGCCGCTGGGGATCCGACGAGCGCTGATCGACGCACCGACCGGAGGACCGTATGAGCACTGCAACCGTGACCGCACCCGCCAATCCCAGATCCCGGGTGATCCTCGCCAGCCTCATCGGCACGACGATCGAGTTCTACGACTTCTACGTCTACGCGACTGCCGCGGTGCTCGTCTTCCCGATCCTGTTCTTCCCGACCGGCAACGACACGACCGCGCTGCTCGCCTCGTTCGGCGTCTTCGGCGCCGCGATGATCGCGCGCCCGATCGGCGCCATGGTCTTCGGGCATTTCGGCGACCGCTACGGGCGCAAGGCCACGCTCGTCGCCTCCCTGCTCACGATGGGCATCGCGACCTTCCTCATCGGCCTGCTGCCGACGTTCCAGCAGATCAACTGGTGGGCGGCCCTGCTGCTGCTGGTGCTGCGACTGGCGCAGGGCTTCGCCCTCGGCGGGGAGTGGTCGGGGGCCGCCCTCGTCGCCACCGAGAACGCTCCGGCGGGCAAGCGCGCCTGGTACGGCTCCTTCCCGCAACTGGGCGCCCCGCTCGGCTTCATCATCGCGAACGGCCTGTTCCTCACCATCAACGCACTGCTGCCCCACGAGAGCGACCCCTCACTGAAGTCGGAGGCGTTCCTCAGCTGGGGCTGGCGCGTGCCGTTCCTGTTCTCCTCCGTGATGGTGATCATCGGACTCTGGGTGCGCCTCAAGCTCGTCGAGTCGGAGACCTTCAAACGCGCAGAGGACAAGGGCACGATCCGCAAGCTGCCCCTCGCGACCGTGTTCCGCCACCACTGGAAGCACCTCATCCTCGGCACCTTCGTGATGCTCGCGACCTATGTGCTGTTCTACTTGATGACGAACTTCACGCTCTCGTTCGGCACCAAGCCGTGGTCCGTCGAGATCGCCTCCGCGGCGGCGCAGAAGACAGCCGAGGCCAAGGGCGCCGCCTTCGATCCGACCGCTTTCGCCGCACAGTTCTACCCCGGCCAGGGCTTCGGCTACACCGACTTCGTCGTCATGCAGATCGTCGGCGTGGTGTTCTTCGGCGTCTTCACGCTCCTCTCGGGTCCGTGGGCGGACCGGATCGGGYGCCGCACGCTGCTCATCTGGACCACGATCGCCATCATCCTGTTCGGCTTCACCTTCCCGCTGTTCCTCGGACAGCACGCCGGCGAGCCGTTCGCGGTGGTGCTGACCCAGTCCTTCCTGATCCTCGGCTTCCTGCTCATGGGCGTCACGTTCGGACCGATGGGGGCCCTCCTGCCCGAGCTGTTCCCGACGAACGTGCGGTACACGGGATCCGCCGTCGCGTACAACGTGTCCTCGATCCTCGGCGCCGCCGTGGCACCGCTCATCGCGGTGTGGCTGTGGCAGACGGCGGGCGGATCCCCCTGGCTGGTCGGCATCTACCTGTCCTCGATGGCGGTGCTGACCCTCATCGCGCTGTTCCTCATCCCCGAGACCAAGGACCACGCCTACGAGGACGACCTCGGCGTGCCCACCCTGCCCTGACCTGCCCTGACCGCCGGACGTGTCCGCCGGGAGCTGAACCGGATCCGTCAACATTGATTGACAAGCCTCCTCGTGTCAACAAGCATTGACACGAGGAGGCTTCATGATGAAGACGGCACAGGCGACGGATCCCCACGGCGAACCCCTCGCGGAGCTGCACCGGCTGGTCGCCGCACGACGAGAGATCGCCCGCGCCGAAGAGGTGCAGGTGCGCCGCGCTCGCGCGAACGGGTACTCCTGGCAGGCGATCGCGAGTGCCCTTGGCACCACGCGCCAGGCGGCGCATCGGCGATTCGGGCGGCACTGATCACGGCCGGGCACCTGCGGAGACGGACTGCTCGGCACGCGCCCGCGGCTCAGCCCGGAAGAGAGGTCAGCCGTGCGCCGCGTCCGCCCAGCGCAGCACTCGCAGGGCGCGCAACGTAACCCAGCGGCTGGGGAAGCCCTCCTGCTCGCCCTCCATCTCGAACGACGTCGGCCCCTCGTGCGTGTTCTCCAAGCGCCATGCCCCGTCCGCCCCTTGCTTCGAACGCAGCATCTCGACCACCTCGGCGCAACGCGGATCGCCCTCGGGCCGCGCGCGTCGCAGGTAGTCCAGGCCACGCAGCACGTCGTAGAACCAGCGCACCGGGTAGGACGTCATCGTGAACCGCGGGTCGATGATCTCTCCCGTGCTGCGGCGCCGGAGCAGGCCTCGATCGAGCAGGTACTCCTCTGCAGCGATCCGCGCCGCGCGCGCCTCGTCGGTACCGCCGGTCGCCTGCTCCCAGTCGAGCAGCCCCTCCAGTACGCAGATCGTGGAGTGCAGCGACGATGTCGTGGCGCCGTACTCGGCCCAGCAGTTCCATCCGTCGTCCTCGAGCCGGCCGTCGAGCAGCGTCTTGACGACCGCATCTCCGGGCTCGCCGACGTAGGCGGCGATCGTCAGCACGACGCCGTTGATACAGGGCTCCGTCTCGCCGTCGAAGTACGGCGGGGAACCCGGCTGGTCCCACGTCACGCCGTCCCGCACGCGCGCGACGGCCCGCCGCATACGCTCGTCCGCGGGGTCGACCCCGAAATCGACGAGCTGCTGCAGGCTGAAGTGCGTGGCGGTCCACGCGTCGTACATCGGGCGGCTCTCGTCGACCCAGCCGGGCCGGTACACCCCGCCGTCCCACAGGCCGTCCTCCCCCTGCAACGCGAGGAGCTGAGCGCCCCATCCCTCAGCGGCCACGCGCGCACGCTCAGCGGCGACCTCCTCCGGGCCGGCATCCGTGAGATCCCGCAGCACCTGCCATCGGATCGCGGGATCCCCGTCCATCAGGTAGTCGATGACGTCCATGAGATGACGCTACGCCGGGACGCCGACGTTCGGCCCGACCAGCGCGGCACCTGGCGTCGGCGGAACGGCTCAGGAGTAGTCCGCGATGATCCTCCGCACGCTCCCGTCCAGGGTCATGCGACCCCCGTACGGCAGGATCCACTGCGGCCGGGTGTGTCCGAAGGGCACGCCGATGCAGACGACGACGTGCGGGTTGAACAGGCCGATCTGGCTCAGCACCGCGTCGCGCTGCTCGGCCCGCAGCCCCGGCCGGATCTCGGGGTGCGGCACGTTGCTGCGATCGCTCACCGGCGGCCGAGCAACGACGACGCCGGCCACGCGCTCCAGCAGGCCTCGCTCCCCATAGGCGCGCAGCTGCTCGGCGACGGCGTCGGCCGGCATGAGCTCCTCGCTGGTCTCCAGCAGCAGGATCGTGCCGTCGAGCTGCTCCGCACGCGGGAAGCGATCGGCGAGGGCGAGTTGGGCGAGCACCTCCACGCAGCCGCCCCAGGTCCGGCCCGCAACGCGACGCGGCGGCCCTGACCACACCCACGGCTCCGTCGTCTCGCGGTCGCCGAACTCGACCAGCGCGACCGGGTCATGCCAGGGGCGACCGAAGTCCTCCGACTCGCCCGGTTCGGTGAGTTCGATCTCGCCGCCCTCGAGCAGAGCCGCGCGCAGCGAGCGTGCGTGGATCTCGTCCACCCCCGGCCCCGCTCCGAGGTGCACCTGCGTGGAACCGCCGTGGAAGGCGGAGATGCCGTGCCGCCACAGCCAGTTCAGGATGTTGGTGTTGTCGCTGTAGCCGAGGAAGGGCTTCGGATCCGCCTGCGCGAGCGCCGGATCCAGGTGCCGGGTGACCCGGATCTGATCGTCACCGCCGATGGTCGCCAGGATCGCCCGGATGGACGGGTCCGCGAAGGCCGCGTTCACATCGGCCGCACGCGCTTCGGGGCTCGCGCCGAGCTGCCGCGTGGTGGCGTACTCGACGGGCACGAGCCCCGTGAGTTCGGTCAGCCGTCGCATCGCCTGCTCGTGGATCGCGACCGAGACCGCGGGCGCGGCGAAAGCCGGCGAGAGCACCGCAACACGGTCGCCGGGACGGGCCTTGGGCGGGTGCATCATGGGTTCCACCCTAGGTCGCTGGAGCAGGAGATCGCGCGTACGGAAAACCGCGGCGACAGGATGCCGGGGACCACTCAGCCTTTTCGCCCCTGACATCCCGCCGCCGCGGGTCTTGGTGGATCCGGTCCCTCCCCCGTTCGCACGGGGAAGGGACCGGATCACGTGTTAGGCGCTCGCCAGGCGGTAGCGCAGCGAGGCGAGCTCGGTGGTGAGAGCCGCCGGGAGGCGGTCGCCGAACGTCGCGAAGAACTCCTCGGTCGAGTCGGCCTCACGGGTCCACGACGCGGTGTCGACGCGGAACAGCTCGGCGAGATCCTCGTCGGTCACATCCGCGCCCTCGAGGTTGAGGTCCTCGATCTTGGGCAGACGCCCGATCGGGCTCTCGATCGCGCCGACCTCGCCCTCGATGCGACGGATGATCCAGTCGATCACGCGAGCGTTGTCCCCGAAGCCCGGCCACAGGAACCGGCCGTCGGAACCGCGGCGGAACCAGTTCACCTGGAAGATGCGCGGCGCCTTGTCGAAGCGGACCGCACGGCCCATCTTCAGCCAGTGCGCGAAGTAGTCGCCCATGTTGTAGCCGCAGAACGGCAGCATGGCGAACGGGTCGCGGCGGAGCTCCCCGAGCGTGCCCTCGGCCGCGGCCGTGCGCTCGGACGAGATGGTCGCCCCGAGGAAAACGCCATGACTCCAGTCCGTCGCCTCGACGACGAGCGGGACGTTGGTGGCGCGGCGTCCACCGAAGAGGATCACGTCGAGAGGCACGCCCTCGGGGTCCTCCCAGTCCTCAGCGATCTGCGGGCACTGCGCGGCCGACACGGTGAAGCGCGAGTTCGGGTGCGCGGCGGGACGACCGGAATCCGGGGTCCACGCGTTGCCCTCCCAGTCGATGAGGTTCGCGGGCGCCTCATCGGTCAGCCCCTCCCACCACACGTCGCCGTCCGGACGCAGCGCGACATTCGTGAAGATCGTGTTGCCCCAGAGGGTCTCGACCGCAGTGACGTTGGTCGACTCTCCGGTGCCCGGCGCGACGCCGAAGAAACCGGCCTCGGGGTTGATCGCACGCATGCGCCCGTCCGCCCCGGGGCGGATCCAGGTGATGTCGTCGCCGAGCGTCTCGACCTTCCAGCCGGGGATCGTCGGGCGGAGCATTGCGAGGTTGGTCTTGCCACAGGCCGACGGGAACGCCGCGGCCACGTGGTAGGCCTTGCCCTGGGGCGAGACGACCCGGATGAGCAGCATGTGCTCGGCCATCCAGCCCTCGTCGCGGGCGAGGACAGAGGCGATGCGCAGCGCGAAGCACTTCTTCGCGAGGATCGCGTTGCCGCCGTAGCCGGAGCCGAAGGAGTAGACCTCGAGCGTGTCGGGGAAATGGACGATCCACTTCTCGTCGTTGCACGGCCAGGTGGTGTCCGCCTCGCCGGCGGCGAGCGGAGCCCCGACGGAGTGCACGGTACGCACCCACTGGGCGCCCTTCGCGATCTCGCGGACGACGGCCGTTCCGACGCGGGTCATGATGCCGATCGAGGCGACGGCGTACGCGCTGTCGGTGACCTGCACACCGATCTGCGAGATCGGCCCGCCGACCGGCCCCATCGAGAACGGCACGACGTACATGGTGCGCCCGCGCATCGAGCCCTCGAAGATCTCGTTCATCTTCGCGTGCATCGCGCTCGGATCCGCCCAGTTGTTCGTAGGGCCGGCGTCGATCTCCTTCTCGGAGGCGATGAAGGTGCGCCCCTCGGTGCGGGCGACGTCGCTGGGGTGCGAACGGGCCAGGTAGGAGCCGGGACGCCACTCCGGGTTGAGCTTGATGAGCTTGCCCTCGTCGACGAGCTCGTGCAGCAGGGCGTCGTTCTCAGCGGCGGATCCGTCGATCCAGTGCACCCGATCGGGCTTGGTCAGCGCACGGATCTCCTCGACCCATGCGCTGAGCGCGGCGAAGGCCGGCGTGTCGTACTCGGGAGCCGCCCCGTACTCGCGCACGGGTGCGAGGTGGGTGGTCCGCGGGGTGGACGTCTCGGCGATAGCCATGTCTGCTCCTTAAATCCTGGGGCGTTGTGACCATTCTGCGCGAGGAATCGGCGCTCTTCGGGCCGTTGACGGCTTCAAGAATCCAAATTCTTTCGCTAGGATCAAAAGCATGGCTTCAGGACTCGAGCTCACGACTCTCGGACATCGCATCCGGCACCACCGCACGCGCAGCGGCATGACGCTGGACGAGCTGGGCGCCGCCGTCGGTGTCGCCGGCTCCCAGCTCAGCCTCATCGAGAACGGCAAGCGCGAGCCGAAGCTCTCCCTGCTGCAGTCCATCGCGAACGCGACGGGCACCGAGGTGAGCGACCTCATCTCGGGCGAGCCGCCGAACCGGCGCGCGGCACTGGAGATCGAGCTCGACCGCGCCCAGTCCAGCTCGGTGTTCCGCCAGCTCGGCATCGCGCCGGTGCGGGTGAACAAGGGCATGCCGGACGAGACGATCGAGTCGATCCTGGGGCTGCACCGGGAGCTGCACCGCCGCGAGCGCGAGGCGATCGCCACGCCGGAGGAGGCACGGCGCGCCAACACCGAACTGCGCCTCAAGATGCGCGCCCTCGACAACCACCTGCCCGACATCGAGGCGCTCGCCGAGAAGCAGCTCAAGGCGGCGGGCCACTCCTCGGGCGCCCTCACCCACCGCACCGTGAGCATCATGGCCGAGCAGCTGGGTTTCGAGCTGCTCTACGTCGACGACCTGCCGCACTCCACGCGCTCGGTCACGGATCTGGAGCACGGCCGGATCTACCTGCCGCCGGCGTCGATCCCCGGCGGGCACGGCCTGCGGTCGATGGCTCTGCAGGCGATGGCGCACCGGATGCTCGGGCACACCCCTCCCACCGACTACGCCGACTTCCTGCAGCAGCGACTCGAGATCAACTACTTCGCCGCGTGCTGCCTCATCCCCGAGACGGCAGGCGTCGCCTTCCTGCAGCAGGCGAAGAAGGACCGCAACCTCGCGGTGGAGGACTTCCGCGATGCGTTCGGCGTGACCCACGAGGCCGCCGGCATGCGGATGACCAACCTCATGACGACGCACCTCGACATGCGACTGCATTTCCTACGCGTGGACGAGTCGGGCGCCCTCACCCGCGTCTACGAGAACGATGACCTGCCGCTGCCGATGGACGTCACAGGATCCGTCGAGGGCCTCACGGTGTGCCGCAAGTTCTCCGCACGGGCGGCCTTCAGTCAGCGCAACCGCACCACCGAGCACTATCAGTACACGGACACCCCGTCCGGCACGTTCTGGTGCTCGACGCAGACCGGATCCACCGACGGCGGCGGCTACTCGATCACGGTCGGCGTGCCGTTCGACGACGCCCGTTGGTGGCGGGGCCGGGAGACCACCGACCGCGCGCAGTCGACCTGCCCGGATGAGGCGTGCTGCCGCCGCCCCCCGGCCGGCATCGCCGAGCGCTGGAGCAGCAAGGCCTGGCCGAGTGCTCGGGTGCACACGCACATGTTCTCGCCGCTCCCCCGCGGCGCGTTCCCCGGCGTGGACGACAACGAGGTGTACTCCTTCCTGGACCGCCACGCGGCCCAGTAGGCGCTGTGCCCGGTCTGCCTGCGCGCTTTGCCTGGGTGGGTGGGTCGTTGTGCGGCGGGCTTTGCCTGAGTGGGTCGCTCCGGCCTGCGACGGATGCGCGATCCCGCGACGTATGCACGACGGATCCGCCGCTCACGTCGTGCATCCGTCGCACGGTCGTGCATCCGTCGCGTGGGTCTTCATCCTTCGCAGCACGACGGAGCGGGATCCTGAGCTAGCGTCGGAGCATGCCCCTTGCCCTCGTCACCGGTGCCGCGCGCGCCGAAAGCATCGCGGCAGGCATCGTGCCGCGCCTTCGGCAGAGCGGCTGGACCGTCGTCACGAGCGATCTCAGCGACGCCGACCACCCGGCGGATCTGTCGACGGCTGAGGGCCCGGAGGCGCTGATCGCAGAGGTGGCGCGCGAGCACGGAACGATCTCCGCGCTGGTGCTGAGCCACGCCTACGACGTGGAGTCGGGGATCCTCGACACGACGGCGGAGAGTTTCGATCGGCACGTCGCGGTCAACGCGCGTGCGACGCTCCTGCTGATCGCGGCGTTCGCGCGGCAAGCCGCCCCCGAGGGCGGGGCGATCGTCGCACTCACGAGCGACCACGTGACCGGGAACCTGCCATACGGTGCGTCCAAGGGCGCGCTCGACCGCATCGTCATCTCTGCGGCCCGCGAACTCGGACCCCGCGCGATCTCTGCGAACGTGCTGAACCCTGGCCCGATCGACACCGGCTGGATGGACGATGGGGTCCGCGAGCACCTCGCCGGCCTCACGCCGCAGGGGCGCCTCGGCCGCCCGGCCGATGTCGCGGCTCTGGTGGACTTCCTGGTGTCTCCCGAGGGGCGATGGGTGTCCGGCCAGCTGCTCAAGTCTGACGGCGCCTTCTCCGCGGCCTTCTGAGTCGGGCCGCCGCCTCACCGTCGCGTGACCGCTGCCTGCGACGGATGCACGATCCTGGGACGGATGCGCGATCGGATCCGCGGACTCGTCGTGCAGGCGTCGCCGGATCGTGCAGACGTCGCGCGAACCTCAGGGCCTCAAGAACTCAGGGCCTCAGGGCCTCAGTGCGCGGACACGAAGTCGGCGTAGCGGCGCAGGGCCGAGGCGACGGCGGCGGGATCCGGAGCAGGCTCTCCGCCGAAGAACTCCGGGATCGGCTCGTCGCGGTGCCGGCCGACCGCGGCCGAGTGCGTCCAGGCACCGGCGATGCGGCCCGCCGAGAGCAGGCTCGCGCGCACCATGCCGTTCTTGCCGGGTCCGATCAGCGCCATGCTCTCCGCCGTGGCCACCGCCGAGCGGTCGGCGTAGGAGATGTAGTACTCGTCGAACATGGGCAGCGCGAGCGTCGCGGCGTCATCGGCCCCTGCGGCGCGGCGTGGACGGACGGTGCCGATGAACACGCCCTCCGCCTTCTCCGTCACCCTCGCTCGCCCGCGCTCGACGGCCTCGCGCGCCACGGTGATCGGCAGGCCGGACCACCAGGCGAAGTCGCCGACCGTGACCGGCCCGTGCCCGTCGACGTAGCGGACGAACAGCTCGGCCAGGGGATCTGCGGGCGGCGCGGTCTGCGGGAGCCACTCCTCGCCGAGCATGAACAGCTGCTCACGCGAGACGGCGTCATCCCGGTGCACGACCGGCCCCTGCACCAGGATGCCGCGCACATTGAGCGCGTAGATGAGGTGAATCCCGCGCTGACCGGTGGGATCGATGCCCATCTCGGTGAGGTCGTCGAAGAGCTGCGCCCTGGTGCGCCCTCCGTCGGCGAGGCGCTCACGGAACGCCGACTCGACGTGCGCGACGAGCGCGTCGTCGATGCCGAGCTGGCGCTGGCGCGTCGCGTCCTGCCGGAGCTGCCGATCACCGGTCACGGACAGCACCCAGCGCACGTCTTCCGCCGGGATCACGTGCAGCGTGCCGCGCATCGTGTGCGTGCGCACGAGCTCGCCGCGATCGAACGCCGCATCGACGGCGGCGAGCGTCGGCGCACCGGACGAGCGGATGCCGAGCGCCCAGCGTCCGGCGACGAACTCCTGGCCCTGCACGGCGAGCATGTGCCGGGCTGCGGCGACAGGGGTGCGCGCCGGAGCGGTGAGCCGGTGCGAGCGGAGCCGTTCGCTCAGGAGTGCCGTCATGGATCCATCATGCCGTGGGGTCAGGACATCAGCCGGGTGCTGGCGGGCGTCGCCCCCGTCGACCGCAGACCCTGGGCGCGGATCGGATCCGATTGGATCCGATGAGTTCCCTATGACGACGCTCAAGAGGCTCGATTCTTGGGCCTCTCTGTCAAACCCCCGCCGACGATGGTGCCATGGCAACGCTCACGCCCCTCGCTCCGGTCGGACCGCTCGTCGCGGCCCGGGGACGCCGGCTGCGCCCGGCGCTCTGGCGCCTGGGCGCGGTGACGCTGATCTGGGCGACGAGCCTGTTCGTGCTCGCGCTCTGGGTGAGCGGCGCCGGCGTGCAGGCCCTGCTCGCATTCGACGGCGACACGTTCACGACGCTCGGCCGTCTGACCGGCCTCGTGTCGGCGAATCTGCTGTTGTACCAGGTGCTGCTCATGGCCAGGGTGCCGGTGTTCGAGCGCGGATTCGGGCGGGACGGCATCACGCGGCTGCACCGCCTCGTGGGATTCTGGTCGTTCTGGCTGCTCCTCGCACACCTCGTGCTCATCACCGTCGGCTACGCGATCACGGCGCACACGAACGTGCTCGTGCAGGCGTGGGACTTCGTCTGGGACTACCCCGGCATGCTCCTGGCGACCGCGGGTACCGGTCTGCTGATCCTGGTCGTGGTGACGTCGATCCGCCGCGCACGTCGCCGGCTGCGATACGAGTCCTGGCACCTGCTGCACCTGTACGGCTATTTCGGCGTCGGCCTCGCGATCCCGCACATGCTGTGGACCGGCGCGGACTTCACCGCGTCCGCCGGTGCGACCTTCTACTGGTGGGCGCTGTGGGCCGTCACCGCCGTGTGCGTGCTGTGGTTCCGCGTCGCCGTGCCGCTGATGCGCAGCGCCCGCCACGGACTCCGCGTGGTCGCCGTCGATGCCGATGGACGCGACGGGATCTCGGTCCGCGTCGCCGGCCGCGACGTACGCCGCCTGGGCGCTAAGGCGGGGCAGTTCTTCATCTGGCGGTTCCTGGACGGCCCGGGCTGGACGCGGGGTCACCCGTTCTCGCTCGCCGCGGACCCGGCAACGGAAGAACTCGTCATCTCGGCCCGCCGTGTCGGCGACGGCACCGATCGTCTCGCGGAGCTGCGCCCGGGGACGAGGGTCATGGTCGAGGGCCCGTACGGTCACATGACCGGCGAGCGCCGCAGCGGATCCCGCCTGCTCATGCTCGGCGCCGGCGCGGGCGTCGCACCCCTGGTCGCGCTGCTCGAGTCCGAGCCGTACGCACCCGGCGAGGCGATCCTCGTGACGCGCGACCACTCCGCCGCCCACGGACTGCGCCGCGCCGAGATCGACCGGCTCGCCGTGTCCCGCGGGCTCGTGCACTACACGCTGCACGGCCGTCGCGCAGACGCCGGCACGAGCTGGGTGCCGGCCACTCACGCCGAATGGGATGGCGCTCAGCTGCTGCAGCGCATCGCCGGAGACCTGTCCCGGTACGACGTGTATCTGTGCGGGCCGATCCCCTGGATGCAGAGCATCCGCCGGGATCTCCGCACCGCCGGCGTGCCCTCCGAACGCATCCACAGCGAGGCCTTCGCCGTCTGAACGGCGAGCGATGGAACCGAGAGCGGGAGAACCATGAAGAAGATCGTCTACGCCGTCCTCGCGACGGTGACCGGGCTGGTCCTGCTGTTCAGCTACCGCACCTCGCTCGAGGTGGTCGCACCGGCCGCGAGCGGTGCGGCAGGGACCGCCGGGAGCACCGGCACGACGAAGAGCGCGACCGGATCCTCCACCGGGACGAGTGCGGGCGGCACGTCCCCCGGAGCGTCGACGGGATCGTCTTCGTCGGCGTCCGGCACCGGAGCGGCCTCCGGATCCTCCTCCTCCTCGGGATCCACGACCTCCGCCACGACCTCGACCGGGCTCAAGGACGGATCCTTCACGGGTCAGGCCGTCGACACGCGCTACGGCGCCGTGCAGGTCGCGATCACGGTGTCGGGCGGGCAGATCACCGACGTGTCGGTGCCGCAGTACCCGAACACCGAGCGCCGCGACGAGCAGATCAACGCGCAGGCCATCCCGATCCTGATCTCGGAGACCAAGAGTGCTCAGTCCGCGCAGATCGACATGGTCTCGGGCGCCACGTTCACCTCTGACGGGTACACCCAGTCGCTGCAGAGCGCGATCGACCAGGCGAAGGCATGAGCGGCGCCGTGCCTCTCGCGGCCCCGCCAGCCGGTGCGGATCCGAGCGCGACCTCACCCCACCGCCACGTCAGCACCGCCGAGCTCATGGGCACGGTGGCAAGCGTGCACGTCCTGACCGCGGCCGCCTCGACCGATGCGGCCGTCGCCGCGCGGATCACCGCCGCGCAGAGCGCCGCGCTCGACGAGCTGCACGAGCTGGACGCGCTGTTCTCCCCGTTCCGCGGGGACTCGCAGATCTCGCGATTGCGCGACGGGTCGCTGCACCCCGAGGATGCGGATCCGCGGATCCTCGAGGTCTGCGAGGCGTGCGTGCGACTCGCCTCCGACAGCGGCGGGCGGTTCGATGCGAACAGACACGGCTGGTTCGATCCCACGGGCTACGTCAAGGGCTGGGCGGTCGAATGCGCAACCTCCCGCCATCTCGCACCCCTGCTCGCCGAGGACGACGTGATCGCCGTCGGGCTCTCCGCGGGCGGCGACATGCAGCTGCTCACGGCCCCGGGAGCGGACTGGACCTGGAACGTCGGGATCGCGGATCCGCTCCGCCGCGGAGTGTTGCGGGCTCAGGTGCCGCTGCGCGACGGGGCCGTCGCGACCTCCGGACCGGCCGAGCGGGGCGCGCACATCGTCGACCCGCGTACGGGGAACGCGGTGCTCGACGCACCCACCGCGACCGTGATCGCCGAGCACCTGAGCGACGCGGACGCCTGGGCGACGGTCGCCGTGGTCGCGGGCTTCGACGACCTCACCTGGCTGCGCGCGGCGCCCGACTGCTCGGGGATGCTGATCGCGCCGGACGGCCGGATCCGGCGTTGGGCGCACGGCGTGGAGGTCGCCGTCGCAGCCTCCGGCGATCTCGATCTCGATCTCGATCTCGGTCTCGGTCTCGATCTCGGGTTCTGACCCCGCTGCGGCGCCGGCGGCGGCCCTCCGCCCGCCAGACGACGGGTGCGAAACTCAGTCGATCCCGGCCCTCATCCGCCTCACCCCGGGGAATCCGTGCGGAATTGACTGAGTTTCGCACGCGTCTTCGCTCCGAAGGGCACTTCGGCGCCTCCCTCACGCCACAAGCGGGAGCCGGAGCAGGAATGTCGTCCCCGCCTCCGACGAGCTCTCGATGCCGACCGATCCGCCGTACCTCGTCGCCACATCCCGGACCAGGGCGAGGCCGAGCCCGAAGCCGCGCCGTCGCCCGGTCTCGGGGCCCCGGGCGAAGCGCGTGAAGATGCGCTCCCGGTCCTCGACCCTGACGCCGGGACCCCGATCGGACACCCGGAATTCTGCGAAGCCGCGCGGCGCGCCGTGAGTCGAGCCTCGGTGCGCACCGCTGCCCGGTCCGATCGCGATGGCGACCGACGTGCCGCGGGGAGCATGCTGCACGGCATTGTCGAGCAGCGCCGTGCACAGCCGGGTCAGGGTCACGTCGGGCACCGCCACGGAGGTGCCGGGACCGACGTCCGACTGCAGCTCGACGCCCGCGCTCTCGGCGATCGGACGGATCAGCTCGACCGCGGCCTGCACCGCTACCGCGGCGTCCGACGCCGCTGCCGGGACGGGGCCCTGGTCCGCCTGTGCCGCGAGGAGCAGCTCGGTGAGGATGTCGTCCATGGCTGCCGTGTCGCCGCGCAGCCGCTCGAGAGCGTCGTCGATGCCCTCTCCGCGGGCGACGCGGCGCTGCAGGATCTGCACGCGGCTCGACAGGGCGGTGAGCGGAGTGCGCAGCTCATGGCTCGCATCGGCGACGAAGTCGCGCTGCGCCTGCAGCGCCACCTCGAGCGGCGCGACCGCACGCCGGGCGGTGAGCCAGGCGATGAGGCCGAGCAGCGCGACGCCGACCACGCCCAGGACGATGACCCAGGGCACCACGCGGTCCACGTCGACCACGATGTGGTCGGGATCGTCCACCGCGAATCGGCCGGGCCTCGGGCCGCCCGGGATCCCGTCGTCGCCCTGCGGGCGCGACGTCGCCAGGATCACGGCGATCAGGATGCCGACCCCCGCGGCGATCACGACCGCCGACGCGACGCCGGTCCACAGCCCGATCTGCCGAGCCGTGCGCCGCACCCGGTCGCGGTCCGCGGATCCGCTCATCTCCGGTCCTCGCCCGGGAGTCCGCGGCGGGTCACGTCGGATCCCCCGCGCGATAGCCGCGTCCGCGCACGGTGTCGATCATCTCTGGCGTGGTCTTGCGCCGGATGTAGTGCACGTAGGTGTCGACGGTGCCGACCCCGTCCGCCGAGGAGAACACCCCGCGCAGGATCTCCTCGCGGCTGAACACGCGCTCGGGGCTCGCGGACAGGAACTCGAGGAACGCCGCYTCGGTGGCGGTCAGCGACACCCTCGCCCCGCTCGGCGCATGCAGCACCCAGGAGTCCGGGATGAAGGTCCACTCCCCGATCGCCCGGCGGCGGCCCTCGGCCTGGAAGCCGCGGCGCAGCGCGCGCAGCCGCGCCAGCAGCTCGTCGAAATCGAAGGGCTTCGTGAGGTAGTCGTTGGCGCCCGCGTCCAACCCCTCGACCCGATCCGGGATCGCGCCGAGCGCGGTCAGCATGAGCACCGGCGTCGTGATCCGCGCGGTGCGGACCGCCTCGACCAGGCTCGCGCCGTCCAACCCGGGCAGCCGACGATCCACGAGCATCACGTCATACCGCTCGTCGAGTGCGCGGCGCAGCGCGACCGCGCCGTCGGTCACATGGTCGACGGCGTAGGTCTCGCCGAGCACCTCGAGGGTCATCTCGGCGATGTCGGCGTCGTCCTCCACATAGAGCAGCCGTGGTCGGGCGTCGATCATGCGGGCCTCCTGTCCTCAGGATTGCACCACACTCGCTCCAAGACGAGGCCCAGGAAAGCCCCGGTGATCCGCTCCCGTCGCAGAAACTGTCGCTATTCGCGGCGCAGAACGACAGAATTCGCGACGGGAGCAGAGGTGGAGGCGGCTCAGGCCTGGAGCGTGACCTCGCGACGCACCGGCAGCACCACCGGGTGCGAGCCCGCCATGACCTCGAGCACGCGGATGACCTGGCTCGAGTAGCCGAACTCGTTGTCGTACCAGACGTACAGGATCACGTCGGTGCCGTTCGCGATGGTCGCGAGGCCGTCGACGATCCCGGCCCGGTGGGAGCCGACGAAGTCGGTGGAGACCACCTCGGGCGACTCCACGTAGTCGATCTGCTGACGCAGCTTGGAGTGCAGCGAGACCCGGCGCAGGTAGTCGTTGATCTCGGCCTTCTCGGCGGGACGCTCCAGGGTCAGGTGCAGCACGGCGAGCGACACGTCGGGCGTGGGCACGCGGATCGCGGATCCGGTCAGCTTGCCGGCGAGCTCGGGCAGAGCCCGGGCGACGGCCTTCGCGGCGCCGGTCTCGGTGATGACCATGTTCAGCACCGCCGAGCGGCCGCGGCGGTCGCCCTTGTGGAAATTGTCGATGAGGTTCTGGTCGTTCGTGAAGGAGTGCACCGTCTCGACGTGGCCGCGGACGATGCCGTAGGCCTCGTCGACCGCCTTGAGCACCGGGGTGATCGCGTTCGTCGTGCAGGACGCGGCGGACAGGATCCGGTCGCCGTCCTCGATGGTGGCGTGGTTGATCCCGTGCACGATGTTCTTCAGGTCGCCCTTGCCTGGCGCGGTGAGCAGCACGCGCGCGACGCCCGTGGACTCGAGGTGGCGGGCGAGACCCGCCTCATCGCGCCAGCGGCCGGTGTTGTCCACGACGATCGCGTCGCGGATGCCGTAGGCGGTGTAGTCGATCGTGCCGGGATCGTCCGAGTAGATGACCTGGATCCGGGTGCCGTTGGCGATGAGCTGCGAGTTCTCCTCGTCGACGTCGACGGAGCCCTCGAAGCGGCCGTGCACCGAATCGCGCAGCAGCAGGGAGGCGCGCTTGACGAGGTCGTTCTCCGCGCCCTTGCGCACGACGATGGCGCGCAGCCGCAGGCCGCTGCCGCCGCCCGTGTGCGCGATGAGGATGCGGGCGAGCAGCCGCCCGATGCGGCCGAAGCCGTACAGCACGACGTCGGTGGGCTCGGCGGGAGCCGTCTCGCTCAGCGCCGGGGCGAGCTCTCCGCGCAGGCGCTCGACGATCTCGGCGGCGTCACCCCGTGCGTGCTCCACAAGACGCCCGATGTCGAGCGAGGCGGAGGAGGGGGCGAGCTCCCGGAGCGCCTCGAGCACCGCGAGGGTGCCCTCCAGCGGGAGCTCGTCATGGCCGAGGCCGGCGACGCGCTCGTGCACCTCGAGGATCTCGGTGGTGGACAGGCCGAGCAGGCGGTGCCCGTGCAGCGATGTGACCACGTCACGATCGCGGTTCAGCCCGCCGATCAGCGGGATCATCCGCTCGGCGAGTTCTTCTCTGGCCTTCCAGTCGTCGCGGCGCGCGGCGAAGTCGTTCATCAGCGTCCTTGCAAGCACATGCGCCAGGGGATCGATGGCGCGGGATCGGGTGGGGCGGATCCGCCCTTATCCAGGGTAGGCGGCCACCCTCGCCACATCCGGCCGATCCGGACCGCAAGAATCGGGCTTCTTTGCGCCTCGCACAAGGCCGGCCCTGCCTCTCCGGACAGCGGTCGCACATCGCCGCGGATCCGAGGAGGCGCGCCCCGAAGCGCCGGCGCGTATTCGCTTCCTCTTCACCTGCTCGAGGAGTCGATCTATTCGTCTACACTGGTGGAATAATGAACCAGACACCGCTCGGCGACGACGCCGATCTCCTCGTACACGGCGGACGGATCCATACTCTCGGCCCGCGTGCAGCGACGACCGACGCCCTCGCCGTCCGCTCCGGCCGCATCGTCGCCCTCGGGGCCGACGCGCTCCGGATGCCCGCGCAGGAGACCATCGATCTCGACGGCCGCACCGCGATCCCCGGCGTGAACGACGCGCATCTGCATGCGGCCTGGCTGGGCGCGCGCTGGCCGCACCTGTTCTTCTCCCCCGCGCCCCCGGCGGAGCAGCCGGAGGGCCCACTCGTGCACACCGCCGCCGAACGCCGTGCGGCCCTGCAAAACGCCTGGCGCCTGCTCGCCGGACTCGGMATCACGAGCTACACCGAGCCGGGGATCGGGCCGGGCGAGGACGCCGGCGAGACCGGCTGCTTCGGCACCGCGATGATGGACGCCTACCTCGCCCTGCATCGCGAGAAGGCGCAGACGGCGCGCGTGACCCTGCTGCGGCTGTTCGGCACGCTGGACGGATCCGCGGAGCTCGAGGACTTCGAACGCGGCATCCGGCTCCCGGTTCCCGCGACGGATCCGCGTTGGCTGGCGGTCACGGGCGTGAAGATCTTCGCGGACGGAATCCCCCCGATGACGACCTCGTGGGTGAGCGAGCCGTACCCCGACGGCACCTCGGGAGAACTGCTGCCGCAGAGCGCCGGCGGCGCGCTGCATGCCTACCGGCGCATGATCGCGATCGCGCTCGAGCGCGGCGAGCAGATCGCCGTGCACGCGACAGGCGACCGGTCGATCGAGGAGTTCCTGCGCGTGCTCGAAGCGCACCCCGGATCCTCCGGCACGGCGCCGCACTACGTCGTGCACGCCGACCTCGCGAGCCCGGCGCAGATCGAGCGGATGCGCGCGGTCGGGGCGGGCTTCGCCGTGCAACCGCTCATCGCGGAGCACACCAGGGACTGGGCAGGCGTGCAGCTCGGTCCAGAGCG
This sequence comes from Microbacterium sp. 05N427, assembly GCF_056397105.1. Lineage (NCBI taxonomy): Bacteria > Bacillati > Actinomycetota > Actinomycetes > Micrococcales > Microbacteriaceae > Microbacterium > Microbacterium sp. 05N427. The sequence continues at coordinate 82,495 of NZ_JBFTMT010000013.1, forward strand.
CACCGCCGCCGCGTGGCCGCTCGGCGAGATGCTGGCGTCGGGGGCGCTCACCACGATCACGAGCGACGCCCCGATCGCGACCCCGGATTGGCGCATCGGACTGGACGCCTCACTCGCCCTGCTCGGCCGCGACGACGCCGGCACCCGCGAGCAGCTGCTCCGGCGCGTGACCATCGACCCCGCCCGCCAGGACGGCGCCGCCGCTTGGAAGGGTTCGCTCGAGGTCGGCAAGGTCGCCGACCTCACAGTGCTGGACGAGGATCCCGCCGAACCCGGCCGCCCGTTCGCCACGATCGGCATCGCCCGGACGATCGTGGACGGCAGGACGGTGTTCGCGCGGGAGTGAGCCGCGTCCCGCCCCCGGCCCCCGGCCCCGGACGATGCCCGCGAGCGCACGGGATCCTGCCGAGCGCACGGCTTGCTCACGCGAACGAGCCGTGTACTCGACAGCTCCCCGCGCACCCGGCACGTCACGATGCCGCACAGGCTCGCCCCGTGGACGAAATCAGCCAGAGCACCGGATCCTGCCGAGCGCACGGGATCCTGCCCCCGCACCCCGCCACACCCGGCGAGCGCACGGGATCCTGCCGAGCGCACGGCTTGCTCACGCGAACGAGCCGTGTAGTCGACGGCTTCCCGTGCACTCGGCGCCACCCAGCCGCCCCGCGAGAAAGGGGCGGGCGACGCGTCCGCTCGTCGCCCACCCTGGATCCGGTCACGTCCGCGAGAACCGGATCCTGATGCGCCACCCCACCCTGCGCAGGAGCGAGGGCGAGGCGGCGCCGCTCTCACACCGCTGTGGCGATGAGCACCCGCGGGCTCGCCGGGAGCGCGATCTTCTCGCGCACCTCCCAGCCGGCATCGGTCAGCCAGCCGCGCACCTGCGCCTCGGGGTAGACGATCGTGCCATCGATCACGAGGTACTCGCCCGCATGCAGCGCATCGATGCCGCGCTGCGAGGCGTCGTCGTCGAGGAAGAAGTCCAGCACGGTGAGGGTGGCGCCCTGGACCGCGGCAGCCCGGAGGTTGCGGAAGATCCGCGCATTCTCCTCCGCAGAGAAGCGGTGGATCACGTGGTTCGCGAGCACCGCGTCGTAGGCGCCCTGCGGCTGCGCGGTCGCGGTGTCTCCGGTCTCGACCAGGGCACGGTCGGCCACCCCCGCCGCTTCGACGGCCTCGGCGATCCCGCCCTCGAACCCCGGCGCATACAGGAAGGTGGTGCGCAGACCGGCGTTGCGCTTCATCGCCTCCAGGGCGAAGCCCGCCGACAGACCGCCGAAGTCCAGCGCGCTCGTCGCGGCGGAGAGGTCGACCCGGCGGCCGAACTCCTGGGCGTGCAGGGCGTTGTAGGTCATGACACCGGCCATGAAGGTGCCCCACCGGGCGTCGTCCATCTGCAGCTCGCCCGGCTCGGTCGTGTCGACCGTGTGCCCGAACTGGAGCCAGTGCGGGTAGCTGATCTCGCCGAGGAAGGTGAGGAACGGGGCAAGGTCCAGCGCGGAGGACTCCCCCGCCAGGTAGGCCGCCGCGTCGGCCTCGAGCACATAATGTCCGTCCGCACGCGTCAGCAGGCCCTTGCCCGCCATGGCATCGGCGAGGATCTGCGCGATCCGCTCGCTCACGCCGGTGCGCTCCGCGATCGCCGGGATCGTGTCGGCGCCTGCGGCGACCGCGGAGAACAGGCCGATCCGGCTGGCTTCGAACAGCTGCTTCGAGGCCATGTAGCCTGTCGCGATGTCCAGGATCCGCGCGGCGTCGGGTGTCGTCGTCATGTGTGTTGCCTTTCGTGAGGATGCGCGGGACGCGCGGGTGGCACTCGTTAGTCTACAAGTGTAGGAAGAAAAGAACAGGGGCACCCTTCGGCAACCTCAGGGACCGGACAAGCTCAGGAACCGGAGGCCGGCCCAGGGACCGGGGCGGGCGGGCGAGACCGGGGGCTCAGTCCTCCGCGAGGAAGTCCACGACGGCGGCACGGAACTCCGGCGTGTGCAGCGCGGCCAGGTGATCGCCGGGAACCCGCACAACGCGGGAGTCCGGCACCGCGGCGGCGAGCGCGTCCATGCCCTGGGCCATCGGGTCCTCGACCCCGCCGAGCAGCAGCAGGGGCTGCGCAGGCGTATCGACCGCAGGATCGAACGGCTCGGAAGCGAGCCCCTCGATCAGATCGAGCAGCGCCTCCGGGCGGTTGCCGGGCAGGGTCGTCATGCCCAGGATCATGCCCGTGATCGGATCCGCCGGCGGCGGTCCCCCGGCGAGCGCGGCGCGGGCGGCGGGCAGGTCGACCAGGGTGAACGGCTCCATCGGGCTGAGTCCGCCGAGCACCACGCGCCGCACGGCGACCCCGGGATGGCCGGAGAGCGCCCAAGCCAGCCGAGCGCCGAGGGAGTAGCCGACGACGTCGATCTCCTCCCTCGGAGCGACCGTGGCGACCGCCCGGGCGAGCAGTTCGACGACCGCCGAGGTGGAGAACGCGCCGACCGCGGGGCTGTCGCCGTGCGCGGGCAGATCCACGAGCACGACGGGGTGATCCGCGAGCACCGGATCCCACTCGGTGGCCGGCCAGTCGACGCGGGCGCGCGAGGCGAGTCCGTGCAGGAACAGGACCGGCCGGCCGGTCCCCTCCCGACGGGTGACGGACAGGGCGATCTCGGGTGCGCCGGTCATCGGGCGCCCTCCTCTCGATGAAGCGTGGAGGCCGCCCGGAGCCCGGTCAGCGCAGCCGCGCGAGGAACTGGTCGATGTAGGCCTGGTAGTCGGGGATGCGGTCGCCGTCCGGATACATGAGGTTGATCACGGTGGCGCCCACCGCCGCCGAGATGTACTCGTTCGCGAGCGGGACGAAGTCCTGATCGCGGATCGCGCCCTCGTCGCGGGCCGCCTCCATCCGCTCGACGAGCGACGCGCGCCAGGACCGCAGATGGCTGCGATACAGCTCCGCGAGCTGCTCGTTGGACATCGCGTACTCCCAGAGCGCCAGCAACACCCGTCCCGCGGCGATCTGATCGGGATCGCGCGGCACCGTGCCCTCGAGGAATCCGCGCAACGCGGCCTCGGCGGTCTCGGGAGAGGATCCGGCCTCCTGCACGCCCTCCGACATCTGCGCGAGGATCGTCTCGAACGTCGCCGCGACGATGCTCTCCTTGCCGGGGAAGTAGTGCTTCAGGGCGCCGTTCGCGAAGCCCGCCTCCGCGGCGATGCTGCGCATGGTCGCCGCTTCGAACCCGCCCTTGAGGATGATCCCCTTGGCGACCTCGACGATCTCCCGACGACGCTGATCGTGATCGATGATCTTCGGCATGGGTTCCTTCCGACGTGGCGTCCGGCGACGGCGCGCACCGCGGTGCGGACGTGCGGAATCGCTGCCTGCTACCGTACCGGGGCATCCGCGGCCTCGCGCAGCGCCAGCCATTCGGCACGGCGCGTCCTCTGCTTCACGGGGTCGGCGACGGGCGAAGCCAGCCGCAGACGCTCGGCGTACGGGTGCCGCGGCGAGCGCGTGACCTGCTCCCCCGCCCCGGTCTCGACGATCTCACCGTGATACATCACGGCGACACGATGGCAGACCCGGCGCACGACGCCGAGGTCGTGCGAGACGAACAGGTAGGAGACGCCCGTGTCACGCTGCAGCTCGATGAAGAGGTCGAGGATCGTCGCCTGCGTGGTGAGGTCGAGCGCGCTGACCGGCTCGTCGCACACGATCAGGCGCGGCCGGCGCACGAGCGCCCGCGCGATGGCGACACGCTGACGCTGTCCGCCGGAGAACTCGCTCGGATAGCGGTCCATCGCGGTCTCCGGAAGGCGCACGCGGTCGAGCATCTCGCGCACGCGCCCCTGCGCCTCGGCGCCGCCCAGCCCGCTCGTCAGCAATGGCTCGGACAGGATGTCGCCGATCGTCATCGCGGGGTTCAGGGATCCGTACGGATCTTGGAACACGACCTGCACATCGTCGGCGAGCGTGCGGCGCTGGGCACGGCCGAGTGCGGTGATGTCCTTCCCGTCGAAGCGGATGCTTCCGCCGGTCACGGGTGCGAGGCCGAGGATGGCCTTGCCGAGCGTGGACTTGCCGGATCCCGACTCGCCCACCAGGCCCATGCACTCCCCCGCCGCGACGTCGATCGAGACGCCGTGCAGGGCGCGGAACGCCTTGCGTCCGCGGCCGTACTCGACGACCAGATCCTGCACCTCGAGCAGCGCGGTCATGCGCGCACCTCCGTCGTGTTCGTCGTGCGCACCGCGGCGTCGGCGTCGAGCTCCGCACGCCCCGCCGCGTCGTCGAGCGAGGCGGCGATGAGCTCGCGGGTGTAGGGCTGTTGAGGTTCCGCGAAAAGTGGATCCACATCCCCCTGCTCCACGATCTCGCCGCCGCGCATCACGATCACGCGGTCGCAGATGTCCGCCACCACGCCGAAGTTGTGCGTGACGATGAGCAGCGCCATCCCGTACTCCTGCTGCAGTTCGCGCAGCAGCTCGAGCACCTCGGCCTGCACCGTGACATCGAGCGCGGTCGTGGGCTCGTCCGCCACCAGGATCGACGGGCGGCCGGAGATCGCGCCGGCGATGAGTACGCGCTGGGCCATGCCTCCGGAGACCTGATGCGGATAGCTGCGCATGACGCGGTCCGGATCCGAGAGCCCCACGCGCAGCAGCACCGCGCGCGCCCTGGCCTTCGCGTCGGCAGCGCGCATGCCGTGCACACGGCGCAGGGGCTCCACGAGCTGATGGCCGATCGTGTACGACGGGTCGAGGTTGCTCATCGGCTCCTGCGGCACGTAGCCCAGCTCGCGTCCGAGCAGCGCGAGACGCTGCTTCGGCGACGCGTTCGTGACGTCGTGCCCCGCGATGCGGATCGCGTCGGCGGTGCTCGCGCCGCTCGAGGGCAGCAGGTCGAGCACCGAGAAGACCGTCTGCGACTTGCCGGATCCGGATTCGCCGACGATGCCGACGACCTCCCCGGCGGCGACGTCGAGGGTCACGCCGTGCACGACCTCGACGACGCCGCTCGGGGTCGCGTGGCTCACCCGCAGGTTCTCGACGCGCAGTGCGGACTCCTCCGCGGAGTGCCGCACGGTGCCGGTCGAGGGAGCGGCCGTGGTCGCCGCGTCGAGGACGGTGCCGCGCCGGCGGCGCAGCCGCGGAGTGCGCACCTGGGCGAGCTCGGCGAGCGTCGAGCCCATGATCGCGAGCACCGCGATCGTGAGGCCGAGCGCGACAGAGGGCCACAGCAGCATGAGCGGATACGTGAGCATGAGGCGGAATCCCTCGAGCATCATCGCGCCCCAGCTGGGCACGTTCGAGTCGCCGATCCCGAGGAACTGCAGGCCCGCCTGCATGCCCATCGCCATGCCCGCGGTGAGTGCGGTCTGGATGATGACGGGCGGGTAGACGGCCTTCACCACGTGCCGGGAGATGATCCGCCCGTCGGAGAGGCCGGACACACGGGCCGCGTCGATGTAGGGCTCCTCGCGCACGCTGAGCGTCTGCGACCGGGCGATGCGGAAGTACCCAGGGACCATGAACACGCCGACCGTGACCATGAGCAGCTCGAAGTTGTTGCGGCTGCCCGCGGCGACCACGAGCAGGATGATCATGCCGGGGATCGACTGCAGCGCATCGCTCACCCACATCGCGACCCGGTCGAACGGGCCACGGAAGTACCCCGCGGCGACGCCGGCGGGGACGCCGATCACCACGGCGGTGATGATCGTGATGAGCGCCCCCCAGATCGTGATCCGGGTACCGAAGATGAGCCTGCTGAGGATGTCGCGGCCGGTCGAGTCGGCGCCGAGCAGGTGCGCGGCGGAGGGCGGTGCCTTGGCCGCGGCGAGGTCGACGAAGTTCGGATCCATCGGTGCGAGCACAGGCGCTGCGACGCCGACCAGCACGATGAGGACGAAGATCACCAGAGGGATGTACCCGCCGGGGTGGCGGAGGAACCGGCGGAACAGGCCGGAGCGGCGGCGCTGCCTGGCGCGGTCGAACGCGACGCGGATGTCGGTGGTGGTCATGCGACGCGCACCTTCGGGTTGATCCAGCCGAGCACCAGGTCGAGCAGGAGGTTGATGATCACGACGAAGACGATCGACACCACGGTGATGCCGAGGAGCATCGGGATGTCGCCGTTCTGCGAGGACTGATTGGTCAGTTGCCCGATGCCGGGGAGGCTGAAGATCTGCTCGACCACGATCGCGCCGCTGAGCAGTCCGACGAACATGAGGGCGATCACGGTGAGTGCCGCGGGCGAAGCGTTGCGCAGGATGTGCAGGTTGACCCGGCTCGCGGAGAGCCCGCGGCTGCGGAGCGTGCGCACCCAGTCCTGCCGGCTCTGCGCGATCACGGCGTTGCGCAACTGCTCCGACACGGCGACCACGCCGCCGAGCGCGAGGGAGATCGCCGGAAGCGTGAGCGAGCGGATCCAGCCGTCGACCGACTGCGAGGGCTGCACGTAACCGACCGCGGGGAACCACTTCAGCTGCACCGCGAACCACAGCACGAGCACCAGGCTCACCCAGAACCCGGGCAGGGCGAACAGCACGACGGAGATGCCCTTGAGGATCCGGTCGAACCAGGTGCCTGGCCGCAGGCCCGTGATCATCCCGAAGGCGATGCCGAGCACGGCGGTGATGAGCGTGGCGAGAGTCACCACGGAGAGCGTGACCGGGATCTTGATCGCGAGCTGAGCGCCGACGGGCTGGAAGTTGCGCCAGGAGGTGCCGAAGTCGCCCGTGACGAGGTGCGAGAACCAGTCCCAGAACTGCACGAGCAGCGGACGGTCGATGCCGATCCTCGCCGCCAGAGCCGCCTGTTGCGCGGGGCTCGCCGTGGTGCCCAGGAGCGCGGCGGTCGGATCCTTGATGGCGAGGTGTGCGAGGAAGAACGTCGCGATCGAGACGACCACGAGCAGCACGATGCCGGACAGCAGCCGTTTCGCGGTGAACAGGAGCATGGGGGCCTCTCGGGAAGGTGAGGGACGGGGATCCGGCTCTTCGACGGCGACTCGCGCGCCGAAGGGCCGGATCCCCCGGGCGTCAGCCCTTGGTGATGTAGCGCAGGGTCGGGAACATCATGCCGACGATCGGCTGGACCTTGATTCCCTGGACGCTGTAGAAGGTGTTCTTCGCCTGGTACCAGACGGACCACCAGGCCTGATCGACGAGAGCTTTGTTCAGCTCCTTGATCGCGGCGCTCTGGTCGGCGCCCTTGGAATCCTGCACCTTCTTCACGAGAGGGGCCAGGACCGTATTGCTCGCGTAGTCCGGGTTCGGGTTGAACCACTGCTTGCTGGTGACCTGGCGCTGCACGGTCGCGACGTCATTGCCGTCCATCGCGAGGAACGAGATGAACATCGGGTAGTTCGGCGCGTTCGTCTGGTAGTCGGGCATCTGCATGTTGTCCCAGGTGACCTTGACGCCGATCGCCGTCAGGGCCTGCTCTGCGGCGGGCTTCCACTGCTCGAAGACGGGCGACATCGGCATCGCGATACTGAAGCCGTCGGCGTAGCCGGCCTTGGCCAGCAGGTCCTTCGCCTTGGCGACGTCATAGGAGTAGGTCTTGTTGAGCGCGGGATCGTTGATGTCGCCGCCGTCAGGGAAGACCTGGTTGGTCGCGACGCCCGCACCGTTGCCGACCGCCTTGAGGATCGCCGCGCCATCGAAGGCGTAGTTCAGCGCCTGACGCACCTCGACGCTGCCGAGCGGCTTGCTCTTCGCCCCCGTGTGGTCGGTGATCACGAGGCCGGCCCAGCCCGACACCCGGTCCGCGGTGTTCCAGCCCTGCTGGTCGGCCTGCGACTGGTTGGCGACATCGCCGTATTCGAGGTTGATCTGACCGCTCAGCATGGCGTTGTGCCGTGCCGTGGCGTCCTGGATCGGGAAGATCGCGAGGTGGGAGAACGCGTAGGTCTTCGCGTCCCAGTGATCCTTCACCTTGGTGAAGTGGTACTCGCTTCCTGCAACACTCTTGGAGCTGTCCAGCACGTACGGACCGGATCCGATCGGATCCTTCCCGAGGGAGCCTGCGGCGATCGCCTTCGGCGACATGATGTAGCTGCGGCCGAGGCCCATCAGGTACAGGATCGTGTCGTCGCGCTGGGTGAGGGCGACCTCGACCGTGTGATCGTCCTTCGCGGTGATCGCCGAGACGTTCGTGTACGCCTCGCCCGAGCGCGCGCCCGCCTTGAGGTACTCCAGGCTCTTCACGACAGCGTCCGCGTCGACCTTGCCCCCGTCCGAGAACTTCGCGTCGGTGCGGAGATCGAAGTCGATCGTCTTGTCGTCGCTCGACACGGTCCACTTGGTCGCGAACGACGGGACGGGCTTGCCGTCCTTATCGAGCGCGACCAGGGAGTCGTAGATGGCGGAGAGGTACGGCCCATCGAAGCCGATGTCGGCCAGGGACGGATCCCAGGACGTGACGTCCAGGAAGTTGCCGATGTTGAGGTCGTCCGGCGCGTTCGCGGCGGCGCCATCGCTCGCCTGCGACGTGGCACTGTTCGCGGCGCCGGAACAGCCGGTGAGGGCGAGGGCCACGGCTACAGCCGCGGCGATCGCGAGGGGCACTCGTTTCATGGTTCCTTCTCTCGGTGCGGGTTTGGGGAAGAAGGTTCGAAGGGCCTTCGGCCGCGCTCCGGGGAGCCTTACCGACGTCACTTCGATGTGTCGTGCGTTTAGTCTACATCTGTGGAAAAAGAGCGCAAGCCCTGTTTCCCGACGATCTCCGCCGCAGGAGCCTCTGGGCTTGCCATGGAGCGCGTGGGCCCTGTCCCCTCGCGCACACCTGGATCTTCTGACTCGCCGATCGTCCTCCACAATCTGGTCTTCGGTTGAGTTGTCCCCTGTTTGGATATGTGGGTTGATCTGGGGTTCGAATGTCGGTGGTGGCGGGGAGGATGGGGGTATGAGGACGTGGGATGCGATCGCGGCACTGATCCCGGCCCTAGCCGGGCGGGTCGGTGCGGGTGCGGGCGCATCGGACGTGCAAGCGGTCGTGGAGGGGTTGGCTGATGCGGAGGCGGTGGCGGTGCTTCGCGAGGCCGGTGAGGTCGGCCGGCTGGTGGAGCAGGTGCAGGTGATCTGCGCCGGAGTGATCGCCCGCCGCTCCACCAGGGACGCCGGACATGCCGGGTTGGCGCAGTCGCGCGGGCACCGGACCGCGGCGTCGCTGATCCAGGAGCTCGGCGGGATGACGAAGGGCGAAGCCGCCCGGCAGGTGCGGGTCGGGGAAGCACTCCTCGACGATGCCGTGGTGGAGGGTGATGCGGGTGCTGGTGTCGGGTCGGATCGTGCTGGAGTCGGCTCGTCCGATGATCCTGCGCCGGGAGTCGCGCCCGTGGGCGATTGGCGGCAGGTGTTGCGGGAGGGATTGCGATCCGGGACGGTCACGTCGGCACAGTTCGACGCGATCCGCCGCGGACTCGGCAACCCACCCGAAGCCGCCGACGACGCCTGGGCACACGCCGCCGAACAGCTCATCGGCGAAGCGGGGCGGCGGACCGTGGAAGAACTCGCCGCCGCGGCACGCACGATCCGGGACCTCCTCGACCCTGACGGCGCCGAAACCCGGTTCCTCGCCCGGTACGAGAAGCGAGCGTTTCGGACCTGGTTCGACCCCGACGGGATCCGCCGCGCCTCGATCGCGTTCGACGACGAAGGCGGCGCCTACCTCGACACGATCTTCAACGCCGCACTCCGCCCCCGCCGCGGCGGACCCCGATTCGTCGAACCGGGGTGGTGCCGGTCACCGTCGACACGTGCGGGAACCCCCTCGACGTCGGCCGCGAATCACGACTCTTCACCCCGAAACAACGCATCGCCCTCGCCATCCGCGACGGCGGCTGCCGATGGACCGGCTGCGACCGCCCCGCCTCGTACTGCGAAGCCCACCACATCGACGAATGGGCCAGAGACCAGGGCCACACCGACATCGACCGCGGCATACTCCTCTGCCGCTTCCACCACATGCAACTCCACCACGGCGGGTGGCAGATCACCCGAGAAAGGAAGAACGACTTCATCCTCCACAGTGCCGACGGGCACCAGACCGTCCTGGCTGGGCGATTGCCCCTCCGCTACATGTGGGGCGACGTGGACCCACCACCCCCACGCTTCCACCCCGCCGCCTGACCTCGCCCGAGATGAGCCACCGGTCGGGGGGCCGGAGCGCCCGCACGCGCCGATCGCGGTGCGTGCGACGGGCGAGAGTCAAGACGCCGCGAGCGCCGTGGGGGCCACGGCGGGCGTGGTGGGCGGCGGTGGCCGTAGGGGCCTCGACGGGCAGCGATGGCCGTAGGGGCCGCGATCGGCGGCGATGGGCAAGGATCGCCAACGATGGCCGTGGTGGCCTCGAGGGGCAGTGCCTCACCACGACCCGTCGTCGTTGACCCCGACGTCGGCCTGCAGTCCGGCAAGAGCCTCGCGCACCTCTGCGCCGTGCTCCGCGACCAGCGCGAGCGCCGCGTGATTCTGCTCCAGCTGCTCGATCCGGGAAGCTCCGAACAGCACGTTCGCCGCGGCGGGATGCGTGAGGCAGAACGCGATCCCGAGCGCGGCGGGCGTGACGCCGAAACCGTCGGCGACTCGGGCGACCTCCGGGTAGAGCGCGAGGATCCGCTCGCGGATGCCGCCGACGTCCGCGCCGATCTTGCGCTGCGGAGCGAGCCCGGTCGCGAGCATGCCGCCCTCGAACACATCCGAGGCCTGCAAGGCGAGCACGCCGTCGGCGAAGAGCGGCCCGTACGACGCGCCTTCGGCCATCGCGCGGCGAGCGATGCCGTATTTGAGCTGCGCGAACGACGGACCGACGAACCCGCCCGCGGCCGCGGCTTCCAGCGCGGCCCGCGTATGCCCGATCCGCCAGTTGTTGATCCCCCAGCCTCCGACCAGGCCGTCGGCGATGAGCTCGTTCACCTCGGCGACGATGCGTGCGACGTCGGGCTCGGCCAAGTAGTCGCCGACGACGAGGGTGTCGAAGCGATCCACGCCGGCACGCTCGAGGCTCTCCGTCAACTGCGCGCGGAAGGACTGGTTCGGCCAGTCCCACAGCCAGAGCTTGCCGCCGAGCACGATCTCGGAGCGTTCGACGCCGCTCGCACGCAGCGCCTCGCCGAACAGGATGTCGGTGCGGGAGTTCTCAGCGTGCGGACCCATGTTGTAGTACGCGACATCGAAGAACCCGGCGTCGAGCTCGACGGCACGGCGGATCATCCGGGCGGCGGCATCGGGGTCCATCCGATCCCAGGTGTTCCAGGATCCCAGCGCGAGCGGCGGGACGGCGAGATCGCCGAGGGTGCGGCGGGATTTCGTGGGGGCGGTCATGAGGCTCCTTCGACTCGGTCGCGAACCCGTCGCACGATCGGGTTGCGTTTTTCTATACTTGTAGAATATAACGGAGATGCCCCGTCAGAGAGGACGTGAGATGACCATCTCCCCCCGCCGCATTCTCGTCACCGGAGGAGCCTCCGGGCTCGGCCGCGGCATCGCCGCAGCCTTCCGCGCCCTCGGGGACGAGGTGATCATCGGGGATGTGAACGCGGAGGCCGCGGCCTCTGTGGCCGCCGAACTCGGAGCGACGGCGATCACCCTCGACATCTCCGATCCCGACGCCGTCGCCGCTGCCGGAACCGCACTGGGCAGCATCGACGTGCTCGTGAACAACGCCGGCGTCGTGCTCGGCGGCGGCACACAGCAGCAGGTGCCGCTCGAGGTCTTCGACGCGGCCGTGGCCGTGAACATCCGCGGCACATTCCTCATGCTCCGCGAGTTCGCACCCCGCCTGCCCGACGGCGGCGCCATCGTGAACACCTCCTCGATCGGCGGACGCCAGCCCACTCCCGGCATGGGTCACTACGAGATGACCAAGGCCGCCGTCGACGCGATGACCCGCACCGCGGCGATCGAGCTCGCCGGCCGCCGGATCCGCGTGAACGCCGTCGCCCCCGGCCCGATCCTCACCCCCCTCACTGCGGGCTTCGCCACCGACCCGCAGGCGCGCGCCGCGTGGGAGGCCCGGATCCCGCTCGGCACGATCGCCGAGGTGGAGCAGGTCACCCCGCTCGTCGTCTTCCTCGCGAGCGACGCCGCCAGCCACATCACCGGCGTCTCCGTCCCCGTCGACGGCGGCCAGCTGCTCGTCTGACGTGCTCCCCGAACCAGGAAGGATCCGCATGACCCTCYCCACCACAACCCGCGCGGCTGTGCTCACCGAGCACGGCGCGCCGCTCACCCTGCAGGACCTCCCCCTGCCCACCGAGATCGCGCCCGGCGCCGCCCTCGTGCGCATCGCGTGCTCCACCCTGTGCGGCACCGACATCGAGATCTGGGAAGGCCGGATGACCTTCCCCGGCATGCTGCCGATGGTGCTGGGCCACGAGATGGTCGGTGAGATCGTCGCCCTCGGCGAGGGCACCGTCGACGCGCTCGGCCGCCCGCTGAATGTCGGCGACCGGATCGGCTGGTCCGAGTCGACCTGCGGCGAGTGCTACGGCTGCGTCGTGCTGCGCGAGCCCGTGCACTGCTCCCGCCGCGGCTACGGCTTCCTGCAGCGCTCCGACGTGCCGCCGTACGCGACCGCGGGCCTGTCCGAATACGCCTACGTCACCCCTGGCGCGGCCAAGCTGCTGCTGCCGGACGCGGTGAAGGACACCTGGGCATCGATGGCGGGCTGCGCGGCGAAGACCGTGCTGCGCGCTTTCGAGCGCGGCGGGCGCATCAGACCCGGATCCACGGTCGTCGTGCAGGGTGCAGGCGCGCTCGGAATCTTCGCGACCGCCGTGGCGAAGATCTCCGGCGCCGGGCGCGTGATCACGGTCGGCGCGCCCGCGGCCCGGCTCGACCTCGCCGCACGCTTCGGCGCGGACGCCGTCGTGGACTTCCGCGAAGGCCCCGTCGTCGCGCAGGTCACGGAGCTCACCGACGGACGCGGCGCGGACCACGTGTTCGACTTCGCCGGCGCACCGAGCGTGGGACCGGACGCCGTCGGCATGGCCGCACAGCGCGGCACCGTCGTGATCGTCGGATCCACCGGCCCGGTCGGCGACGCGTTCCCGGTGAGCGCCCTCATGGGCAAAGAGCTGACCATGGTCGGTTCGCTCAACGGCGACATCGCCGACTACGCCCGCTCGATCGACTTCTTCCAGGCCTTCGCGGACCGCTTCCCGTGGGACGACCTGTTCAGCGCCCCGGTCGGACTGGATCAGGCCTCGGCGAAGATCGCGAACATGCACCAGCTCGATGAGGTCAAGGCCGTCATCGACCCCCGACTGTGACCCCCCGACTGCGAACCCCCGACTGTGAAGGAGACAGCGACCATGAGCGCAGAGACGACTCGCCTCCCCCGGCGCGAGATCGGCACGAGCGGCATCGCCGCTTCGCTGTTCTCGCTCGGCTCCTGGCACACCTACGACCGCATGGACTTCGGTGACGCCACGGCGATGCTCCGCGAAGCCGTCGACCGCGGCGTGAACCTGTTCGACGTCGGCGTGTATACCGGGCCCGGGATGCCTCCGGCCTTCACCGACGTCATCTTCAGCGCCATGGTGCGCGCGGCCGGCCTCCGGAGGCACGAATGGCTGCTCTCGTCCAAACTGTGGCTCGAGGCGTTCGGCGCGGACGGCTTCCGCCCCCAGCTCGAGAACGCGCTGTTCCGGGTCGGCGTGGAGCACGCGGATCTGGTGATCCTCGGGGATCTGCGCCGGGACGACCTGGATCTGCGCGACCTGGTGCTCGACCTCGCCGGCCTCACGGAGGCGGGTCTCATCCGCGCCTGGGGGGTGAACAACTGGTCCGCCTCCTCGATCCAGACGCTCATCGATCTCGCCGCGACCGAGGGAGTGCCCGGCCCGCAGATCGCGCAGCTGAAGTACAGCGTCTCGCGCCGGTCCATCCCCGACGGCGCGCCCTTCGCGCGCCTCTGGGAGCAGGGCGTGACCCTGCAGGCCTCGGACTGCCTGGAGGGCGGCGTGCTCGCCGGAAAGGTGCACGGCGACCGGCAGATCGGCCGGGATCCGGGTGACATCCGGCAGCGCATCATCGACGACGTTCCGGCGTTCACGGCGCTCGCGGAGTCGCTCGACGCCACCCCGGCGCAGCTCGGGATCGCCTTCACGCTCACGCATCCTGCCCTGACCACAACCCTGTTCGGCGCGTCGAGCAGCGCGCAGCTGCGCGCGAACCTCGACGCGGCCGTGCTCCTCGACCGGGTCGGCGCCGCCGAGCTGCGCCGGCTCGTCGAACCGTTCTGGGCCGACCGCGATGTCGTCGACCCCGAAGGACCCTGACTGGTTCTGGTCAGTGGGCGCCCTTCGTCTCGCTTCGCTCGCTCAGGGACCGGGAACGGGTCGCTCGCTGAGCGCCCTTCGTCTCGCTTCGCTCGCTCAGGGACCGGGAACGGGGCGGTCGCTCAGGGACCGGGAACGGTTCGGTCCCTGAGCGAGGAGCGCAGCGACGAGACGAAGGGCGTCTCGCTTCGCTCGCTCAACAAATCCACGTCACGAAAGGCACAACCGCATGACCGTCACCGCCGCCGGCCACCCGACCGTCGCACCCGTCCCGTTCGACCCCGAGGTGCAGATCGTCCTCGACGCGATCGCACAGAACCCGCAGCCTGCGCTCACCCGGGAGACGCTCCCCCGCGAGGGCGTGGACACGATGTTCCCCGACAACGACGCCGTGATCGCAGGCCGCGCGATCGGTTGGGAGGACCGGATCATCCCCGGCCCGGCCGGCGCGCCCGACATCGAGATCACGATCTTCCGGCCGCGCGGCCCCTTTGACAGCCCCCGGGATCAGGGCCTGCCCGCATTCCTGAACATCCACGGCGGCGGACAGATCGTCGGGCACCGCAGCTGGGAGACGGGCCGCGTGGTCGACATCGTCGCCGAGCACGGCGTGGTCGCGGTCAACGTCGAATACCGGCTCGCACCGGAGCACCCCTCGCCCGCGGGACTCGAGGACTGCTACGCCGCACTCCTGTGGCTGCACACGCACGCCGAGGAGCTCGGCGTGGATCCCGAGCGGATCATCGTCGGCGGCGGCAGCGCGGGCGGCTGCCTCGCCGCCGGCGTCGCCCTGCTCACCCGCGACCGGCGCGGCCCCGTGCTCGCCGGCCAGCTGCTGCTGTGCCCCATGCTCGACAACACCAACACGACCGTGTCGAGCCTGCAGTACGACGGCATCGGCACCTGGCAGCGCGAGGCGAACCTGCTCGCCTGGTCGTGCCTGCTCGGTGACGAGCTCGCATTCAGCGCTGAGGCCTCCGGCTATGCGGCGCCGACGCACGCCGCCGACGTCTCGAACCTCGCCCCGGCGTTCATCGAGGTCGGCGAGGCGGAGATGTTCCGGGACGAGGACACGCAGTATGCGCTGCGGATCTGGGCCACGGGCGGTCAGGCCGAACTGCACGTCTGGGGCGGCGGTGCGCACGGATTCGACATGTACATGCCCGAGGCCGAGATCTCCCGGGCGGCGCTCGCTGCGCGGGCGAGCTGGCTGCGCCGCATCTGGGGTGCCCGATGACGACCGAGACCGCCGTCGGATCCCTCGTCCCCGTTCCCTACGACCCCGAGCTCGTCGACGGCCTTGCGGCGTTCCTCGACCTCGTCGAGATCATCCCGCTGCGCGCCGACACGATCCTGCAGAACCGCGCCCATTTCGCGACGATCGTCCCGCCGATCGCGGTCCAGGCCGAGGGCCGGGCGGTGACCTTCCAGGACCGGGTGATCCCGGGCCCTGACGGCGGCCCTGACGTCGAGATCACGATCGTGCGCCCCGCCGTCCCGATCACGGATCCGGCTCCCGCTGTGCTCTCCATCCACGGCGGCGGTATGGTGCTCGGCACGCGCTTCTTCGGCACGTCGGAGCTCATCGACCTCGCCGAGCGGCACGGCGTCATCGGCGTCGCCGTGGAGTACCGCCTCGCCCCGGAGCACCCCGGCCCGGCCCAGGCGGAAGACTGCTATGCCGCCCTCCTGTGGATGGCCGCGCACGCCGGCGAGCTCGGGATCGACCCGGAACGCATCCTCGCGTCGGGGCAGAGCGCCGGAGGCGGACTCTCCGCGGCGGTGGCGCTGCTGGCGCGCGACCGGAACGGTCCGCATCTGGCCGGCCAGTTGCTCGGCTGCCCCATGCTCGACGACCGCAACGAGACCGTATCGGCCCGCCAGTACGACGGCATCGGCGCCTGGGACCGCAACAACAACGACACCGCGTGGACGGCGATCGCGGGCGCCGACCGGTTCACCGATCGGGTCTCCCCCTATGCGGCGCCGGCCCGCGCGGCCGACCTCTCCGGGCTTCCCCCGGCGTACATCGAGGTGGGCGCCGCGGAGACGTTCCGCGACGAGGCGGTCGACTACGCCTCCCGCATCTGGGCCACGGGCGGCCAGGCCGAACTGCACGTCTGGGCCGGCGGCTACCACGGGTTCCACGGATTCTCGCCCGGCGCCGTGGTGTCCGTGGCCGCGAACGCCGCACGGGAGAGCTGGCTGCGCCGCGTGCTGCGGCTCGGCGGATGAGCGACGTGCTCGCCCGCCCGCGCATGGGCACGCTGCGCGCGATGCTCGTGCTCGGGCTGCTGGAGGCGTTCGGTCCGCTCTCGATGGACCTGTACCTGCCGCAGCTGCCTCAGCTCGCGACCGCGCTCGGCACGAGCGACGCCCTCGCGCAGGTCACGATGTCGGCGTGCATGGTCGGGCTCGGACTCGGCCAGCTCGCCGCAGGTCCGCTCAGCGACCGCTTCGGCCGGCGCCGCCCGCTCCTGGTCGGCGTCTCCGCGTTCGCCGTGCTGTCGCTGGTGTGCGCGCTCGCCCCGGGGATCGAGGTGCTGCTCGTCGCCCGCTTCCTGCAGGGCCTCGCCGGATCCGCCGGCATCGTGATCTGCCTCGCCGTCGCCCGGGATCAGTTCGCGGGTGCGGAGCTCAGCCGCATGCTGTCGCTGCTGTTCCTCGTCTCCGGCGCCGCTCCCGTGATCGCGCCCGTCGTGGGCGGTCAGCTCGCGCGGTTCATGGACTGGCGCGGGATCTTCGGCGTGCTCGCCGGGATCGGGGTAGCGCTGGTGCTGGTCGTGCTCCTCGCCCTGCCGGAGACGCTGGATCCGTCGGACCGTCACGCGGGCGGGATCCGCCAGCTGGGCTCCCACACCGGCGCCGTCCTGCGGGATCGCCTCTTCGTCGCGGTGCTGTGCGCGGGAGCCGGCGGCGGCGTGGCGTTCTTCACCTACCTGTCCCTGACCTCCTTCGTGCTGCAGGACGAGTTCGGACTGGATCCGCAGGGGTTCAGCCTCGCCTTCGCCCTCGGCGCGCTCGCCAACATCGCCGGAAGCCAGGCGAGCCGGCTGGTCGTTCGTCGCACGGGCCCGCTGCGCGTCTACCTGCTGGGCGTGACGGCGACGGCGATCGCGACCGTCGTGCTCGCCGCGCTCGCCCTCCTCGGAGCGGGAGCGTGGGGCATCGTCGCCGCGCTCGTCGGGTTCATGCTGTGCGCGGGGCTGGGCGGCCCGAACTCGTCGACGCTCGCGCTCGCGCACCACGGCGCGCGCGCCGGCACGGCGTCGGCGCTTCTGGGCATGTCGACGTTCCTGGTGGGCCCGCTCCTGTCCCCCCTCGCCGTCGGCATCGGCGGCGCGAACGCCGTGACGATGGGCGTCACGATGGCCGCCGCCGCCAGTATCGCCGCGCTCATCGGCTGGTTCGCCGTCCGTCCCGCCGCCCGCTAGCCGCCCTCACGTTGCGTCCCCTCGCCCGTTGCGTCCCCTCGCCTTCCCGTCGCAAATGTGGTCGTCACGGGGTGATCCCGTCGCAAATGAGGTCGCTATTTGGCGGCCAGAACGGCATCGTCTGCGACGGGAGCGGATCCGAGGCCGGCCGCACCGGCGGACCGAGGAGGCGCTCAGCCGAGAGCGGCGATCGCGTCGCGGAGGATGCCGTCCGACGCCGCCAGAGCCGGGCCGGCGACCTCGGCGGAGGCGCCGGAGAAGAGCATCAACAGGGCGAGCTTGACGGATCCGCCGGCCTCCGTGAGCGCACGCACCGCGTCGTCCTGCGCCGCGCCGCTGAGCTGGATGAGCGTGCGCACCGAGCGCGCGCGCAGCTTCTCGTTCGTGGCCTGCAGGTCGACCATGACGCCGCGGTAGGTCTTGCCGAGCCGGATCATCGACAGCGTCGAGAGCATGTTCACGACGAGCTTCTGTGCCGTGCCGGCCTTGAGGCGGGTGGATCCGGTCACGAACTCCGGACCCACGACGACCTCGATCGGCACGTCGGCGGCGGCGCCGATGGCGGACCCTGCGTTGGCGGCGATCGCGACGGTCAACGCGCCGACCTCGCGCGCGTAGGCGAGCCCGCCGAGAACATAGGGCGTGCGTCCCGAGGCGGAGATCCCGACCACGGTGTCGTTGTCGTTCAGTCCGAGGCCGCGCAGGGACGTCTCGGCCGCGCGGTCGTCGTCCTCCGCGTTCTCCACGGCGTCGCGGATCGCGTTCTCGCCACCGGCGATGAGCCCGACGACCATGCCCGGATCCGTGCCGAACGTCGGCGGGCACTCCGAAGCGTCCAGCACGCCGACCCGACCCGCGGTCCCCGCGCCGATGTAGATCAACCGTCCGCCGCGGCGGAACCGCTCGGTGATGCCGTCGACGGCCTCGGCGATCCGCTCGCCCTGAGCGGCGATCGCCTCGGGGACGCGGCGGTCCTCGGCGTTCATCGCCCACACCAGGTCGAGCGTCGGCAGCAGGTCGAGGTCGCCGCGCGAGGTGTCCGCCTGCTCGGTCGAGAGATGCGAGAGCTCCCCGATCAGCGCCGCCAGGCGGGCGTCGTCGGTCGCTGACTCATTCGGCGCGGACTCATTCGGCGCGGTCTCATTCGGCGCGGTCTCATTCGGCACGGTGCACGAACCTTTCATGAAGAGGGGCGCGGCCCTCGGCGATCATTGCGGCGCCGTCCAGCGCATCGCCGCGGGCGGGCACTGCTTCCAGCCCCCTGGTCTCGAGCGCGGACGAGACCGCCGCGCGGAACCCGTCGTGTGAGGTGAGGCCGCCGTGCAGCGCCACCACGGACGAGCCTCCGGCGGCGGCGAGCGCGGTGTCGCTGAGGAGGTCGGCCGCCCTGTCGCGGATCGCCACAGCGACCGCATCGCCCTGGTCGGCGCCGTCGAGGACGGCGGGCGCGAAGGTCGCGAGCAGGCGCGCGGGCGCGGCCGCGCCGCCGACCCAGGTGATGGGGGATTCGTCGTCGCCGATGAGCAGCGCGAGCACATCGGTCAGCACGGTCGCAGGGCCCAGGCCGTCCCTGGCACGGAGCACCGCGCGCACGCCCTCGCGGCCGATCCAGGATCCGCTGCCGAGGTCGCCGAGATCCGGACCCCAGCCGTCCACGCTGCGGTGCGCCTCGGCTCCGATGCCGAGCGCCACGGCGCCGGTCCCCGCGATGAGCAGAACGCCGGCCTCGCCGTCGAGGGCGCCGGCATGCGCCGTGACGACGTCGGAGGTGACCGCCGTGGGTGCGTGGGCTGCGTCCGCGAGCGCGCGGGCGAGAGCTGCGGCCTCGACCGTGGCGTACATCGCGCCGGCCGCGCCGACCCCGATCCGCTCCGGGCGGGCGTCGGCGAGCAGCGGCACGATCGACTCCAGGGCGAGAGCGACGCCGTCGAGGGCCGCGAGCCCCGGCGCTCCCCCGCCCTCGCGGCGCACGGGCACCCCGTCGAGCACGAGGCGGGCGCGGCACAGCGACTTGCCGAGGTCGATCGCGGCCGTGCCGGAGAAGGTCATGCACCAAAATGTACGGGATCCGAACGATAGGCAAAAGTTGGCGCGGCGCGCCCCTGCGCTCAGGGCAGGAGCACCATCGCCGCCATGACGATCAGCGAGACCGCCATCGCGACGCCCTCCGCCTCGAGAAGGATCCCTCCGCTGTGCGCCCCGTGTCGCAGCATCGCCGCACCGGCCCTTTCCGCTCGGACCGGATCCGGTTCACGACGGGCGAGGGCACGCGCGACGACGCCCACGCCCACGCCCACGCCGCCGCCACCCGCGGCATCCGCCCGGCTCGGCCCGAGGCCGTGCCGCACGCGCGCGCCGAGCATGAGACCCACGAGCACAACGACCCCTGCCGCGGCCGCGAGCGACATCGGCACGAGCACGCCGTGCCCCGCGTGGCCGAACCCGGCGGACGCCGGAGCGGGCGTTCCGGAGCGCGCGCCGAGCATCGCCAGGGCGCACACCGCCATCACCACGCAACCGAGCGCGCGGTGGAAGCAGGCAGCGGCGTGCGCGCGACCACGCGTGCCCACGACGCCGAGCATCGCCGAAGCGATCCCGGCGACCGCGACCAGCAGCAGGATGCGGGCGTCCCCGTCGCCCACGCACAACGCGACCATGCCGAGCGCCATCACCACCGCGCTCTGCTGCGCCTGCCAGGGCACCGCGGCGGGCATCACGCCGCCGGCGACGAGGCAGCAGGCAGCGGCCGTGATCGCGGATCCGATCATCAGCAGCAACACCGCCGCATGGAGCATGCGAACAGTGTTCTTGATCGCTCGCTCAAAAACAATACCCCGGGGAGGCATCGGATCCGAAGCGATAGCGCCGGGTCTGCGCCAGGATGGACGCATGCCCAGAGTCGTCGATCACGACGCGCGTCGGCGCGACATCGCCGCCGCGCTGCTCGCCGTCGCCGCGCGAGACGGTCACGACGGCGTCAGCTCCCGGGCCGTCGCACGCGAGCTCGGCGTCGCCGTCGGATCCCTGTGGCACTACTTCGACGGCTTCGACGACGTGATCCGCGGTGCGGCGGCGGAGGTCACCCGCCGCACCGAGGACCGGATCCGTAGCGCGACCGCGGGTCTGCGCGGACTCCCCCGCCTCGAGGCGATCATGCGCGAGGTGCTGCCCGTGGACGCCACCACCCGCACCGAGGCGCACGTCGTGGTGGGATTCTGGGGCAGGCTCGCCTCGATCGCCCCCACCGCGGACGCCTCGGCGCCGACCATCCCGCTCTGGCGCACGGAGACGTCCGAGGCGCTCGAAGAGGCCGTCGCCGACGGCGAGCTGCGCCAGGACACCCCGCTCGACGACGTGCTGGCGCTCCTGCGCGCGATCACCTACGGGCAGCAGATCGTCGAGGTCGCCGAGCCGGCCGATCCTGCCGCGCATCTGCGCGTCTTCGCCGCGATCCTGGATCCCTGGCGGGCCTGACTTCTCTCACTCGGATCTACACAACCCCCGCGCGCGAACACGCTCACAGACCGGCGCGTGCCGAGCGCGACCATTGCATCCACGCCCCTCCGCGGCATATCATCGACGCAACCCGTTTCTTGAGCGTTCGCTCAACTAAACCGCAGAGGTCGACGATGCCCCACCACGCTCCGCAGCCGATCACGCTCGACGCGATCCCGACGCCGCATCCGCTGGATCCGCTCACCGGAGGCGAGATCGCCGCCGCCCGCGCGATCCTCGCCGCGGCAGGCCTGCTCGGCGACACCGTGCGCGTGCCGATGCTGCTGCCGGACGAGCCGACCAGGGCCGAGCTCGCCGCGTGGGCCCCCGGTGCCCCGATCGACCGGCGCGTCGACGCCACCCTGCTCGACACCGCGACGGGCGTCGCGACCGAGACCGTGGTCTCGATCACCCGCGGCGAGGTGCTGCGCGCCGAGCGCGTGCCGAACGACGCCCCGCCCTACGGCCAGCCGCAGTACCTGTTCGAGGAGTACGAGCGCGCCGAGGCCATCGCCAAGGCCTCCCCCGAATGGCGCGCCGCGATGGAACGCCGGGGACTCGCCGAGCACATCGACCTCGCGTTCTGCGGGCCGCTCGCCCCCGGCTACACCGGCCGCGCCGACGAGGTCGGGCGACGCGTGATCCGCTCGCTCACGTTCCTCCGCTACGACGAGCTGGACTCCCCCTGGGCGCACCCGGTCGAAGGCCTCATCGTGCACATCGACCTCACGTCGGACAGCGTGATCCGCCTCGAGGACATCGGCGACGTCGCTGTGCCCGCGGGCCACGGCAACTACTACCCCGAGGCGCAGGGCGAGGCGCGCACGTCGCTCAAGCCCATCGAGATCGTCCAGCCCGAGGGGCCGAGCTTCTCCGTGACCGGATCCCTCGTCGAGTGGGAGAACTGGTCGATGCGGGTGAGCTTCAACGCCCGCGAGGGCCTCGTGCTGCACGACGTGACGTTCGACGGACGCCCCGTGCTTCACCGCGCGAGCGTGCCCGAGATGGTCGTCCCCTACGGAGACACCGCGCCGGGGCGCTTCTGGATCAGCTACTTCGACGCCGGCGAGTACCTGCTCGGCAAGAACGCGAACCACCTCGAGCTCGGATGCGACTGCCTGGGTGTCATCCGCTACCTCGACGGCTACGTCGCCGACGACCAGGGCCACCCGGTACGGATCCCGAACGTCATCTGCATGCACGAGGAGGACACCGGGATCCTCTGGAAGCACACGAACCTCGAGGGGCGCTCGGACGTGCGCCGCGCCCGCCGCTTCGTCGTGTCGTACTTCTCCACGATCGGCAACTACGACTACGGGTTCTACTGGAACTTCGGCCTGGACGGCACGATCGAGGTGATCGCGAAGGCAACGGGCATCGTGTTCGTGGGCGCCGGCGAGCCCGGCGTCCCGCAGCGCCACGCCACCGAGCTCGCTCCCGGCGTGTTCGCCCCCGTGCACCAGCACCTGTTCTGCGCGCGGCTCGACGTCGCGGTCGACGGATCCGACAACCGGCTCGTCGAGGTCGACGCGGCAAGCGTCCCGATGGGACCGGAGAATCCGTTCGGCAACGCGTTCAGCTGGACGGAGACCGTCCTCGGATCCGAGTCCGCCGCGCAGCGCGACGCCGACACCTCGGTCGCCCGGGTCTGGGAGGTGCAGAGCGCCTCGCACACGAACGCCGTCGGCCGTGCGACCGCCTATCAGCTCGTGCCGCAGCCGACCGCGCTGCTCATGGCGGATCCGGCCTCCTCCGTCGCGGCGCGCGCGGCGTTCGCGACCAAGCACCTCTGGGCCACCGCGCACCGGGAGGGCGAGCTGTGGCCCGCCGGCCGCTACCCGAACGCGCACCAGGGCGGATCCGGGCTGCCCGAGTACTCCGCGGGCGACGCGCCCCTGGACGGCCCCGAGGGCGCCGACCTGGTGCTCTGGCACACGTTCGGACTCACGCACTTCCCGCGCCCCGAGGACTGGCCGATCATGCCCGTCGACACCGCGGGCTTCGCGTTCCGTCCGTACGGCTTCCTCGACCAGAACCCCGCCATGGACGTGCCGGAGTCGTCCCAGGCGCACGCCGCGAGCAGCACCGGATCCGCCTGCTGCGGCGGCGCCGAAGCCTGCACCTGCGGGCACTGACCCCGGCCGGTTCCCGCCGGGATCCGCAACCCCGCCGGGATCCGTGAGACCGAACCTCCGTCCCGAGACCGCCGATAAGACCCTCGGTCTCGGGACGCAGGTTCGGTCTCGCGGTCAGAGGGCGGCAGCGCGGGGCAGGGGGCAACGAGGCACCGGGGGCGGGTCACACCGCCTTGGCGACGAAGTCTCCGGAGTCGACGAGGGCGTCGGCGGTGGCGATGATCGTGTCGCGGAGGGCGGCGGCGGCGCGGGTCGGCGCCATGTCGGCCCTGTGCGCAAGGCTCACGGTGCGGGTCAGCTTCGGCGACGCCAGGGGCACCGCCCGCAGTCCTGGACGGTCGAGCGCGACCATGGCGGGGACGACGGCGACGCCCACCCCGCGCTCCACGAAGCGCAGCACGGTGTCCATCTCCGGCCCCTCCACGACGACCTCCGCAGCGAGCCCCGCGGCGGCAAAGGCCGCGTCGGTCGCCGCACGCAACTCGTAGCTGCGCGGGAACGCGATCAGCGGCAGATCCGCCACGGCCGCGAGCGCGATGGCCTGGCCGTGGCTCACGGGCGACTGGGCGGCCGAGGAGATCAGCACGAGATCCTCCTCGAGCAACGGGGTGCGGCTGAGGCTGACGGGCGACGCCGCCGCCGCATCCGAGGACGCGAGCAGCGCGAGATCCAGCACCCCCTCGGCGAGCGCCGCGACGAGGCCGCGCGAGCCCCGTTCCGTGATCTCCAGCTCGATCCCGGGATGCGCGGCACGGAACGCGCCGACGACCTCCGGCACGATGCTCGCGCACAGCGACGGCGGCGCGCCCAGGCGCACCCGCCCACGGCGCAGGCCGGCGATCTCGGCCATCTCCCGCCGCACCGAGGCGGCATCCGCGAGCATCCGGCGGGCGTACGGCAGCAGCACCTCGCCGGCGGCGGTGAGCGAGATGTGCCCTCGTGCGCGATGGAACAGCTCGGATCCGAGCTCCCGCTCCAGCGTCGAGATCTGCCGGCTCAGCGAGGGCTGGGCGAGATGCAGCTCCTCGGCGGCACGGGTGAAGTTGCCCAGCCGGGCGATCTCGACGAATCCGCGGAGCTGCTCGAGGTTCATGACCATAGCCTAGACACATTCACTCCAGCAGAATTATGCATTGGAGTAATCACCGGCAGATTCTTAGCGTGGAAGTCATGACTGAGAACACCACCCGCGAACGCCTCGTCTCCACGACCGTGCTCGTGATCGGCACCGGCGGATCCGGCCTGCGCGCGGCCATCGAGGTCGCCGAGCAGGGCGTCGACGTACTGGCCGTCGGCAAGCGCCCGCGCCACGACGCGCACACCTCCCTCGCCGCCGGCGGCATCAACGCCGCCCTCGGAACGATGGACCCGCAGGACAGCTGGCAGCAGCACGCGGCGGACACCATCAAGGAGAGCTACTTCCTCGCCGACCCGCGCACGGTCGAGATCGTCACACGCGGCGCGGAGGAGGGCATCCGCGACCTCGAGCGCTACGGCATGGGCTTCGCCCGCGAGGACGACGGCCGTATCTCGCAGCGCTTCTTCGGCGCGCACACCTTCCGCCGCACGGCGTTCGCCGGCGACTACACGGGCCTGGAGATCCAGCGCGCCCTCGTCGACCGCGCGGAGCAGCTCGAGATCCCGATCCTCGACACCGTCTACATCACCCGCCTGCTGGTCGACGACGTCCCCGGCCCCGACGGCGGCACGGTGCCCCGGATCTTCGGCGCCTACGGTTTCGACCTCGTCGACGGCACCCGGTACCTCATCCACGCCGACGCCGTGATCCTCGCCGCGGGGGGCCACAACCGCATCTGGCGGCGCACCTCATCCCGCCGCGACGAGAACACCGGCGATTCCTTCCGGCTCGCCGTCGAGGCCGGCGGGCGGATCCGCGACCCCGAGCTCGTGCAGTTCCACCCCTCCGGCATCATCGAGCCGGAGAGCGAGGCCGGCACGCTCGTCTCGGAGGCGGCACGCGGCGAGGGCGGGGTGCTGCGCAACGCGCTCGGCGAGCGCTTCATGCAGCGCTACGACCCGGAGCGGATGGAGCTGTCCACCAGGGACCGCGTGGCGCTGGCCGCGTACACCGAGATCGCCGAGGGCCGCGGCACCCCGAGCGGCGGGGTCTGGCTGGACGTGTCGCACCTGCCGCGGGAGACGATCATGACCCGCCTGCCCCGCGTGTATCAGACGATGCTCGAGCTGCAGATGCTCGACATCACGAAGGATCCGATCGAGATCGCGCCGACCGCGCACTACTCGATGGGCGGCGTCTGGGTGCGTCCGGAGGATCACCGCACCGACGTGGACGGCCTGTACGCGATCGGCGAGGCCTCCTCCGGCCTGCACGGCGCGAACCGGCTGGGCGGCAACTCGCTCATCGAGCTGCTCGTGTTCGGCCGGATCACCGGTCGCGCCGCGGTCGCGCACGCCTACGGCCTCGACGCCCAGCGCCGCTCGACCGACGCCGTGCGCCGGGCCAGGGCCGAGATCGACGACCTGCTGGCCGCCGATGGCCCCGAGAACGTGCGTGCCCTGCAGCGCGCGATCCGCGACACCATGACCGCGCATGCGGGCGTGGTCCGCGACGAGGAGGGCCTGCGCGCCGGCCTCGCCGAGCTCGACGCGATCGAGGAGCGGATGACGCGGATCGGGATCSACCCCGACATCGCCGGGTTCCAGGACCTCGCGCACGCCTTCGACCTGCGCTCCTCCGCGCTCGCCGCGCGGGCGACGGTGGAGGCTGCCCTCGAGCGCCGGGAGACCCGCGGCTGCCACAACCGCAGCGACTACCCCGAGATGGATCCGACTCTGCAGGTCAACCTCGTCTGGTCGCCGTCCACGGGCGTCGTGCGCGAGGAGATCCCATCGATCCCCGCCGAGATCGACGCCCTGATCCGCGAGGTCGACAGCGCAGGCAAGCTCGTCGAGTAGCCCGGCGAGGGCGGCGAGGGCCCGGCGACGCGCACCCGCGGGCCGGGCCCTTCGACGGGCTCCGCGGCCGGGTCCTCCCCGCCACCGGCCCGCGGTGGTAGAGTGCCTCAACGGATCGTATACAAAGTCGTCGATCCACCCCTGCATCTTCCCGAGGTGATCAGCCGTGGCAGCCATTCCCGTCGCTCCCGCAGAGTCCGTCTCGACGCTCGTCGCGCGCAACATCAGCGAGTTCCGTTCGGCCGTCTCCGACTCGTTCGTCCCCCTGCAGGTGAGCGGCGAGGGATCCGCGCCGTTCCGCGGCCTGATCCGCGGCGCCTCCGTCGACGAGGTGCACGTCACCGATCTGCGCGCGTCGCGCCACGTCGTCGAGCGCACACCGGAGCTCATCGCCCGCGGCGACCGCTCGTACTTCAAGGTGAGCCTGATGCTCGCCGGCACGGGGCTGCTCATCCAGGACGATCGCGAAGCCGTACTCACCCCCGGCGACCTCGCCGTCTACGACACCGACCGCCCGTACTCGCTCGTGTTCGACGAGGACTTCCGCACGATGGTGGTCATGTTCCCGAAGCACCTGCTGAGCCTGCCGCCCGAGATGGTCGGGCAGCTCACCGCGGTGCGGATCTCGGGCCAGGAGGGTCTGGGCGGTATGGTCGTGCCGTATCTGCGCCAGCTCGCGGCGAACCTCGATCAGCTCGCCGGCGCCACCGGAGCGCGCCTCGCGCACAGCGCGCTCGACCTCGTCTCCACGGTGTTCACCCGCGAGCTGGGCCTCGACGAGGCGGCGGCCGACCCGCACCGCGCGCTCATGCAGCGCATCCGCGGCCACATCGACCGCAACCTGGCCTCGACCGATCTCGGCCCCACCTCGATCGCGAGCGCACACTTCATCTCCACCCGGCACCTGCACGGGCTTTTCCAGGAGCAGGGCACGACCGTGTCGACCTGGATCCGCACCCGCCGGCTCGAGCAGTGCCGGCGCGATCTGCTGGATCCGATCCTCGCCGACCGGCCCGTCGCCGCGATCGCCGCGCGCTGGGGCTTCGTCGACGCCGCGCACTTCAGCCGCGCGTTCAAGACCGCCTACGGAGTCTCCCCGAGCGAGTACCGCGCCACGCACTGAGTGCGCGACGCAGCGGGATCAGTCCTCGAACTCGATCTCGATGAAGCCGCCGACGATGCGGGTGCGGAACGTGCGCAGCAGCAGCGCCGGATCCGTGAAGCACTCGCCCGTGCCGAGGTCGTAGACCTCCTTGTGCAGCGGCGAGGCGATCGTGGGCCGGTCGCCGTGGGAGCCGACGATCCCCCGCGCCATCACGGGCGCGCCTCCGGCGGGATCCTCGTGCTCGACCGCGTACACCTCCCGCGGTGAGAGCAGGAAGAGCGCGACCTGCCGCATCCGGATCAGCACCGCCTCGCCCCAGGAGGGTTCGAGGTCGTCGATCCGGCAGGCGCGCTCCCACCGGGAGTTCCCGCTCACGGAGACGGTCGCGGCCGGGACGGGCAGCGCCGGAACCGAGCGGACCGCCAGGGGCAGGGCCGGACGAGGAAGAGTCTGCGTGATCGTCATGAGCCGACGCTATGCGGCGGATGTTTCGCGCACGCACGCCCCGTGTGACGGCCGTGTGAAAGACCGCTCACACGCGCCCACCGGGACTGTGCGACCGGCGACATGCGCCGGTTACATCGGCGAAACGGTCGGGAAACGGCGTCGACATACGCTCGGGATCCACCGACACCGAGGAGGGCACGCATGACGACCCGACGCACCCTGATCGCCGGGGGCGGCCCCGCCGCCCACCGTCTTGTCGAGGCGCTGGTCTCCCGCGGGACCGGAGACCGGCGCATCACCGTCCTCGCCGAGGAGCCCCACCGGCCCTACGACCGGGTGCAGCTGAGCAAGCGCCTCGCCGACGGCGCCGCGGACCTCACCCTCGAGCCCGACTGCTGGGGCGACCCCGCGGTGTCCTTGCGCATCGGCGAGACGGCCGTGTCGATCGATCGGGCCGCCCGGACCGTCACCACGTCGAACGGCGACGTGCTCGGCTACGACGACCTCGTCCTGGCCACCGGATCCGCCGCTCCCGTCCCGGACATCCCTGGGGCTGCCTCGGCCCGGGTCTACCGCACCCTGGCGGACGTGGACGCGCTCACCGCGGAAGTCGCCGCGCTCGGTGCTGAGCTCGGCCGCCCCGCGCGGGTGGCCGTCGCCGGCGGTGGGCTGCTGGGGCTGGAAGCTGCCGGGGGCGTCGCGGCACTCGGCGCCGAAGCCGTGATCATCCACTCCGGCGGCTGGCTGATGTCGGCGCAGCTCGACGAGGGCGCAGGTCAAGCTCTGGGCCGGCTCATCGCGGCGCGCGGAATCGACCTGCACCTCGGCACCCGACCGCAGCGGATCCTGCAGGACGACGAAGGGCGCCCCACCGCCGTCCGGTGCACGGACGGCCGCACGGTTCCTGCGGACATCGTGGTGTTCGCGATCGGGATCCGCGCACGGGACGAGCTGGCCACGGCCGCGGGCATCGACACCGCAGCCCGCGGAGGGGTGATCGTCGACGACGCGTGCCGCAGCTCCGATCCGTCGATCTGGGCGATCGGCGAGGTGGCCGCGATCGACGGCCGCACGATCGGGCTGGTCGCTCCCGCGAACGCCATGGCGGAGACGGTCGCCGACCGTCTGCTCGGCGGGGATGCGACGTTCACGACCGTCGACGACGCGACCAAGCTCAAGCTCTCGGGAGTGGACGTCGCGAGCTTCGGCGACGCCCTCGCCCGCGAGCCCGGCGCCCTCGAGATCGTCTACGCGGATCCCGCGCGCGGCCTGTATCAGAAACTCGTGGTGAGCGACGATGCGAAGACACTGCTGGGCGGCGTCTTCGTCGGCGACGCCGCACCCTACGCGGGCCTGCGCCCGCTGCTGGGGCGGGCCCTGGACGCCGAGCCCGCCGCATACCTGTCCGCCGCCGGCGCCGAGCCCCCGTCCGGCGGCTCTCTGCCGGACGACGCATTCGTGTGCTCGTGCAACAACGTCACCGCGGGCAGCGTGCGCACGGCGATCTCGGACGGCTGCCACGAACTCGGCGCACTGAAGGCCTGCACGCGCGCGGGCACCCAGTGCGGATCCTGCGTGCCGCTGGTGAAGAAGCTGCTCGAGACCGAGCTGACCGCGGCGGGCGCCACGGTGTCCCGCGCGCTCTGCGAGCACTTCGACCAGTCCCGCCAGGAGCTGTTCGAGTCGGTCCGCGTGCTCGGCCTGACGAGCTGGGAGGACACGATCGCCCGGCTCGGGCGTGGTCGCGGCTGCGACATCTGCAAGCCCGTCGTCGGGTCGATCCTCGCCACCCAGCACGGGCAGTACCTGCTCGATGCGGGCCGCGGGCCGCTGCAGGACACMAACGACCGCGCGCTCGCCAACATGCAGAAGGACGGGACGTACTCTGTCGTGCCCCGCATCCCCGGCGGCGAGATCACCCCGGAGAAGCTCGCCGTGATCGCGCGGGTCGCGCAGGACTTCGGGCTCTACACGAAGATCACCGGAGGGCAACGGATCGATCTGTTCGGCGCACGGCTGGACCAGCTCCCCGAGATCTGGGAACAACTGGTCGACGCGGGCTTCGAGTCGGGACAGGCGTACGGCAAGGCGCTGCGCAACGTGAAGAGCTGTGTCGGATCCACCTGGTGCCGCTACGGGGTGCAGGACTCGGTCGGCATGGCGATCGCCCTGGAGCTGCGCTATCGCGGGCTGCGCAGCCCGCACAAGCTGAAGTTCGGCGTCTCGGGCTGTGCCCGCGAATGCGCCGAGGCCCGCGGCAAGGACGTCGGCGTGATCGCGACGGACAAGGGCTGGAACCTCTACGTCGGCGGCAACGGCGGCTTCCAGCCCGCGCACGCGCAGCTGCTGGCGTCCGATCTGGACGACGACACCCTGGTGCGCTACATCGACCGCTACCTCATGTACTACATCCGCACGGCGGACCGGCTGCAGCGCACGGCCCGATGGATCGAGGAGGTGGACGGCGGTCTCGACCACGTCCGCGACGTGGTGGTGCACGACGTCCTGGGCCTCGCCGACGAGCTGGAGGCGGCCGTGGCCGCCCACGTCGACACGTACGAAGACGAATGGGCGGCGACGCTGCGGGATCCCGAGCGCCTCCGCCGGTTCCGATCGTTCGTGAACGAGCCGACCCTGCCGGATCCCTCGATCGCCCGCGTGGTCGAGCGCGGTCAGCTGCGACCGGCGACGGCGCAGGAGCGCGTCGAGGGCGCGGTGCTGATCGCCGGGTCGACGATCCCGCTCCGCCCCGAGGAGCGCCCATGACCGCGCGGGTGGGCACCGTCACGCTCGTCGGCGGCGGGCCCGGCGATCCGGAGCTGCTCACGATCGCCGCAGGGCGCGCGCTGGCCGCCGCCGACGTGGTGCTCTACGACCGGCTCGCACCGTATGAGGCCCTCGCCGAGCTCGCACCGGACGCCGCCCTCATCGACGTCGGCAAACGGCCGGGCCATCATCCGATCGCGCAGGAGGAGATCGAGCGGCTGCTGGTGCAGCACGCGCTCAGCGGCTCCGACGTCGTGCGTCTGAAGGGCGGGGATCCCTTCGTCTTCGGCCGCGGCGGCGAGGAGCTGGAGGCTTGCCGCAGCGCCGGAGTGCCGGTGCGGGTGATCCCCGGCGTCACGAGCGCGATCGCGGTCCCCGGCGCGGCCGGGATCCCGGTCACGCACCGCGGGGTCTCCCGCCTGTTCACCGTGGTGTCGGGGCACGCGCCGCTGGAGCCGTCGGAGCTCGAGCATCTGGCGGGGCTCGGCGGCACCATCGTGGTGCTGATGGGAGTGTCGAATCTCCCCTCGATCAGTGCGGGTCTGCTGCGCTGCGGGATGGCGCCGGATACCCCGGTCGCCGTGGTCGAGCGCGGCTACTCCCCCGGGCAGCGGACGACGTTCGCGGATCTCGTGGGGATCCGCGAGGCGGCAGAGAGCGCGGGGGTCCGGTCACCCGCGGTCATCGTGATCGGCGAGGTCGTGCGTCGCGCCCTCCACGGCGAGGCCGAGGCCAGAGCCGTTCTCACCGACGCCGTCACGCACGCGGGGAGCGGCGCATGACACCGGCGGACGCTCCTGACGATCGCGTCGACRGCGCATCCGTGGCGGACTTCGGCCCTGACCAGTTGTCCGGGTTCCGCATCGGCGTGACGAGCGACCGGCGATCGGCGGATCTGATCGACGCCTTCGAACGACGCGGCGCGACTGTGCTGCACGCTCCGACGGTGCGGATGCGGCCCGCCGAGGACGATGCACCGGTCATCGCCGACACCCGGCGCATGATCGCCGCCCGCCCTGACGTGCTGCTCGCCACGACCAGTTACGGGATGCGGCGCTGGTTCGAGGTCGCCGACGCCGCGGGTCTCGGCGAAGCGCTGCAGCGCGCCCTCTCCGCCTCGCGGATCCTCGTGCGCGGACCCAAGGCCCGAGGAGCGGTCCGCGCCGCCGGCCTCGACGACGCGGGGATGAGCGACGAGGAGACCACAGCGTCGCTGGTCGACAAGACCATCGCCGAGTGCCCGGGGGGCACGACGGTCGCCGTGCAGCAGCACGGGCAGGCCGATGAGCAGCAGCTGGGCCGCCTGCGGGCCGCCGGGATGAGCGTCCTCACGGTCTCGCCGTACACCTGGTCGACCGACGAGGACGCGGATGAGCGGATCACGCGCCTGATCGACGCGGTCACCGCGCGGCAGCTCGACGCCGTGACGTTCACCAGCGCCCCCGCCGTGGACGGTCTTCTCGCCGCCGCGCGCGCCAGAGGCCGGCGCGACGAGGTCGTGCAGGCCCTTCGCGACGCCGTGGTCGCCGCCAGCGTCGGACCGGTGACGTCCGTGCCGCTGCGCCACGAGGGGATCCCCGTCCTGCAGCCGGACCGCTACCGCATGGGCGCGCTCATCCGCCTCGTCTGCGAGCATCTGGAGGATCGCGGCACGCTGCGCGTGCCCACTCGCCATGGGACGGTGGAGCTGCGCGGCAGCGCGGCGGTGATCGACGGCACCGCCGTGCGGTTGACGCCGAGCTCGGTGACGCTGTTCCGTGCCCTCGTCTCCGCCCGGGGCGCCGTCGTCTCACGCCGTGCGCTGGCCGGCGCCCTCGATGGCGATGACCACACGATGGAGGTGTCACTCAGCCGCCTCCGCCAGAACCTGGGTGTTCCAGGGCTGGTCTCGACGGTCGTGAAGCGCGGCTACCGGCTGGACGTCTGAGCCGGGGGCACGGCCCCGCGCACGCTCGCGCCCCCTTGCCGTCCGCCGCCGTCACCGCCCTCAGCCGTCACCTCTCACCGCACCGGCGCTGCGGCTCTCACCGCACCGGCGCCGCGGCTCTCACCGCACCGGCGCCGCGGCGAGCAGGGCGGCGATACGGCCCTTGCAGCCACCGCATCCTGTGCCGGCCCTGGTGCACCGGCCGATCTCCTCGACCGTGTCCGCTCCGCTCGCCGCCGCATCCGTGATCCGGGCAGCGGTGACGCCGTTGCACCAGCACACCGTGGCCTCTGGTCCGAGTGGATCCTCGGCCGGAGCGGCACCGGCGTCGACGGCGTCGAGTCGCAGCAGCGCGGAAGGTTCCACCACGAGGGCCGAGCCGCGCTCGTACAGCAGGGTGAGCTCGGCTCCCGCGTGCGGCAGCCCCACCGCGACGAAGCCCGCCAGCATCCCGTGACGGACCACGGTCTTCAGGTAGGCCCCTCGTGCGGCATCGACCCAGACGCTCACCTCCGCATCCGGATCCCAGGGCTCGGCCTGGTGATCGCCGCCCGACACGACATCGATCCCCGTCGCCTTCAGCATGACGACGGTCGGGCGCTCCGGTCCCGGCACCGCCGCGTCGCGCCCGATCCGCACTCCCGACACCTCGGCGCGCAGCCGGGCCGCGACCGCTCCGGCTTGTCGCCAGCCCGGGCCGATCAAGCCGCTCGGCGCCCCGGCGACGCGACCGGATCGATCCACGACGGCCGGATCGGCGATCTGCGCGCAGTCCCCGATCGCGAAAACGAGCGGATCGCTCCAGGTCTGCAACGACTCGTCCACGAGCACACCCCTCGCGCACGCCAGACCGGCGTCGAGCGCGAGTTCGGTGCGGGGCCCGACACCGCACGACAGCACCAGCAGGTCGCCGCGGAGATAGGTGCCGTCGGCGCAGGCGATGCCGTCGAAGACCCTCCCCGTCTCGGTGTCGCGGAAGTCGAGGGCCTCGGCGCGGGCGTGCGCGGCCATGTCGAGCCCTGCCGCCCGCGCGGCCTGGGACAGCATCCGTCCGCCGGCCTCGTCCAGATTGCGCGCCATCGGCGCCGGACCGTGGTGCACGACCGTGACCCTGGCGCCGTGCTCGGCCGCCAGCAGCGCGAACTCCATCCCCAGCACGCCGGCGCCGAGCACGAGGATCCGTCCGCCGCCGGCCACCACGGGTGCCACGGCCTCGGCGTCGCCCAGATCGCGCAGCGCGGTCACGCCGGCGGGCAGCGGAAGCGGGGCGCTGTCCGCCGCGACGCTCCGCCCGTGACGGGTGTCGGGCAGTCCGTCCAGCGTGGGGATGTTCGCGCGGGCGCCGGTGGCGAGCACCAGCCGGTCGTACTCGACCTCGTCTCCGCGCGACGTGCGTACGCGCCGCCGGACGCGATCGATCGCGACCGCCGCCTCGGAGAGCCGGATCCGCACACCCGCGCGCTGCGCGGCAGCGGTGTCGGCGACCTCGAGACGCGCCCGCGTGGTGGCGCCGACGGCGTATTCGGCGAGCAGCACCCGGTTGTAGGCGTCCTCGTCCTCGGCGCCCAGCACGACGAGATCCACGCGGCCCGCCTCCACCGCGGGCAGCAGCTCCTCGACGAAGCGCGCGCCGACCGGCCCGTAGCCGATCAGCACCACCCGCAGGAGCGCGGTCATGCCGCGTCCTCGCTCTCCGAGGCTCGCACGTGCGGCGCGGCCGTGACGGTCACCGCGGTGCGCTTGAACTCCGGCATCCCCGAGACAGGATCGACCTCCGCCACGGTGAGCAGGTTCGCGCATTCCTCGTCCGGGAAGTGGAACGGCAAGAAGACCGTGTCCATGCGGATCCGCTCGGCGAGCAGCGCGACCGCACGGACGGTGCCGCGTCCGTTGCGCAGCACGATCGGGTCCCCGTCGGCGATGCCGAGTCGGGCAGCGGTCGCGGGGTGCAGTTCGGCCAGGGCGCGCGGCTGCGCGGCGGACAGCTCGGGAACCCGGCGGCTCTGCGCACCCGACTGGTAGTGCTCGAGCAGGCGTCCGGTGATGAGCGTGAGGCGGGCGGCGGCCTGGACCACGGGACTCGCGGGCGGCGCCGGAGCCTCCGCCGCACTTTCGCGCTCCCCGGGCCGGACCGCGATCATCCTGGCCCGTCCATCCGCATGGCCGAACCGATCCCCGAACAGGCGCGGCGTGCCGCGGGATCCGGCCGGGTACGGCCAGTGCGCGGCGATCCCCGCCTCGAGCTGGGCGTCCAGGAGCTCGTGGCTCAGCCCGGAGTAGTCCGCGATCCCTCCGGCGGAGGCGCGGGCGAGTTCGGCGAAGACGACGGCCGGCTCGGTCGGCCAGACCGAGGGCGCGTCCAGCCGCGCGGCCAGGTCGGCGAGGATCTCGAGCTCGCTGCGCACGCCGTCCGGCGGATCCAGGGCGCGGCGACGGCGGATGACGCGGCCTTCCAGATTCGTCATCGTCCCCTCCTCCTCCGCCCACTGCGTGACCGGCAGCACGACATCGGCGAGCGCGGCCGTCTCACTCAGCACGAAGTCGCACACGACGAGCAGGTCGAGCGCCGCGAGTCCCGCCCTGGTCCGGGAGGCGTCGGGGCCGGAGACCACGACGTTCGCTCCATGCACGAGCAGCGCGCGCACGCCGCCCGGCGCACCGAGCAGGCGGAGCAGCTCCACGGCCGGCACGCCGGGTCCCGGCAGCACCGACGGTTCGACGCCCCAGACCGCGGCGACCGCAGCCCGGTGCGCCGGATCCGCGATCCGGCGATATCCGGGCAGCTGATCGCACTTCTGGCCGTGCTCGCGTCCGCCCTGCCCGTTGCCCTGCCCGGTCAGGGTGCCGTAGCCGGATCCCGGCGTGCCGGGCAGCCCCAGGACGAGGGCCAGGTTGATCGCGGCCGTGACGGTGTCGGTGCCGTCGACGTGCTGCTCGACCCCGCGGCCGGTGAGGATGAAGGCGTTCCGGGCCCGGGCGAGCCGTTGGGCCGTCGCACGCAGCAGCGCGACCGGCACCCCGGTGCTCGCCTGCACCCGCTCCGGCCACCAGGCGGCGACGCTGCGCTGCACCTCGTCGAAACCGACCGTGCGTGCAGCGAGATAGCCGAGGTCGGCGAGACCCTCGGACAGCACGATGTGAGTGAGMCCCAGAAGCACCACGAGGTCGCTGCCCGGTGCGGGCTGCAGGTGCACGCCGGCACCATCCGCGGTGAGCTGCGCGGTCTGGGAACGGCGCGGATCGACGACGATCAGGCCGCCTTCCGCGCGCGCGCCCGCCAGGTGCGAGAGGAGCGGGGGCATGGTCGCCGCCACATTCGACCCGAGCAGCAGGATCGCGTCAGCGCCGTCCAGGTCTTCGACGGGGAAGGGCAGGCCCCGATCGATCCCGAACGCCCTGTTCCCCGCCGCCGCGGCGGACGCCATGCAGAACCGGCCGTTGTAGTCGATGCGCGAGGTACCGAGTGCGAGCCGGGCGAACTTGCCGAGCAGGTAGGCCTTCTCGTTGGTGAGACCGCCGCCGCCGAACACGGCGACGGCGTCGGGTCCGTCCTCGCGCCGGATCTCGCGCAGTTGCGCGACGATCCGGCCGAGGGCTTCGTCCCACGTCGCGGGTCGAAGCCCGCCCTGCTCCCGGATCAGCGGGGTCGTCAGGCGATCGGGCGTCACGAGGAGCTCTGCGGACGTCCAGCCCTTGGTGCAGAGCCCGCCGCGGTTGGTCGGGAACATCCGGGGCTCGACCCGCACCGGCGCCGGCCCCTGCGGGTTCGGGGCGAGCGTCATCGCGCACTGCAGGGCGCAGTACGGGCAGTGCGTGGCCGCGGCGCCCCGCGACGCGCTTGCGGCCGGTGTCACGGCCGGCATCTCAGATCCGCACTCCGCGCCGGCGGCCGCGGCGGTGCACGGCGACCGTCACGGCCAGCAGCAGCACATAGGCGCCGACGAACCAGCCGAGACCTGCCGCGTAGCCTCCCGTCGCGGCTTTGGAGAGCCCGAGCGCCTGCGGGATGACGAAGCCGCCGTACGCGCCGAGCGCGGAGACGATCCCCAGGGCCGCCGCCGCAGCACGCTGCGCCGGTACATCGCCGGATGAGGTGTGCCCGTCGCCGGCGCCGGAGCGCAGGGCGAACAGCGTGGGGATCATCCGGTAGGTGGCGCCGTTGCCGGCGCCGCTCGCGATGAACAGCAGCAGGAAAAAGCCGAGGAAGAAGCGGAAGTCGCCGAGGGGCAGGGTGAGGATGACGCCCAGCGCGCAGAGCGCCATCACGGCGAAGGCGACGATCGTGATCGTGCTGCCGCCGAACCGATCGGCCAGGCGCCCGCCGAAGGGGCGGGCGAGGGAGCCGACCAGGGCGCCGACGAAGGCGAGCGACAGCGTGGCACCGCCGATCGGGAACGCGCTGAACGCAGGGAACTGGTCGGCGATGAGCTTGGGGAAGACGCCGGAGAAGCCGATGAAGGATCCGAAGGTCCCGATGTACAGCAGCGCCATCAGCCACAGTTCCGGATAGCGCAGCGCCGCCAGCGACGCCTTGACGTCCGCCGTGGCGCTCGTGAGGTTGTCCATCCGGAACCAGGCCCCGAGCGCCGCCACCAGGATGAGCGGGATCCAGATCAGGCCGGCGAACGGCAGCCCCAGCGTCGCCCCCGCCCCCAGCGTGATCACGATCGGCACCGCGAACTGGGCGACCGCGGCGCCCAGGTTGCCGCCCGCGGCGTTCAGTCCGAGGGCCCAGCCCTTCTCGCGCTGCGGATAGAACGAGGTGATGTTGGCCATGGAGCTGGCGAAGTTGCCGCCGCCGAGACCCGCGAGCGCCGCGACGGCGAGCATCACCGGGAAGGGCGTGTCCGGATTCGAGACGCAGAGTGCGAGGCCGACCGCCGGGATCAGCAGCAACAGCGCCGAGACGACCGTCCAGTTCCGGCCGCCGAAGCGCGGCACCATGAAGGTGTAGGGGAAGCGCAGCGTCGCTCCGACGAGGCTCGGGATCGAGATCAGCCAGAACGTCTGCGTCACCGTGAAGGAGAAGCCCGCACCGGGAAGCGCGACGACCACGATGGACCACAGCTGCCAGACCACGAAGCCCAGGAACTCGGCGAAGATCGACCAGCGCAGATTGCGCCGCGCGATCGCCGCCCCGGCCTCGCGCCATTGGCTGATGTCCTCCGGATCCCATCCGGAGATCCAGCGTCCCGGCAGGAAGTCCAGTCCGGCGGACCGGCCCGCGGACGTGCTCGAGGTGGTGGGGTTCGTTGCGGTGCTGGTCATCGCGGACCTCCTGTGAGTGCGTGTGCGCTCACGCTGTCAGGCGCGTGTTTCGGCCGATCGCGCGCTCGGTGACGCCCGTGTATCGAAGTCCTCTCGTCTGCGGGGCGGCGCTGTGAGGCGGACGCGCGGCGCCTCCGGCCGGAGCCCGCCCTCTTGCCGCTGGGGGCACGCCGGTTGACTCTCGGCGCGGGATCGGATCCGGATCGTTGAGGCCGATCGGGCGCGGGAACAGCATGGACCCACGCCCCGCAGTCCGGCGGGGTCAGGGTCGAAGGAGTCCCAGAGTGTCCGAAGATGTGACGGTTGCCGATCCGATCTCCGCGCCCGAGGAAGGGCTGGACGAATGGCGCACCTATGACGAGTTCGCGGCGGGGATCGACACCTACCGTCTGCCGAACGTCGACCTGGCCGGCACCTCGCTGATCCTCGAGCTCGACGACGGCGGGCGGCTCGCCCTGGACTTCGGCTCTTCGACGGGCGCAGGGACCGGGACGGTCACCTGGTCCGGCCTCGACGCCTCCGGCACCGACCCCTACGACGCGGTCGCGGTGCGCGACGACGTCGTCTTCGTGAACCTGCCGCTCGCGTCGCGCGAGCGCGAGGCCCTCACCGTCGTCTACTCGACGACGACCCACCGCGCCACGGTCGTCCGCTCCCGCATCGCCGCGGAGGCCGTCGAGGGGACCCCGCAGGTCGGCCAGGAGTTCTGGGCCGCCACGACAGGCGCCGGCGACCCCACGGGCGAGGTCCCCGGTCCCAGCAGGGACCTCATCGGCAAGCGCAACATCTACCGGTACAGCCCGCACCACCTGTACGAGCACGTCTACGTCTCCAGCCAGCGCTACGCCTGGCAGTGCCTCGAGGGCGTGCAGCGCGGACACGGCGACATGGACCTCTCCACGGTCTGGAAGTTCGCGGACGGGCTCTACCTGTTCTGCTTCCGCGAGTTCCGGATCGCGGTCGCGAGCGTCTGGCTGCACGACCTCGGCTACCAGCTCATGACGACCGGCATCTTCCTGGGCCTCAACGGCGAGGGGGCGTCCGAGCACTCCCGCGGAGGCGGCCACATCTATCCGCTCGGTTCGGTCGC
This sequence comes from Microbacterium sp. 05N427, assembly GCF_056397105.1. NCBI lineage: Bacteria > Bacillati > Actinomycetota > Actinomycetes > Micrococcales > Microbacteriaceae > Microbacterium > Microbacterium sp. 05N427. The sequence goes on from NZ_JBFTMT010000013.1 coordinate 121,368, forward strand.
CTACCCCGACGCCCAGCCCGTCTGACCTCCGCCGATCGTCGTGAGCCGCCTCCTGCACGAAGGCCTCGCGCTATCCGTCGGCCCTACGACCTTTGAGGAGCATCCTGCTATGACCAATGCCGACATCATCCGCGCCCACTACGACGCGAGCGACCGCGGCGACATCGACGGCATGCTCGCGCCGCTCCGCGACGATGTGCGCTGGACCGAGGCAGCGGGCTTCCCGTACGCCGGCACCTACGTGGGCCCCGACGCCGTGGTCGAGAACGTATTCTCCCGCCTTCAGGAGGACTGGGACGACTACACGCTCGCCGTGGACGAGGTGATCGACGGCGGCGACACCGTGATCGGCATCGGCACCTACTCCGGCACTTACACGCGCACCGGACGGTTCTTCGCCGCCCGCGTCGCGCACGTGTGGCGGCTCGAGGGCGGCGAGGTCGTGGCCTTCGAGCAGTTCACCGACACCGAGATGGTCTCCCGCGCGATCCGCGACTGAGCACCGCACACCACCGCACCGCACACCACCGCACCGCACCGCACCGCACCGCACCGCACCGACCTGCACCACACCGCGGGACCCGTCCCGCACCCGAGAAGACAGGAATCACATGAACAAGCGCATCACCGCCGCAGCAGCGCTGCTCGCCGCGGGCATGCTGGCCTTGGCCGGCTGTTCCGGCGACGGCGGCTCAGGATCAGGATCCTCCGACCCGATCGTCGTGGGATCCGTCAACACCATCTCAGGGCCCGCCACCTTCCCGGAGGCGTCGCAGGCGGCCAAGGCCGTATTCGACAAGTTCAACGCCGACGGCGGCCTGAACGGTCGCAAGATCGACTACAAGGCGCTGGACGACAAAGGCGATCCCGCCACCGCGACCGCGAACGCCCGGGAGATCGTCGGATCCGACAACGCCGTCGCGATGGTCGGATCCGCGAGCCTCATCGAGTGCGACCTGAACAAGAAGTACTACGAGCAGGAGGGGATCCTCTCGATCCCCGGCATCGGCGTCGACACGGGATGCTTCGACAGCAAGAACATCTCGCCCGCCAACGTCGGCCCGTACAACGACATGACGCTGACCCTGCTGTACGGATCCGAACAGCTCAAGCTCGACAACATCTGCGTGCTGCTGGAGATCGCCGGATCCACCCGTCCCACCTACCAGGCCGCGATCGACAGCTGGACCAAGATCACCGGCAAGAAGCCCCTCTACGTCGACGACACCGTGCCGTACGGCGCGAGCGACTACACGCCGTACATCGTCAAGGCCAAGCAGGCCGGGTGCAAGGCTCTGGCGATCAACCCGGTCGAGCCGGACGCGATCGGCCAGGTCAAGGCCGCCAACGCGCAGGGCTGGAACGACGTCACCTGGCTGTACCTGACGAGCGTCTACAGCGAGAACTTCGCCAAGGCGGTCGACAACGCCGGCGCCGGCATCTACGTCCCGGCCGAGTTCTACCCGTTCACCGAGGAGAACGACGTGAACAAGGACTGGCGGGACCTGATGACCAAGAACAAGATCCCGCTGACCTCGTTCAGCCAGGGCGGCTACCTCGCCGCGACGCACTTCCTCTCCGTGCTGAAGGGCATGAAGGGCGACGTCACCCGCGAGACCGTCACCGAGGCGCTCAAGAACATGAAGCCGATCGAGAACAAGATGATCGGCACGCCGTTCACCTTCGGTGTGCACAACACCGCCGGCTGGCCGATCGAGCTCAAGAGCGGCACCCACGCCTGGCAGAAGGTCGCGGACGACTGGCTCCGGATCCCCACCAAGTAGTCACCCGCAGTGCGCTGAGCGCCCTTCGTCTCGCTCCGCTCGCTCAGGGACCGACCCTTCCACCGGTTGTTGAGCGCCGTTCCCCGGTCCCTGAGCGAGGAGCGGAGCGACGAGACGAAGGGCGCTCAACAGCCCGGATCGAACATGCGGGATCGAACAGGAAAGAGAAGCACCATGCTCGAAGGAGCCCTGGCGGGACTCGCGGCCGGCGGCCTGTACGCCGTCCTCGGGGTCTGCCTGACCCTCATGGCCCGGCTGGTCCGGGTCGTCAACTTCGCCCAGGCGGCGACCGGCATGTTCGGCGGGTTCTGCGCCGTGTGGCTGGTCACCAAGGCGGGCATGCCGGTGTGGATCGGATCCGTCCTTGGCGTCCTGATCGGCGGCGTGCTGGCGGTCGCGATCGGCTGGATCGCCGCGACCTGGCTGTCCGAGGCGTCCACGACCACGCGCTCGGCGATGACGGTCGGCCCACTGCTCCTGCTGATCTCGCTCTCGTTCATCCTGTTCGGCAACAAGCCGCAGCCGTTCGCGCCGATCATCGCCGGGCCCGCTTTCACGGTCGGCGGCGTGGTGATCAGCCAGGTCACGATGTGGACCGTGGGCATGGCCGTCGTCGTCGCGGTCGGGGTGCACGTGCTGCTCACCCGCACCCGGATCGGCACCCAGTTGCGCGCGCTCTCCGAGCGCCCGACCACGGCCGAGCTGCTCGGGATCCGCTCCCGCCCGCTCTCGATCGCGGTCTGGTTCGTGACCGGCGTGATCAGCGCGATCGCGATCGTGATCGTCGCGCCTTCGCAGTCCAATGACGCGACCAGCCTTTCGATGCTCATCATCCCCGCAGCCGCCGCAGCACTGCTCGGCGGCTTCAGGCGCCTCGGCCTCACCGTGGTCGGCGGACTCGTACTGGGCGTGCTGGGCGGACTCGTCGCGCAGATCAACGAGATCTCCCTCGTCCGCAATTTCCTCCCGTTCCTGTTCATCGTGGTCCTGCTGCTCTGGACCCAGCGCAAGGAGGTGTGGGATGCCGCACGCTGAGCCGCTCTCGCCCGCCCGCCCGTCCATCCCGCTCCTGCAGAAGCCGGGTGTCCGCACCGTCTGGCCGTTCGTCGTCGGAGCCCTCGCGATCCTCGTCGGGTTCCTCCTCTCCAACGCCCTGTCCGGCTACTTCGTCTACCTCGCGATCAGCGCGGTCATCGCCGCGATCGCGATCATGGGCCTCGGCGTCGTGACCGGATCCGCGGGCATGATCGCCCTGTGCCAGCTCACCTTCGCGGCGATCGGCGCGTGGATCGTGGCACTCATGAACATCTGGCATGCGCCGGGCGGCTTCATCGTGTGGCTCGTCCTCGGCGCGCTCGTCGCCGGGGTCGCCGGGATACTCGTGGGCTTGCCCGCCCTGCGCCTGCGCGGCGTGAACCTCGCCGTGGTCACCCTGGGCTTCGCCGCCGCGGCGGACGTCACGCTCGTGCAGATCCAGTTCCCTGGATCCGCGGAGGCCATCTCGATCGATCGCCCCGTGCTGTTCTCGAACGACAAGAAGTTCTTCTTCCTGTCGATCATCGTGCTCGTCGTGTGCGGGCTGATCGTGTTCTTCCTGCAGCGCAGCCGCTGGGGTGCGAGCTGGAAGGCCGTCGCGTTCTCCGAGCGCGGCACGGCCGCCGCCGGTCAGAGCGTGCAGGTCGCCAAGCTCACCGCGTTCGCCGTCTCGGCAGCGCTCGGCGGCGCGGCCGGAGGGCTGCTGGCGGGTCAGGTGCAGCTGCCGTTCGCGGCGAGTTTCACGCCTCTGCAGTCGCTCGCCCTGTACGTGCTCGCGATCATGAGCGGCGCGCACCTCATCGACATGGCGGTGTTCGGAGGGATCCTCTGGGTGCTCGTTCCCGAACTGCTCAAGCGCTGGCACATCCCGCAGGACTGGGGCTTCGTGATCTTCGGCGTCCTGGGCGTGCAGGCGCTCACGAGCGGCACGAGCCTCGGCCAGGGGATCCGCAACCTCCTGTGGAAGCGGCAGGACCGCAAGACGGCGAGCGCCGCCCTCACGGCGCTGCCGCCCGACGCGGCCGGCGACGCCGAGGAGATCCGCACGACCACCACGGCCACGCTGGATCCGGCGCTCCTGAGCGGCGAGCCGGTGCTGACCGTGGAGCACCTGACCGTCCAGTTCGGCGCCTTGAAGGCGCTCGACGATGTGTCGTTCTCCGTGCCCGAGGCGTCGATCATGGGCCTCATCGGGCCGAATGGCGCCGGCAAGTCGACCTTCGTCGATGCGATCAGCGGGTTCCTGCCCAAGCACGGCGGTCGGGTGCTGCTGGGAGGCCGCGACCTCGCAGGGCTCTCCCCCACGCGGCGCGCCCGGCTGGGCCTGCGCCGCACGTTCCAGCAGGACCGGGTGCCGCCGCTGCTCACCGTGGGGGCGTACGTGCGCTTCGTCGCTCGGCGCCGGCTGTCCGCGGCGGACATCGAGGAGACGCTCGCGTTCTTCGGCTGCCCGCCCGCGCGGGCGCGGCTGTCGAGCGTCGATGTCGGCACCAGGCGTCTGGTCGAGGTGGCCGCCGCCGTGCTGGCGGGGCCGCGATTGCTCATCCTGGACGAGCCCGCCGCCGGCCTCTCGCACGACGAGCACCTCGCGCTGGCCGCCCGCTTGCGCGAGCTGCCGCAGCGCTACGGTGTCGCCCTCATCATCATCGAGCACGACCTGGATCTTGTCCGATCGGTGTGCCCGATGCTCACCGTGCTGAACTTCGGGCAGGTGCTCGCCACGGGTCCGCAGGACGAGGTGCTCGCGAACCCCGACGTCGTCAAGGCCTACATGGGAGAGACGGAGCTGCTGTCATGAGCGAACTGGTGCTGGACGGCGTCACCGTCAGCCGCGGCGCGGGGCCGGTGATCTCCGACGTGTCGCTGACCGTGCGCGGCGGCGAGGTGCTCGCCCTGGTCGGGCCCAACGGCGCGGGCAAGACCAGCCTCATCGAGTCGATCTCGGGCGTCGTCGGCCATTCGGCCGGCACGCTCGCGCTCGACGGCGAGCGCATCGACAAGCTCTCCCGCGTGACGCGGGCACGCAAAGGCATCGTGCACATCGAGCAGGGCAGGGCGGTATTCCCGTCCCTCACGGTGCGGGAGAACCTGTCGCTCACGGCGCGCACGCCCGCCGAGCTCGAGGCGGCGCTCGCGCCCTTCCCGGAGCTGGAGAAGCGGATCGACTCTCCCACGGCGCTGCTGTCGGGCGGCGAGCAGCAGATGGTGGTGCTCGCGCGGGCTTTCGCGGCGAAGCCCAAGATCCTGCTCATCGACGAGATGTCGCTCGGTCTCGCGCCCGTCGTCTTCATGCGGCTGGTGCCGATCGTGCAGTCGATCGCGGAGTCCGGCGTGGGCGTGCTGCTCGTGGAGCAGTTCACCCAGCTCGCCCTCGGCATCGCCCGCGAGGCCGTGGTCGTCGCCGGCGGGCGGGTCTCGTTCCAGGGCACCGCGGAGGACCTGCACGCGGATCCCCAGCTCCTCCACCGCGCCTACCTCGGCGGCTAGGCTCCCCGGGCTTGCCCCTCCGGGCTTGCCCCTCCTACTTCCGAGTCGTCCCCGTCAGCGCACGCTATGGGGTGCGYTGATGGGGACGACTCTGTTGTGGGGTGCTCCGGGGGGAAGTCGCGTCGCCGCGAGCGTTGGGGGCGCCAGGGGCCGGGTGGACCGGGGATGCGGGGCCGGGGACCCGGGCTGCCAGAGGTCCCAGCGATGGCGGGGAATCCAGGGACGCCGAGGGCACGGGACATTGCCGAGCGCACCGGGCGCGGACCGGATCAAGTGCACCCGGTGGTCCCGAGGACACCCGCTGATGCCGAGAGCACAGGACATTGCCGAGCGCACCGTGTGCGGACCGTTCAGGTGCACCGGGCTGGTGCCGAACGCACGGGTTGGTCCCGAGCGCACGGGTTGTTGACCGGTCAGGTGCGCCGATAACCGCGGGGGCACGGCATGTTGCCCAACGCACGGCCTGTTGACGCAGCGATGCCGTGCACTCGACAGGAAGCCGTGCACTCGACAGGAAGCCGTGCACTCGGCGAGCAGCCCCGTCACGGTCCCGCTGTCCCACTGGCCGCGCAGAGAGCTCCCCACTCCCGAGTCGTCCCTGTCAGCGCACGCTATGACTCGGAAGTGGCGGGACTCCGGGGCCGGGGTCGGGCACCCGGAGACTCAGGAGGAGTCAGGAGTAGGTGCGAGCATTCCAGGTCAGCCAGCCGTTCTGGTGCCGGCCGGACGGATCGTGGTGCGTCCAGTGCACCGTGCCGCCCTTGTCGCTCCATTCGTAGTCGCCGAGGAAGTCCACCCGGTCCCCGACCGACAGGCCGTCGAGCCGCGGCGCGATGTCGATGTTGTGGGCGATGAGGATCGAGATCCCGCTGGGCGTCATGAGGAGGAACTTCTGGTGCCGTGATCCCTGGTCATCGTCCGGCAGGATGCGGGAGACCACGCCGGTGCCCTGCACCTCGACACCGCTTCTGCGCCCGTCGAACAGAGCACGGACGGGGTCGTCGACCGATCCGGCCCCGGATCCGGTCGCGGGGGATCCCGGGGTCGCGTACGACGAGGTGACCACGGCGGCGGGGAGTCCGCCGGAGTTCCCGCCCCGCGCGACGACCAGCACGGCCAGCGCCGCGAGGACGACCACGACGGCGATCGTGGTCCATCGCGTCCGCCGTGTCACGGCGCCAGCCTAGACCGCATGTCCGCAACCGAACGCCCCGGACACCACAACCGCCACCGGGCACCACCACCACCCGGGGGCACCCATCACCGCCCCCGGGCGGACCCGCACGGAGGTACGATGCGCGCATGACGTTGGAGCGCTGGCGGCGGATCACCGAGTGGCCGCTCATCGTCGCGTCCGTGCTGTTCCTCGTCACCTACTCGATCCAGGTGATCGTGGACCCGCGAGGCGACGTCGGCGCCCTGCTCGAAGACCTGCTCTGGGTCTCCTGGGGAACCTTCCTCATCGACTACATCGTGAGCCTCGTGATCGCTCCTCGGCGATGGCACTGGTTCTTCACGCATCTGTTCAACCTCGCCACCGTGGTGCTGCCGATGCTCCGCCCGTTGCGCGTTCTGCGCGTGGTCACGCTGCTCGCCGTGCTGCAGCGCACGGCCGGCCGCGCCGTGCGCGGGCAGATCGTGATCTACGTGACCGGCGCGACGCTCCTGGTCGTCTACGTCGCGTCTCTCGCCGTGCTGGATGCGGAGCGCGTCGGCGGCGGCAGCATCTCCACCTTCCCTGATGCCCTCTGGTGGGCCTTCACGAC
>NZ_JBFTMT010000014.1:0-88405 GCF_056397105.1 Microbacterium sp. 05N427
GCGCGGGCCCGCCGGGTGGCGGGCGTGGCGCGGGCCGGGCGGGCGGCTGGCGTGGCGCCGCAGAATAGACTCGTCCGGTGAGCATTCTGCATGACAAGGCCCTGCGCGGCTTCGCATCCGACAACTACTCCGGCATCCACCCCGAGGTGCTCGCGGCGATCGTGGAGGCCAATGACGGCCACCAGATCGCATACGGCGAGGATCAGTACACCGAGCGGCTGCAGGATGTCTTCCGGCAGCACTTCGGTGAGGGTGTCGAGGCTTTCCCGGTCTTCAACGGCACGGGCGCGAACGTGACGGGGCTGCAGGCGATGCTCCCCCGCTGGGGCGCGGTGATCGCGGCGACGACCGCGCACATCAACGTCGACGAGGGCGGGGCGCCCGAGCGCATCGGCGGCTTCAAGATCCTCTCCGTCCCCACAGAGGACGGCAAGCTCACGCCCGAGCTCGTCGACCGCGAGGCCTGGGGCTGGGGCGACGAGCACCGCGCCCAGCCGCTGGTCGTCTCGATCACGCAGTCCACCGAGGTCGGCACGCTCTACACCGCGGACGAGATCCGCACGCTGGCCGACCACGTGCACTCCCGCGGTATGAAGCTGCACGTCGACGGCGCCCGCCTCGCGAACGCCGCGGCCGCGCTGGACCTGCCGCTGCGCGCGTTCACCCGCGACGCCGGCGTCGACGTGCTGAGTTTCGGCGGCACCAAGAACGGCGCCATGCTCGGCGAGGCGATCGTCGTGCTCACCCCCGGCGCCGCCGACGGCCTCGTCTACTCCCGCAAGTTCAACATGCAGCTGGCCTCGAAGATGCGCTTCGTGTCGGCGCAGCTCATCGCGCTCCTGGAGGGCGACCTGTACCTGCGCAACGCACGGCACGCCAACGCAATGGCCCAGCGCCTGCGCTCCTCGCTCGAAGCAGGCATCGCCGACGGATCCATCCAGGGCGTGGGCTTCACCCAGCAGACCCAGTCGAACGGCGTCTTCGCGACGCTGCCGGACGGCATCGCCGACCGCCTGCGCGAGACGGTCCGGTTCTACGACTGGGACGCCGCCCGCAACGAGGTGCGCTGGATGTGCGGCTTCGACACGGCCGAGGCGGACATCGACGCGCTGGTCGCACTCGTCGCCCAGGAGACCAGCCGGTAGGTCATCGGGCGGGGTCGGGCGGGGTGGCCTAGCGCCACCGCGGCCTGCTTCCGCCGCTCTTCTCCGCTTTTCGGGACAAGGTCGGGGGCTACCGGACCGTGTCCCACTTCTGGCGCGGAAGTCCCGGGATCCGGAGCCGAATTCGGGACATGGGCCAGCCAGAAGTGGGACACGGTCGTGGCGCTCCAGACCGTGTCCCACTTTTTGCGCGGGAGTCCCGGATCCGGAGCCGAATTCGGGACATGGTCCAGCCAGACCTGGGACACGGTCGTAGCGCCGATGGCACCACCACGACCGCAGCGCAGCCGAGGTCAGCGCAGCCGGGGACAGCGCAGCCGGGGACAGCGCAGCCTGGGTCAGCGCAGCAGGCCGAGGTGCGCGAGCGCCTGGCGGATGAGGGTGCCGCGGCCGCCCTCCATCTCGGCCGCGAGCGCGTCGCTCGCGGCGTCCTCCGGACTGAACCAGGTCACCTCGAGCGCGTCCTGACGCGGCTCGCACGTGCCGGTCACCGGAACCACGAAAGCGAGCGACACCGCGTGCTGGCGGTCGTCGTGATAGGCGCTCACGCCGGGGATCGGGAAGTACTCGGCCACCGTGAACGGCGCAGGCGACGGCGGCAGCATCGGGAAGGCCATCGGGCCCAGGTCGTTCTCCAGGTGCCGGAACAGCGCGTCGCGCACGGTCTCGCCGTAGCGCACGCGTCCCGAGACGATCGTCCGCGTCATCTCGCCCAGAGGCGTCGCGCGCAGCAGGATCCCGATGTCGGTGACCACGCCGGATCCGTCGGTGCGCACCGGCACGGCCTCGACGTAGAGCATCGGCAGCCGTCGTCGCGCCTGGGCGAGCTCGAAGTCTGTCAGCCACCCGGGATTCGCCCCGCCTGACGCCCCGAGGCCGTCGAGGCCGCCGGACAGGCCGGACAGCGCGTCGGGGAGACCGTCGTCGTCGGACGGCTCAGGATCGGGTGTGCGTACCGCCATGGTCTCTTTCTACCAGCGTCTGCCATGCGCGCCGAGCACGAGCCCGGATCGGGGGCGGGACGTCGTCGGACTGGGGCAGGATGGAGGCATGGCCGAACCCGTGGAGATCGACCGCGCCGCGGTGCGCTGGACGCGACAGGACGAGGCGCTCCCGCTGCTCGTCCTCCTGCACGGCTACGGATCCGATGAGGGGGACCTGTTCTCGCTCGTGCCGTTCCTGCCCGACGGCGTGGCCGTGGCGTCGCTGCCCGCTCCCCTCGCCGCTCCGTGGCCGATGCCCGGGCGTTCCTGGTACCCGATCGACGAGCTGGAGCGGCGCGATCCCGCATCGGTGACCGCCGCCGCCGAGGCCGTGCTGCGCTGGCTCGACGACGAGGCGGCCGACGCCTCGTCGATCGCGCTGCTCGGCTTCTCGCAGGGCGCCTCCGTAGCGCTCCAGACGGCCCGCCAGGATCCCGAGCGGATCGCCGCGGTCGTGAACCTGAGCGGCTACGCGGCCCCCGGAGACCTCCCCGGCGACGCCGCGCTGCGCGAGCGCCGCACCCCGGTGTTCTGGGGTCGCGGTTCGAAGGACGACGTCATCCCGCCCGCCCTCATCGTGCACACCGCGCAGTGGCTTCCGGAGCATTCGGAGCTGACAGGGCGCGTGTATCCGGGCCTCACGCACAGCGTGTCGGAGGAGGAGCTGGCCGACGTCCGCCGATTCCTCGACGGGTGGCTGGACAGCCTTCAGACCCCGGTGTCGGAGGAGCCGCTCGACGGCTGATCGGGCTGGTCTTCCCGGGCGTCGCGGCCTGGGGCGTCGGAATCGCGAGCGTCCACCGGTCCTGCGTCCGTCCGGCCCGCAGCTTCCGCCCTGCGCCGTTGCTCGTCCCGATGCATGCGCGCACCCGCAAAGGTGAACGCGACCATGACCGCGGCTCCGACCACGAGCCCGAGAGCGATCCCGGTGCCCATGTTGTTCAGCGCGACGCCGAGCGCCACGCCGACACCCATGCCGATCGCGAGGCCGGCTCCGAGCCCCACCCGGCGCATCGTCTCGCCGGATCCCGGCCGCTGCTCATCCATGCCTCCAGGCTAGATCCCGTCGCGAGGGCGGCCATCCGCCGCGAGACGGATCCGGGCCCGACGCCGGACGGATCCGGATCCGACACCGCGGAGTCGCGCTCGACCGGGCCGGCCGGATCCGCGCAGCTGCATCCGAACGCGCCGAACAGACGCGACACGCCCGGGTTGCACGAACGCAGAGCTCCCGGTATCGTCGTCCGGGTCCTGTCCGCCGTGTAAGGAAGTCCCTTGATCTGAGTCGTCGCCTCCGCGTTCCATCCACGCGCTGATCCGACACTCCTTCCTGCCCTCGCGTGCTTCGGCACAGGCATCTGCGGTCCCCGAGATCCGTCCTCTTCGTGGCGTCTCGCCCTTCGACGGGCTCAGGACCGATCGGCATCAGCGCACCCGAACACTTCCGGGAGTCGCCCATGTCAATCCTCACCCCCTCTTCCGCGGTCGTGCTCGACCGCGTCACCTTCACGTGGCCCGACGGGTCCACCGCGCTCGACGCCGTCTCCGGCGCCTTCGGCGCGGGCCGCACGGGACTTGTCGGACGCAACGGATCCGGCAAATCGACGCTGCTCCGCCTCATCGCCGGCGACCTGACCCCGACGGCGGGCCACATCACCGCGACCGGCGACGTGGCCTACCTGCCTCAGCGCCTCACACTCGACACGCACGCCCGGGTGGCCGAGCTGCTCGGCGTGGCCCGCGCCCTCGACGCCGTCCGCGCGATCGCGGCGGGCGACGTCGACCCGGCACGGTTCGACGAGGTCGGCGACGACTGGGACGTCGAGGCGCGCGCCGAGGCGGCGCTGGCCGAAGCCGGCCTGGACCCGTCGTTCCTCGACCGCACGGTCGGCGAGCTCTCCGGCGGCGAGGCGGTGCTCGTCGCGATCGCGGGGATCCGTGCGCGTCGGGCGCCGGTCACGCTGCTCGACGAGCCGACCAACAACCTCGACCGCGACGCACGAACGCGGCTCGGCGAGATGGTGCGCTCCTGGCGCGGCACGCTCGTCGTGGTCAGCCACGACGTGACGCTGCTGGAGCTCATGGACGACACCGCCGAGCTGTACGGGCGCGAGCTCAGCGTCTTCGGCGGTCCGTACTCCCAATGGCGCGCGTGGCTGGACACCGAACAGGAGTCCGCCCGGCAGGCCGAGAAGGACGCCAAGCAGGCCTTCAAGAAGGAGAAGCGGCAGCGCATCGAGGCCGAGCTGAAGCTGGCGACCCGCTCCCAGATGGCGAAGAAGGCGTTCGAGGAGAAGCGCGTGCCGAAGATCATCGCGAACGGGCGCAAGATGGCGGCGCAGGTCTCCGCCGGCCGGCTCCGCACCGAGGTCGCCGAGAAGGAGGGCGCCGCCCGGGCGGCGCTCGACGACGCAGGTCATCGGATCCGCGACGACGCGACGATGAAGATCGAACTACCGGATCCATGCGTCTCCCGGAGCCGCCGCATCGCGACCATCGGCGACGCCGAGAGGTCCTGGACGATCCAGGGCCCGGAGCGCGTCGCGCTGATCGGGCGCAACGGGGTCGGCAAGACGACGCTGCTGCGCCGGCTCGTCGAGGGTGCCGACTCGGCTCCGGTCGACGGCGCGCCGAGTTCAGGCTGGATCACCGTCTCGACCGCTGATCCCGTGTCCGTACCGAATTCAGGATCGATTGCCGAAACGGCGACCGGAACGGCGGATTCTCGCGGATCCGCAGAATCCGTCCTGAGAACGGTCCGCCACACGGACCGCATCGGGTACCTGCCGCAGCGGATCGATGGGCTCGACGAGACCGCCACCGTGGTGGAGAACGTGGCGGCGCGCGCCCCGGAGATCCCGGAGAAGGAGCTGCGCAACCGGCTCGCCCGGTTCCTGATCCGCGGGGCGGCCATGGACCGGCGTGTGGGCGCGCTGTCCGGCGGCGAGCGCTTCCGGGTCGCCCTGGCGACGCTGCTGCTCGCCGACCCCGCACCGCACCTCGTGGTGCTGGACGAGCCGACGAACAATCTGGACCTCGACACCGTGGACCAGGTCGTGCAGGCGCTCCGCGCCTACCGCGGAGCCGTGCTGATCGTGAGCCACGACGACGCGTTCCTGCGCCGACTGGACCTCGACCTGACGCTCGAGCTCGACGCCGAGGGCGCGCTCACGGAAGTCTCTCTGGGATCCTGACGGGCACGGCCCGGCGCGAGGCGCACCCGGCCGATGCCCTCCGGGGCCGGTCGGGTGCGCGCCGCGAAGGCATCTCGACACATCGGGAATGCGGTCGCGTGATCCCACTGTTGCGCACGTCATGACGACAATCGGAATCATCGGAGCAGGACACATCGGCAGCGCTGTCGCGGAGGCTTTCGCGAGCCTCGGCTACGACATCGTGATCGCGAACTCGCGCGGTCCGGAGACGCTCGACGCGCTCGTGACGCGACTCGGGCCGCGCGTGACGGCATCCACCGCGACCGGAGCCGCCGAGGCCGCGGACGTCGCCGTGGTCACCGTGCCGTTGACCGMGGTGACCGATATTCCCGTGGCGCCGCTCGCCGGGAAGATCGTGCTCGACACGAACAACTACTACTTCGAGCGGGATGGCCACATCGAGGCCCTCGACCAGGGCCAGACCACCACGTCGCAGCTCCTGCAGGATCACCTTCCCCACTCGAGGGTCGTGAAGGCGTTCAACCAGATCCGGGCCGCGGAGATCCTGACGACGGGATCTCCGGCCGGCTCGCCCGATCGGCGCGCTCTCGGCACGGCGAGCGACGACGACGACGCGATCGCGTTCGTGACCGACGTCTACGACCGGCTCGGGTTCGACACCGTGAGCGCCGGCCCGCTGAGTGAGTCGTGGCGCCTCGAACGCGACCGCCCCGCCTACGTCACACGGCAGAACGCCGAGGAGCTGCGCGCCAACCTCGCCGCCGCGAACCGCCTGCCCTGACACGCGGTCGGCTCGGCGTGCCGACGCTGGACGGCCGACGGATGGATCCAGCGGCCGTCCAGGGCGCGGGGGCAGGATGAGGGCATGAGCACCCTCGTCCGCCCCCGCAAGGGCCGCATCATCGCCGGCGTCTGCGCCGCCCTCGCCCACAGGTTCGGCTGGCCCGTCCTCGTCATGCGCCTGCTCGCCATCGTCCTGATGGTGTTCGCGGGGCTGCCGTTGTGGGTCTACATCGTGCTCTGGATCCTCATCCCGAAGGAGAAGTGACCCCGCCCGACCGGCGGTTCAGGCCCGCTTCGCCCGCATCGCGCGGGTGTGACCGAGGGTCGGATCCGCCGCGAGGAGCGCGTACTCCTCGGACTCGCGAGGCACCAGCGTGACCCGCCCCTCGGCATCGCTGAGGACGCCCCAGCCGTAGCGCTTGCCGAGCGGCGAGGCGCGAAGGCAGGCCTGCCCCTTCGAGAAGAAGGCGTCCCGCGCCGCGCCGTCGTCCGGATCGATGCCGCGCCGCAGCGCCCAGGTGGAGAAGATGACGTCGTCCGAGGTCCGCTCGAACGGGCGCTCCGCGATCATCCGGTAGTGCAGTGCTCCGATCGTCGGAACCTCGCTCGCGGGCGGTTCCTGCGCATGATCCGTGGGGCAGTCCTCGGCCACCTCGATGAACGTGCTCGTGTAGTTCGTCGTGTGCTCGGCCATGCATCCATGCTCGCACCGTGCGGGGACGCCGGGCTTGAAGATCCGCGACAGGATCGGAACGCGGCCACAGCGACCGCCGGGGTAGCGTCGAGGTATGGAGCCCGCCGCCCCGTCCGCCCGCCCGCGGCCCAGCGCACGCCCGGCCTCGGCCTTGTCCATGACCGCATGGATCATCGCCGCCCTCGCGTGGGCCGCCGCCTCGGGCGCGACCCTGCGGTACCTGCACACCGAGGCGAGCATCGTCAGCACCGTCTGGATCCTCATCGCCGTCGCCTGTGCGGTGCTCGCCGTCGTCGTCGATCTCCTGACCCTTCGTGTGCGCGGAACCGGCACGAGGGCTGTCACTCTGCGCGCACTCGGCAGCGCCGTCGCCGGGCTGTCATTCGGGTTCGCGATCGTAGACGCGGTCCTCGTCAGCCGTGGATACGCGGAGCCGAAGGGATACCTGCTCTCGATGGCCGCCCTGGTGCCGACAGTGCTCGGCGTGCTGATCTTCGTCGCCCCCGGGATCCGAGAGCGCTCCCGCCGAGCTCGCCACGGAGCCGGAGGACAGAACCAGCGCTGAACGGAACGCCTTCGCGTCGTGTGTCCGGCCGTTGCGCCCAGGGCGGATCCGCGTCCGAATGTCGGCGGCAGCGGCGAAGATGGACGGATGAGCGACGCTCCGACCGGCTCAGCGCACCGCGTGCTCGACCGTTTCACCCCCGCGACCCAGGACTGGTTCCGCGGGGCGTTCGACGCACCCACCCCCGCGCAGACGGGCGCGTGGGACGCGATCTCCGGCGGGAAGCACGCGCTCGTCGTCGCGCCGACCGGATCGGGCAAGACGCTGTCGGCGTTCCTCTCGGCGATCGACCGGGTGTTCCGCGAGCGCACCGCCGAGGCGGCCGCACCAGAGAAGGCCGCGGAGGCACCCGCACCCGACGCGGGCTCCGCCGGCTCGACCGCGCACACGGCCCCGGCTCCCGCACGGCCCGCGAAGAAGCGCGCCACGAAGAAGGATCCCGATCGCCCCGGACGCACCCGGATCCTCTACATCTCGCCGCTCAAGGCCCTCGGCGTGGACGTGGAGCGCAACCTGCGCTCGCCGCTCATCGGCATCGGGCAGTCCGCCCGGCGGCTCGGGATCCCCGCGCCCACGGTGACGGTGGGCGTGCGCTCGGGCGACACGACCTCGTCGGACCGGCGCCGCCTCGTCGTGGATCCGCCGGACATCCTCATCACCACACCCGAATCGCTGTACCTCATGCTCACGAGCCGCGCCGGCGACACTCTGCGCGACGTGCACACGGTCATCATCGACGAGGTGCACGCGGTCGCCGCGACCAAGCGCGGCGCTCATCTCGCGGTCAGTCTGGAGCGTCTCGATCAGCTGCGCCGCGCAGCCGGGGCCGAGGCCCCCGTGCAGCGGATCGGCCTCAGCGCGACCGTGCGCCCGATCGACGAGGTGGCGCGGTTCCTCGGTGGCGCACAGCCCGTCGAGATCGTGGCGCCTCCCGCATCGAAGACCTTCGACCTGCAGGTCGTGGTCCCGATCGAGGACATGCTCAACCCTCCCCCGCCGCCCGGCACCGACGAGACCCCGCGGCCGGCCGGCGCAGAGCGCGCGGAGGACTTCGGCGCCGACGCGTTCGGTGAGAACACCGAGATGACGGGATCCGTCTGGCCCCACGTCGAAGAGGCGATCGTCGAGAAGATCCTGCAGAACCGCTCGACGATCGTCTTCGCCAATTCGCGCCGTCTCGCCGAGCGGCTCACGGGGCGGCTGAACGAGATCTACAGCGAACGGATCGGGCTCGACCTGCCGGCGGCGACCCTTCGACAGGCTCAGGGACCGCCCGCCGCGATGATGGCGCAGGCGGGTTCGACGGCCGGGGCGGATCCGGTGCTCGCGAAGGCGCACCACGGCTCGGTCTCGAAGGAGCAGCGGGCGATCGTCGAGGAGGAGCTGAAGTCGGGCGTGCTGCGCTGCGTCGTCGCGACGAGCAGCCTCGAGCTCGGCATCGACATGGGGGCGGTCGACCTCGTGATCCAGGTGGAGGCACCCCCCTCGGCCGCGTCCGGACTGCAGCGCGTCGGTCGCGCAGGACACCAGGTCGGCGAGATCAGCCGGGCCTCGCTGTTCCCCAAGCATCGCGGCGACGTGCTGCACACCGCGATCGTCACCGAGCGCATGCTCGCGGGCCAGATCGAGTCGATCAGCGTGCCGCGGAACCCGCTCGATATCCTCGCGCAGCAGACGGTGGCTGCCTGCGCGCTCGAGCCGCTCGATGTCGAGCAGTGGTTCGACACCGTGCGCCGGAGCGCGCCCTTCGCCGCGCTCCCCCGCTCGGCGTACGAGGCGACGCTCGACCTGCTCGCCGGGCGCTTCCCCTCCGACGAGTTCGCCGAGCTGCGCCCGCGCCTCGTCTGGGACCGCGACGCCGGCACTCTCACCGGACGCCCCGGCGCGCAGAGGATCGCGGTCACGAGCGGCGGCACGATCCCCGACCGCGGGCTCTTCGGCGTCTTCGTCGCCGGTGAGACGACCGGTGCGCGCGTCGGCGAACTCGACGAGGAGATGGTCTACGAGTCGCGGGTCGGCGACGTGTTCACGCTCGGCACGACGAGCTGGCGGATCGCCGAGATCACGCACGACCGGGTCAACGTGATCCCCGCATACGGGCAGCCGGGCAAGGTGCCGTTCTGGCACGGCGACGGCCTCGGCCGCCCGTTCGAGCTCGGGGAGGCGCTCGGCGTCTTCAACCGCGAGGTGCACGGGGCGACGCCGGAGAAGGCGAGGGAGCGCCTCAGCGCGGCCGGCCTCGACGACCGCGCGCAGGCGAACCTGCTCGCGCACCTGAACGAGCAGAAGGAGTCGACGGGCACGCTGCCCACCGATCGGACGCTGACCGTCGAGCGCAGTCGCGACGAGATCGGCGACTGGCGCGTGATCCTGCACTCCCCCTATGGGCAGATGGCCCACGCCCCGTGGGCACTGGCCGTGAACGCACGCATCCGCGAGCGCCTCGGGGTGGAGGGGTCCGCGGTCGCGAGCGACGACGGCATCATCGTGCGCGTACCCGACGCCGATGCGGACCCGCCCGGCGCCGAGCTGTTCGTCTTCGAGCCCGAGGAGCTCGAGCGGATCGTGACCGACGAGGTGGGCGGATCCGCGCTGTTCGCCTCGCGCTTCCGCGAGTGCGCGGCGCGCGCCCTGCTCATGCCTCGGATGAACCCCAACCGGCGCACCCCGCTGTGGCAGCAGCGGCAGCGCTCGGCGCAGCTGCTCGAGGTCGCCCGCAAGCATCCGACGTTCCCGATCATCCTGGAGACGCTGCGCGAAGTCCTGCAGGACGTCTACGACCTGCCCTCGCTGCGACGTCTCGCGACCGGCATCGCGGAACGGCGCATCAGGCTCGTGGAGGTGCAGACCGCCCAGCCCTCTCCGTTCGCCCGCGACCTGCTGTTCGGCTACGTCGGCGCGTTCATGTACGAGGGCGACTCCCCGCTCGCCGAGCGCCGTGCAGCCGCGTTGTCGGTGGATCCGGCGCTCCTCGGCGAGCTGCTCGGCACGGTCGAGCTGCGCGAGCTGCTGGATCCCGAGGTCATCGCCCAGTTCGAGCGCGAGGCGCAGCGGCTGGATCCGTCCCGCCGTGCGCGCGGGGTCGAGGGCGTCGCCGATCTGCTGCGCCTGCTCGGGCCCCTCGACGCACGCGAGGCCGCCCTGCGACTGGAGGCGTCGAGCGAGGGCGGCATCCTTCGTCTCGCTCCGCTCGCTCAGGAACCGGAGTCAGACCGGTCCCTGAGTGAGGAGCGCAGCGACGAGACGAAGGGCGCGACCGACTCCGAAGCGGCGGCCCACCTCGCCGCCCTGGTCGACGCCCGCCGGGCGATCGAGGTCACGATCGGCGGTGTGCGCCGGGTCGCCGCGATCGAGGATGCGGGACGGCTGCGCGACGCGCTCGGCGTGCCCCTGCCCGTCGGGATCCCCGTGGCCTTCCTGGAGCCGGTCGCGGATCCGCTCGGCGATCTCGTCGCCCGGCATGCGCGCACGCACGGCCCGTTCCTCGGATCCGCCGTCGCCGCCCGCTTCGGGCTCGGTCCGGCGATCGTGCGGCAGACGCTGCAGCGGCTCGAGGCCGACGGGCGCGTCACGAGCGGCTACTTCCTGCCGAACCCCGCCGTCACCTCGGATACGACAACGCGCGCCTCCGCGACCTCGGCAGGGCCCGACGAGACGGAGTGGTGCGACACCGAGGTGCTGAGGCGCCTGCGGATGCGCTCGCTCGCGGCCATCCGGGGCAGCGTCGAGCCGGTGCCGCCCGCCGCGTTCGCGCGATTCCTCCCGGAGTGGCAGCACCTGTCGCGGCCTCTCGAGGGGATCGACGGCGTCGCGACGGTGATCGAGCAGCTCGCCGGCGTGCCGATTCCGGCGAGCGCGTGGGAGTCGCTGGTGCTGCCGCAGCGCGTGCGCGACTACGCCCCGGCCATGCTCGACGAGCTGACCAGTTCGGGCGAGGTCGTCTGGGCCGGTCACGGAGCGCTCCCCGGCTGCGACGGCTGGGTCTCGCTGCACCCCGCCGACCTCGCGCCGTTCACGGTGCCGTTCGCCGAGGAGGTTCCGGACGCAGGATCCCTCGACGCCCAGCTGCTCGCCGCGCTCGCCTCGGGCGGCGCGTACTTCGCCGCTCAGCTGCGCGAGACCACGGGTGCCGAGAACGAGGCGTCCGTGGTGGAGGCGCTGTGGAACCTCGCTTGGTCGGGCCACGTGACGAATGACACCTTCGCCCCGATCCGCGCGCTCCTGAGCGGTGGCAACCAGGCGCACAAGGTCGCGCGCCGCACCCCTCGGACGCGCACGTTCCGCGGCATGTCCCTTGCTCGTCCCTCCTCGGTGCCGCGGCCGCTGAACGTCGGCGGCCGCTGGTCGCTGCTGCCGGAGGCCGAGACGGATCCGGCCCGGCGCGCCACCGTCTCCGCGGGCCTCCTGCTGGACCGCTACGGCGTCGTCACGCGCGGATCCGTGCAGTCCGAGGGCATGCCGGGAGGCTTCGCCCAGGCGTACCGGGTGCTCGCCGGTTTCGAGGAGGCGGGGCACTGCCGGCGCGGCTACGTGATCGAGAGACTCGGCGCCGCCCAGTTCGCCGCGTCCGCCACGATCGACCGGCTCCGCACCTTCGCCGGGCTCGCCGATCCCCCTCCGCGAACGGCGCGCACGCTCGCCGCGACCGACCCTGCCAACCCGTACGGGGCGGCGCTCGGCTGGCCGCGGCGCGACGACGTCTCGCATCGGCCCGGCCGCAAGGCGGGAGCCCTGGTCGTGCTGATCGACGGCGCCCTCGCGCTCTACCTCGAGCGCGGCGGCAAGACCGTGCTCGCGTTCACGGACGATGAGGACGAGCTGCGCGCCGCGACCGCCGATCTCGCGGCGACGGCGAAGGCGCGGCGGCTGGAGACCCTCACGGTCGAGAAGGTGAACGGCGAGGGGATGTACGGCACGGCCGGCGGTTCGGCGCTCGGACGGCTGCTGCAGGAGGCGGGGTTCGTCGCCACTCCGCGCGGCTACACGCTGCGGAAGACCCTGTGAGTGGAGCCGGATCCGCGGCGGCCCGGCGGGACGCATACCCTGGTGGCATGATCCGTGAGTTCGCTGCCGGATTCGGCACCCTGGTGCRCGGATTCGGCCTGTGGCGCACGCACCCGCGCCTGCTCGCGCTCGGACTCATCCCGGCCGCGATCAGCTTCGCCGTGCTCGCCGCGGCGCTGATCCCGCTGGGCTTCTCGCTCGGCACGATCACGACGTGGATCACCCCGTTCGCCGACGGATGGATCGCCGGGTGGCGCGAGGCGCTGCGCATCGCGCTCGGCATCGTGCTCTTCGTCGCGGCCGCGGTGCTTTCAGGACTGGTGTTCACCGCGCTCACGCTGACGATCGGCGACCCTTTCTACCAACGCATCTGGCGTGAGGTGGAGCGATCGCTGGGAGGGGCGGATCCGACAGGCGAGACCGGCTTCTGGAGCACCGTCGGCGAGGGACTGCGCCTGATCCTGCTCGGCGCTCTCGTCGCCCTGCTCACCCTGGTCCTCGGTTTCATCCCGCTCGTGGGCGGTGTGCTCGCGACGGTGGTCGGGGTGCTGCTGTCGGGCCGGCTGCTCGCCCGCGAACTGACCGGGCGGGCCTTCGACGCCCGCGGGCTCGACCACGATGTCCGGCTGCGGCTGCTCGGTGCGGGGCGCGCGCGGGTGCTCGGCTTCGGCGTCGCCACCCAACTCTGCTTCATGGTTCCGCTCGGCGCGGTCATCACGATGCCCGCGGCCGTCGCCGGATCGACGATGCTGGCCCGCGCCCTGACCGATCGCGCCGCAGGGAACGGCGCGGGAACGCCCGCGTCCGTGCTCGACGCCGGCCCCGCGGGCACTACCGGAGAGGCGTCGGCGCATGCCTGAGGGCGACACCGTCTACCGCGTGGCGCACCGCCTCGACGACGCGCTGCGCGACGGCGTGGTCACCCGCTTCGACCTGCGCGTGCCAGAGCTCGCAACCGCCGACCTCACCGGATCCGTCGTGCACGCCGTGGTTCCGCGCGGCAAGCACATCCTGATGAGGATCGGCGATTCCACGCTCCGCTCGCACCTGCGCATGGACGGCGCCTGGCACCTGTACCGCCCCGGCGAGCGCTGGCGGGCACCGGGCTACACCGCCCGCGCGATCGTGAGCACCGCGGAGGCGGAGGCGGTCGGCTTCGACGTCTCGATGCTGGCGCTCGTGCCCACGGCGCAGGAGGACACGCTCCTGGCGCATCTCGGACCGGATCCGCTGGCTGCCGACTGGGACATCGCCGAGGCGGCGCGCCGTCTCGGCGCGGATCGGCGTCCGATCCACGTTGCGCTGCTCGACCAGCGCAACGTCGCGGGGTTCGGCAACGAGTACGCCGCCGAGCTGCTCTTCCTCCGCGGAGTGCGCCCCACGACGCCCGCGAGCGATGTCGACGTCGCAGCCCTGCTGGAGCTCGGCGCGCGCACGATCCGCGCCAACCGGGACCGCCTCGACCGCACCTTCACCGGCGTCGCTCAGCGCGGCCGCACCACCTGGGTCTACGGGCGGGCGCACCGCACGTGCCGGCGCTGCGGCGCACTCATCGAGAGCGGCGAGCTCGGCGCGGATCCGACCGAGGAGCGCCGCACGTTCTGGTGCCCCCGATGCCAGCGCTGACCGGCGTCCACGACACGCGCGAAGTGCGTGCACGGGAATAGATCCGCCACCGTCACGGTTGCAGATGTATCCGGGGAAAGTCCCGGGCACGGGAGGTTTTCGTGGGCAAGAACTATGTCGACATCGAGGACGGCCAGGGTGGCACGCTGCGCTATCGCAAGCACACCAACGGTCGCGGCCTCATCGCGCACGGTGCCAAGGTGCACCCGCAGGCAGTCGTGGAAGCGGGCGCCTACATCGAACCGCGCGCGAAGGTCGGGGCCGGAGCGCGCGTCGCGCGCGGAGCCTGGGTCGAACCCGACGCGGTCGTGGGCGTGAACGCCCGGATCGAAGCCCATGCCCATATCGGGCAGGGGGCCGTGATCGGGGACGGTGCCAGCATCGGCGTCCGCACCGAAGTCGGGGCCGGAGCGCACATCGCGCGCGGCGCCCGCATCGGCGATGACGAGATCATCGCCGCCGGCATGACGCTGGACACCGACCGCAAGGGGCTCTGGCTCGCAGCCTGACGCCGGGCGGGCGGCGTCGCCGAATGCGGCGGCGCCGCCTCCGCATCCGTTTCACACGCACCCGCCGGTACGCTGAACACATGAGCAGGCGAGGGGCATCCGGCGCACGCAAGCCCGCGGTGCGTTCCGCGAAGGGCGGCGCCCGCAGCACGGTCGGCGGTCCGGGCGGCAAGGGCAAGAGCGGCGGGAAACCTGCCGTCAAGTCCGCACCGCGCGGCAAGAAGGCGGAGAAGGTCGTCTTCGACGCCCCGACCCCGGTCGATGAGCCGCGCACCCTGCGCCTCGGTGCGGTCCCCGGCGCGACTCCGGGTCACTGGATCGACGCCTGGAAGGAGCGGATGCCGAAGGTGACGCTCGAACTCGTGCCGATCGCCTTCGCCGCGCAGCGCACGGCGCTGACCGAGGGCACCGTCGACCTCGCGCTCGTGCGCGCACCGTTCGACAAGGACGGCATGCACGCGATCCCGCTCTACGAGGAGCTGCCCGTGGTGATCGTCGGAGCCGAGTCCCATCTGCTCGCCGCCGAGGAACTCTCCCCCGCAGACCTGGAGGGCGAGACGCTGCTCACGACGCGCGAGGACGTGCTGGGCGATCTCGATCTTCCGACCGAGCCGTCGCGGATCCCCCCGCTCGAGACCGTCGAGGACGCGATCGCGACCGTCGCCTCGGGTGTCGGAATCCTCGTCGCCCCGATGTCGCTCGCGCGCCTGTATCACCGCAAGGACGTCGAGTACCGACCCCTCCGCGATGCGCCGGTCTCACCGGTGCTGCTGGCCTGGCCGGCCGCCGCCACGACGCCCGACATCGAGGCGTTCGTCGGCGTCGTGCGAGGCCGCCGCGCCACGTCCTCCCGCTGAGTCGCCGCGCACCGGGTTGCTCCGGGGCCGTTGAGCGAGCCGGGCCGCACACCGCGGCGGCGCCGAATGCAGGGCCGCGCTCCCGAATGCAGGAGCGCCCCGGCCCACCCGGACGCCGCAAGCCGGAACGACGCGGGCGATACGCCCGCGAACGCCCGGATGCACGTCGCGGTCCTGCAGTTGGGCGGGCCGTCCTGCATTCGGCGGGCAGTCGTCTCCAGCCGCCCACTGGGGCCGTCCCCTGCGCGCACGAAGGGCGGGGGATCCCGGTGGATCGCCCCGCCCTTCGTACGGCGGCGTCAGGCCGCCTGCGCCATCTCCGCGATCGCGGTGACGCGCAGCGCGTCGCCGGACGCGTCCACGACCACGCGCCCGCCGTCGCCCAGCTCCCCCGAGACGAACAGGTCCGCGATGCGGTCGTCCACCTCGCGCTGGATCAGGCGGCGCAGCGGACGCGCCCCGTACTCCGGCTCGTAGCCGTGCTCGCCGAGCCAGGCCACAGCGGCGTCGGTGACGTCGAGCGTCACCTCGCGCCCGGCCAGGCGCCGGGACGTCGCCTGGAGCAGGAGCCGCACGATGCGGCCCAGCTCTTCGCGGCTGAGCTTCTGGAACAGCACGATCTCGTCGATGCGGTTCAGGAACTCGGGTCGCATGGCCTCGCGGAGCTTGCCCATCACGCGCGCCCGCAGGTCCTCCTGCGAGGCGAATCCGTTTGCGGAGGAGTCCTGCGAGGCGACGAACCCGAGCGCGCCCGAGCGCGAGGCGAGGAACTCGGATCCGATGTTCGACGTCATCACGATCACGGTGTTGCGGAAGTCGACCGTGCGGCCCTGACCGTCGGTCAGGCGGCCGTCGTCGAGCACCTGCAGCAGCAGGTTGAACACGTCGGGGTGCGCCTTCTCGATCTCGTCGAACAGCACGATCGAGTAGGGGTTGCGCCGCACGCGCTCGGTGAGCTGCCCCGCCTCGTCGTAGCCGACGTATCCCGGAGGGGCACCGACGAGCCGCGACACCGTGTGCCGCTCGCCGAACTCGCTCATGTCGAACCGGATCACGGCGGTCTCATCGTCGAAGAGACGGTCGGCGAGGGCCTTGGCCAGCTCGGTCTTGCCGACGCCGGTCGGGCCGAGGAACAGGAAGGATCCGACCGGCCGACGGGCATCGCCCATGCCGGTGCGGCTGCGGCGCACGGCCCGCGCCACGGCGGCGACCGCGTCATTCTGCCCGATCACGCGGGCGTGCAGGTCGGACTCGAGGTCCGCCAGCCGCTCACGCTCGCTCTCGGACACCCGGCTGACCGGGATCCCGGTGGCGCGCGCGATCACCGCGGCGATGTCCGCCTCCCCTACGATCGCGGGCTCGGGGTCGACGGGGCCGGCAGGGGTGCCGGCGTCGTCGATCCGGGCCTGTACCGCGGCGATCTCATCGCGGATCCGCGAGGCCTCCTCGTAGTGCTCGGCGCCGACCGCGGCGTTCTTGCGCGCCTCGAGGTCGGCCAGCTCGGCGAACAGCGCCGCGACGTCGGTCACGACGCCGAGACGGAGCCGCAGCCGCGCGCCGGCCTGGTCGATCAGGTCGATCGCCTTGTCCGGCAGCACCCGGTCGGGCAGGTACCGAGCGCTCAGCTCGACGGCGGCGCGGATCGCCTCATCCGTGTAGGCGATGGCGTGGTGCTGCTCATACGCGGGCTTGAGCCCCTCGAGGATGCGCACCGCGTCCTCGATCGAGGGCTCCGCGACCTTCACGGGCTGGAAGCGGCGCTCCAGGGCCGGATCCTTCTCGATCCTGCGGTACTCCGAGAGCGTGGTCGCGCCGACCAGGTGCAGGTCGCCCCGGGCGAGGCGCGGCTTCAGGATGTTGCCGGCATCCATGCCGCCCTCTCCGGATCCGCCCGCGCCGACGACCGTGTGCACCTCGTCGATGAAGACGATGATCTCGCCCTTGTGCGCGGCGATCTCGTCCATGGTCTTGGTCAGGCGCTCTTCGAAGTCGCCGCGATAGCGGGTGCCGGAGAGCATCGCGGGCAGATCGAGCGCCACGACGCGACGGTCCTTGAGCTGCGCGGGCACTGCGCCGTCGACGATCGCGCGGGCGAGGCCCTCGACGATCGCAGTCTTGCCGACGCCGGCCTCGCCGATCAGCACCGGGTTGTTCTTGGTGCGGCGGCTGAGGATCTCGATGGTCTGCTCGATCTCGGAGGCGCGACCGATCACGGGATCGAGCTCGCCCGCGCGCGCACGCGCCGTGAGATCGAGACCGAACTGGTCGAGCATCGGCGTCTCGGATCCGGACGGGGTCGTCGCCTCGTCCTGATCCTGGGCCGTGCCCGCGGGCATGGGTTCACGCAGGCCCTGGGTCAGGGCCTCGGCGGTGACGCCGACACGGGCGAGGATCTGGCCCGCGGGGGCATCCTGCCCGAGCACGAGCGCGAAGAACACGTGCTCCGGCTCGATGTAGGTCGCGCCGGACGAGCGCGCGACCTGGTAGGCGTGGAACAGCGCGCGGCTGGCACTCGGGGTGATGGTCGCGGCCTCGACGTCGGACGTCTCGCCCGGCGCGGGCAGTCGCGTGTCGACGGCGTCGACGATGGTTTGCGGGCCGACGCCGATGTTGCGGATCGCCTGCTCGACCGCGTCGTCCTCGACGATCGTGCGGAGGACGTGGAGCGCGTCGAGCTCGGTCTGGCCGCGCTCGAGCGCGAAGCGGCCGGCGCGCTGCAGGATGCGCTGGGTGCGCACGGTGAGGAACCGGCTGAGGTCGATCGACCGGGTCTGCCGGGCCTGCTCACCGGCGAGGTAGCGGGCGAGGAACTCGTCGAACGAGCCCGAACCCGCATCGGTGAAGTCGTTGGGCATTTCGCTTCCTCTCAAACTTGAGCGTTGTGCTGTCAAGTTCAACGCGACCCTGCGGCGAGTATTCCCGCCCCCTCTCCCGTGTGTTCCGGACCGTTGCAGCGCGACTCCGCCGACCCTCGCCGCTCGCCTAGAATCCAGGGATGGCCTCGCTTCTGTATGTCGGCGTGCGCCCTGAGCTGGATGCGGCGACGGCGGAGCGCGCGTCCTTCCGTGTCGCCCTCGGCGTCGACGCCGACGCGCTCGACCGCATCGACCTCACCACCGCCGCACTGCCCGAGGACGTGTTCGACCGCTACGCCGGCTTCGTGATCGGCGGCTCCCCGTTCAACGTCACCGACGTCCGCAAGTCCGAGGCGCAGCGACGGGTCGAGGCGGATCTGGAGCGGATCGCCGAGCACGCGATCGACGGCGCCACGACCGCGTTCTTCACGTGCTTCGGGATCGGCGTGGTCACCCGCCTCCTCGGCGGCGACGTCGGTATGGACACGCCAGAAGAGGCGACCGCGGCCGAGATCCGCTGCACGACGGACGCCGCGGCGGATCCGCTGTTCGGCCCCGCCGGACCGGTGTTCCACGCCTTCACGGCGCACAAGGAGGGCTCGGCGGAGGTGCCGCCCGGCGCGGTCCTGCTCGCCGGCAACGACACCTGCCCCGTGCAGGCGTATCGCGTGGGCACCGACCTGTACGCGACGCAGTTCCACCCCGAGCCGTCCCCGCGCGACTTCGCCGACCGCATGGTGTTCTACCGCACCACGGGATACTTCGACCCCGACGCCTTCCACACTGTGCAGGAGGCCGTGCTCGGATCCGTCGTGACAGAGCCGGCCCGGATCCTGCACCGCTTCGGCGAGCGCGCCCTGGCTCGTCGCCGCGATCGCTGAACCGCGCCCTTCGTCTCGTCGCTCCGCTCCTCGCTCAGGGACCGGGTACCGCCCCGGTTCCTGAGCGAGCGCAACCCCCGGTTCCTGAGCGAGCGCAGCGAGACGAAGGACCTCAGCGCTCCTCGCTCCGTCCCCGGTTCCTGAGCGAGCGCAGCGAGACGAAGGACCTCAGCGCTCCCCACGCAGCAACGCGATCCGGTCGTCCAGGTAGGCGGAGAGGGGCACGAATCCGCCGGACGCGGACCACCGCACCGACGGCACGCCGTCCACCAGCGCGAGCGGGCCGGAGGAGCCGCCCGCCGCCACGGCGGCCACATCGATCGGGGTCCAGCCCACGTGCACGGTCTCGCCGTCTGCGAAGCCGCCGCGCGACGCCTCGGCCCGGCGCTCCGCCCTCGCGCGCGCCGATTCCGCCGCGTAGCCCCGGCGCACCGGTGCCGCGGAGCGCAGCACCTCGGCCGTGGCGAACACGGCGTCGTCCGCGATCAGGAGCACGCCGAGGTGCCACGCGGATCCGGCGCGGACGATCCGCGGCGCCCGCCATCGCGAGGTCTTCTCACGACCGAGCGCCTCCTGGGGCAGTCCGGCGAGGGCGACACGGGCGCCGTCCAGGAGCACCGCGAGCGGAGCGTCCGGTTCGGAGGAGGTCACGGATCCAGGCTATGCCCGTGCGACGCCCGCGGAGGCGCCTCGCGCGCACCTCCGGATGTGATCGATATCATGCTCCTGTGCCGGGACCACGCCCGGGCGCCCACCCACGATCGGACCCCATGACGACCGCAGCGACGCCGGATCCCCGCCGCATCCCGGGGATGGCCGACGTCGCACGCCTGGCCGGAGTCTCGGCGCAGACCGTCTCGCGCACGCTGAGCGGCAATCCGAGCGTGCAGCCCGAGACCAGGGCGAAGGTGCTCGCCGCGGTCGATCAGCTCGGCTACCGGCGCAACAATGCGGCCCGCGCCCTGTCCTCCGGGCGCAGCAGGGCGATCGGGGTCGTGTCTCTTCGCACGGGCTTCTACTCGCGGGGCGCGGTCGCGGCCGGCATCGAGACCACCGCGTCCGAGGCGGGGTACATCGTGAACTCGGTCACGACGCCCTCGCTCGATGCCGGCGAGATCGAGCGGGCGATGTCGCGCCTCGCCGACCAGGGCGTCGAGGGCATCGTGCTCGCGGTGCCGCTGATCTCGACCACGCGCGCGATCGACGAACTGACCCGCACGCTGCCGACGATCACGATCGACGGCTCGCGCACGGCATCGACCCAGGTGGTCGCCGTCGATCAGCGCGAGGTCGGACGGATCGCGACTCGCCATCTGCTGGATCTCGGCCACGAAACGGTCTGGCACGTGGCAGGACCACAGCAGTGGCTCGACGCCTCGAGCCGCACCCTGGGCTGGCGCGAGGCGCTCGCCGACGCCGGCCGCGAGGCGCCGCCCGAGATCGCCGGGGACTGGTCTCCCGCCTCGGGCCATCGGGCCGGCCAGATCCTGGCACGCATCCCCGAAGTCACCGCCGTGTTCGTCGCGAGCGACGAGATGGCGTTCGGCCTCGCGCGGGCGTTCGCCGAGCTCGGGCGGACGATCCCCGACGAGGTGTCGATCGTGGGCGTCGATGACATCCCGCTCGCGGAGTTCTGCTCCCCCGCGCTCACCACGGTCGCTCAGCCGTTCGTCGACGTGGGCCGCATCGCCGTCGAGCACCTCCTGCATGCGATCTCCCATCCCGGCGCCGTGCCCCCGGCCGAATCGATCGCGCCGCAGCTCGTCGTGCGCCGCTCGACCGCCGCACCCCGTCGCTGACAGCCCGGACCGAGTTCGCCGCCCGCTCTCGCCTCGTCGCGCCCGTGGACTCGACGATGTTCGCGATATCTCCCGCGCGCCGAAAGCGGCGAATTTCGCAGAAGAGTCTTGATGTTAGCGATAACTTGCGAGTACCGTGGCCCGTGTTCTCCCCGCCTCGATGACGCAGCAAGGAAGACCGATGCCTCCACAGATCCTGTCCCTCCCCCGTCGATCACGGGGCGTTCTCGCCGCCGGCGCCGCACTCGCGATCGCCGCGACGACGCTGACCCTCGGCGCCGTCGCCCCGGCGCACGCCGACCCCGCCCCTCCCGCGGGCGCCGCGATCCCCGATACGGGTTACGCGCTGCTCGACGTCGACTCCGAGTCGGCCCCCTACCCCGCCCCGCCCTCCCTCGACGGCACCGCGAAGGGCGCGTTCGACGGCGACTACTCCACCCAGTGGGCGTCGAACTACAACGGCGGCACGCCGGATCCGATGCCGCACTACCTCACGTTCGACATCGGCGCCGAGCACACCCTCACCGGGCTCGGCTACTCCGTCAAGGTGCAGGGCAACGGCCCGGCCAAGGACGTGCAGGTGCTCACCACGAACGACGCGGCCATCGCCAAGGACGGCAAGAGCAGCGGCTGGACGCCCGCCGGCACCGCGACGTTCTCGCAGCCGACGAGCAGCACGCAGATCCAGTACGTCACGTTCACCCAGCCGGTGTCGGCGCGCTACGTCGAGTTCAAGATCCTCGACGCGGTGAACGGCTCGAACAACGCCTCGGCCTCCGAGATCGTCGCCTACACGACCGATCCGATCGTCACGCCGACCCCGACGCCGACGCCCACACCGACACCCAAACCCGCTGCAGCGACCGTGACCACGGACTCGGTCGACAACAGCACGTGGAACTACCCCGACGACACCCCGGCCAGCCCGTTCATGGACGCCGACGGCACGTTCCACTTCGGCGAGTCGCACGCGAACTACTACAACGAGCCCGACGGCAGCAACGGCGGCATCCGCCAGTGGAACTGGTACACGGGCTCGAACTTCGACACGGCGAAGCCGAACGATGCCCTCAACGCCGCAGGCACGAATCCGGACACCACCGACTTCTGCAACGCGAGCCCGACCGGCGTGGAGTCGACGAAGGCGCCGGCCGGATCCAGCTACACCCAGCCGAACTACTGCGACATCACGCAGATGTGGGTCGACCCCGACACGGGCGACTGGTACGGCCTCGTGCACAACGAGTTCACGCCCAAGCCCTTCGGCGACGGCCWGCACTACGACGCGATCGACTACGCGGTCTCGACCGACAAGGGCAAGACCTGGAGCATCCCCGGTCACGCGATCACCTCTCCGTACAGCACGACCCGCGGCGACACCGGCGCGTTCCCACAGCAGACGTACTACTACGGCGACGGGGACCCCCGGCTCTACGTCGACTACGCCTCCGGCTACTTCTACGCGTTCTACGGCTCCCGCGTCGTGAACAAGACCGGAGGCTGGGTGGCCTTCTACGAGCACGTCGCCCGCGCCCCGATCTCCGGGAAGATGGCGACCGGCTCGTGGCAGAAGTGGTACGACGGCGCATGGACCGAGCCCGGCGTCTCCGGCAAGGAGAGCAACATGGTGCCCGTCGCCGACGACAGCGAGACCGGCTACACGCCGGTCGACAAGGAGTACGACCCGCACACCCCCGGCACGGCGCAGCAGCAGATCAAGAACGGGCGGATGCCCGCGACCTCGCCGCTGTTCGTGATGGACGTCACCTACGACGCCTACCTCGGCCTGTACATCGGCCAGCCGCAGAATCCGGACCAGTCGGGCAAGGCGCCCCAGGAGTTCTACGCCACGAAGAACCTCGCCACGCAGAAGTGGTTCCGTCTCGGCGACTCCGGATCCGCCTACACCACGGCCTCGTGGTACCGGTGGTTCGTGGACCCCGCCAACAAGACGAGCTCGGCGATCGTGGGCAAGTCGTTCCGGTCGTACTGCTCCTTCGGCTGCATGGGCGACGCCTACGCGCAGCTCGCCAACATCACGATCGACGCCGGTCCGTCCGTCTCGCCGGCGACCGCGATCGACACCACGAAGGCGTACACGATCGCGAACGCGGACGGCCGCAAGCTCTCGGCGTCCGGCAACGGCAAGAAGCTGACGACGGCGGGCTCCGTGAACCGCAAGAACGGCGCCTGGACGTTCACGGCGACCGGCGACGGCGCGTACACGATCGCGACCCAGGCCGGAGCGCTCCTGGGCGTCGACGCCTCCTCGACCGCCGGTCGGGCGTGGGGAGCAGGGCTGACGCTCACCGACAAGGCGTCGGCCGGTGTAGGGCAGCAGTGGTTCCTCGTGCCGAACACGGACCCCGCCAGCGGTGAGGCGACCGGATCCGTCCGGCTCGTGAACCGCTACTCGGGGCTCGCGCTGGGAATCGACACGTCCACCGCGGCGACCACGCCCGGCCGCACCTGGAACGCGCCGGCGGCGCACGGCGCCTCCAGCACCTCCCAGGCGGGTCGCTTCACGCGACCGGGCGACCAGACGCTGAGCCTGGCCGAGTTCGCCGGGAACTGACGGCAAGGGATCCCCGACGCAGGATCGTCGGCAGAGGGACCCGGGCCATGCGCCGGGGTCCCTCTGCGTCTGCGTCTGCGGGGCGCGGTCCCCGCGCCGGGCGGGCGCGTTGCAGACGCGATTCGCCCCGCGCGCCGGGGCACGGCAGAATCGACGGACACCCCGCTTGCAAGGAGACGACCCCATGGCGCAGCCCGACACCGCACGACTGCTCATCGCGTGCGATGATCAGCCAGGAATCGTCGCCGCCGTGGCCGGAGTGCTCACGGCTCACGGGGCGAACATCATCTCCCTCGACCAGCACTCGACCGACGCAGCCGGCGGGCGCTTCTTCCAGCGCACGGTCATCCACCGCGACGGCCTCGCCGCCGCGCGTCCGGCGCTCGAAGCGGATCTGGCCGCGGTCGCCGAGCGCTTCGGCATGGAGTGGTCGCTGCACGACGCGTCCAAGCGCAAGCGGGTGGCGATCTTCGTGTCCAAGTACGACCACTGCCTCATGGAACTGCTCTGGCGCACCCAGCGCGGCCAGCTCGACATCGACGTCACGATGGTCGTCTCGAATCATCCGGACCTGGCGGAGTCGGTGCGCTCGTTCGGGGTGCCCTTCGTGCACATCCCGTCCGGCGACAAGGCGGAGATGGAGCAGCGTCAGCTCGAGCTGCTGCAGGGCAATGTGGATCTGGTCGTCCTCGCCCGCTACATGCAGATCCTCACCGACGCGTTCATCGAGAGCGTGGGCGCTCCGGTGATCAACATCCATCACTCCTTCCTGCCGGCCTTCATCGGCGCGAACCCCTACGCCAGGGCCAAGGAGCGCGGCGTGAAGCTGATCGGCGCCACCGCGCACTACGCGACGGCTGACCTCGACGAGGGCCCGATCATCGAGCAGGACGTCACGCGCGTCACGCACGCCGAGTCGGCCTCCGAGCTGCAGAGCCGGGGCGCCGACGTCGAGCGCCTTGTGCTCGCGCGCGCCGTGCAGTGGCACGCCGACGACCGCGTCATCGTGCACGGCCGCTCGACCGTCATCCTCTGATCAGACGGGAACCCCCGCGGCCAGCTCCGCGAACGCCGCGGCAGCGGTCTCGTAGCGGGCCAGCGGCGCCGACTGGCCGAGCCACAGCGACTGCAGCTCTCCGTTGCCCTGCTGTCCGGCCGGGGTGCGGAAACGTCCGGTGATCCAGTTCTGCGCAGGGAACGGGGCGATGGATCCGGCCGCCTCGATCTCCGTGACCACGCGATTGCGTGCGCCCCGTGCGAGCCGGCCGCTCATCGCCCGCGTGAGCACGGCGCCCTCGGCGGGCGTCGAGCGGATCGCCGCCCTGTGCGCCTCGTTCGCGGCCGATTCGGCCGTGCCGAGGAAGGCGGTGCCGACCTGCACGCCCTGCGCCCCGAGCGCGAACGCGGCGGTGACCCCTCGCCGGTCGGAGATCCCGCCCGCGGCGATCACCGGCACGTCCACCGCATCCACGACCTGCGGCAGCAGCGAGAACAGCCCGACGAGCGATTCCTCCGCGGGTCGCAGGAAAGACACCCGGTGGCCCGCGGCCTCGGCCCCCGTCGCGACGATCGCATCGACCCCGCCCTCCGCGAGGGCTCGCGCCTCCGCCACCGTCGTCGCGGTGCCGATCACCCGGATCCCCCTGCGGTGCGCCTCGTCGACGAGCGCCGCCGACGGCACGCCGAAGACGACGCTCAGCACGGCCGGCGCGGCCTCGAGGACCGCGGAGAGCTGCTCGTCGAGCGAGGGCAGATACGCCTCGGGCCGAGCGGGCACCTCGGCGCCCACCTCGGCGAAGTACGGGGCGAGGGCCGCCGCATAATCGTCGTGCTCAGCGCCGGGCTCGACCTCATCGCCCCGGGGCAGCCAGATGTTGACCCCGAACGGCCTGCGCGTCGCGGCCCTGATCCCGGCGACGGTCGTGCGGATCCGCTCCGCGTCGTAGCCGTACAGGCCGTAGGATCCGAGCCCTCCCGCCGCGCTGACCGCGGCGACGAGCGGAATCGAGCTGAGGCCGCCGAAGGGGCCGAGGAATACGGGCGTGCGGATGTCGAGGAGGTCGGTGAGCGAGCTCATGCTCCCGAGGCTACGCCCGTGCAGGGCGGGGCAGGCCGGTGTGACGCGGCACTGCCGGCCCTTCGCGCCGGTCGTCGGCGGTTGCTTCCGGCCCCTCGCTCCGGTTCAGTCGGGGACGACGGCAACCTCAGTCGGGGACGACGGGGATGGATCCGGTCAGCGGCGACGGCGGCTCCTCATCGGGGCGGGCGCCGCGACGACGACGCGCGCCTGCTGTGACGCCGATGCTCGCGACCACGACCAGCGCGATCGCGGCGAGACGCAGCGGCGATGCGTGCTGCCCGAGCACGAGCAGCCCCGCGATCGTCGCGAAGACCGGCTCGAGACTGAGCAGGATCCCGAACACCCGCTGCGGCAGGCGGCGCAGCGCCGCGAGCTCGAGGATGTACGGGATCACCGAGGCGAGCAGGGCGGTGAGTGCGGCGAGCCCCAGCACTCGGGGGTCCCCCACTGCGGCGGCCGCGGCGGGCACGCCGAACGGCAGCAGCAGCACGGCGGCCACGGCGAGCGCGACGGCCAGCCCCTCGGTTCCCGTGGTGAGCGCGCCGACGCGGGTGCTCATCCTGATGTACATGATCCAGAACCCGGCGGCGATCAGGGCGAACAGCACACCCCAGGGGTCCAGCGCCTCCGCGCCCGTGAGCCCGTCGACCCCGAGCAGCGCCATGCCCAGCAGGGCGATCCCCACCCAGACGGCATCCGCGAGGCGGCGGGTGAGCAGGGCGGCGAGCACGAGCGGGCCGAGGAACTCGATCGCGACCGCGGGCCCGAGCGGGATGCGGTCGATCGCCGCGTAGTAGGTGCCGTTCATCGCGGCGATCGAGACGCCGAAGAGGATCGCGGCGATCCACTGCCCCCGGTTCCACCGCCCGAGGCGCGGGCGCGCGATGATCAGCACCACCATCGCCGCGATCAGCACGCGGAGCCCCGTGACACCCCACGACCCGAGCTCCGGGAAGATCGTCGTCGCGACGGCCGCGCCGAACGGCAGGGACAGGCAGGATCCGACGACCAGCAGCACGCCGAGAGCGGGTTGCTGCCGCGGTTCCTGGGAGTTCACCCCTCCAGCCTGGCACGGCCCCGGTCCGTGTGCCGCCACCGACCATGTCCCACTTCTGGCTGCGATCGGGCCCGTTTCCCGACCGAAATCGGGACACGGTACAGCCAAAAGTGGGACACGGTGCTGCCACGATCAGGACACGGGTGCGGCCACGCCCCTCAGCGCGGGGTGAGCCCGACCCGCAACGGGGCTCCGGGAGCGGCCGCCTGCACGAGGGCGGCGTCCACCGCGACGAGCGGATGCACCGCCCCGACGGCGTCGGCGAACGGGTGCGCGCGTCCGCGACCCGCCATGAAGGCGGCCGCGGCCTGCAGCTCGGCGCCGGTGTAGTTGTGCACCCCCGCCACGGTCACGAGACCCCGGACGATGCGCTCGGCGTCGAGCGGCACCGGCTCCGCGGGGAAGACACTGCCCAGCAGCACCACCGCGCCGCCCACGTCGACGGCGTCCAGCGCCGCGCGCACGGCGTGCCCCGAGGCCTCGATCACCAGGTCGAACCCCTCCTCCGCCACGTCGTCCGGGCTGATGGCGGTGAGGCCGAACCGCTCGGCGAAGGCACGCCGGGCCGGGTCGGGATCCGCGATCTGCACACGCCCGCCCAGCTCCGCGGCGATCACCGCGGCGGTCAGCCCGACGAGCCCGGCGCCGAGCACGAGCACGCGCTCGCAGGCGAGCACCTCCGCATCCTCCCCCGCGGACGGCGACGGATCCGGCACCGCACGGCCCCGCAGCGCGGCTCCGCGTGCGACGCCCGCCCAGGCGGTCGCGGTGGCGCACGAGACCGGCGCGAGTGCGGCGGCCGGGAGCGCCTCCGGCACGCGCACGATCCCGGTGCCCGCGCGCAGATGCACGTGCCCGGCGAAGCCGCCGGTGAGCTCCCAGCGCGGCTCGATGCGCGCGTGCCCGTACTTCGCGAGCTGCCGGCACTTCTGCGTGCGCCCCGCGAGGCAGCGGTCGCAGTGCCCGCACGAGACCGTCACCGACCAGACCACGCGGTCACCGATGTGCAGTGCCGCGCCATCGACCGCCTGAGCGCCCTCGTCGCCGATCGCGATGATCCGGCCCACGCTCTCGTGCCCGAGCACGAGAGGCGTCGGCGCATGCCGTCGGCCCTGCACGGTGTGGATGTCGGATCCGCAGATCGTCGACATCTCCACCGCGACGAGCACGTCGTGCAGGGCCAGGGCGACGCCGGGCACGGCGAGCACCTCGTGTGGGAGCCCCACGCCGAGCCAGGCCATCGCGACGCCGGCCGGCCGCAGTGGCACGTCCTGGCGGTGCACCTCTTCTACGGGGCGGACCAGCGCCGCGCGCATGTCAGTCGGCCGCGATCGGCGCGAGAGCCGGGACGAGTCCGAGCTCCGCGAGCACGCCGAGGAGGGCGGTGACGTCGGGCAGCACGACGTCGGGGTCGGCGCTCTCGAGCGCGAGCACGTCGTGCGCACCGCTCAGCACT
The DNA here is from genome assembly GCF_056397105.1 of Microbacterium sp. 05N427. Lineage (NCBI taxonomy): Bacteria > Bacillati > Actinomycetota > Actinomycetes > Micrococcales > Microbacteriaceae > Microbacterium > Microbacterium sp. 05N427. The sequence continues at coordinate 28,064 of NZ_JBFTMT010000014.1, forward strand.
CCCGCCACGAAGCCGGCGCCGGCCCGACGGCCCGACCGCACGTCGCTGACCGTGTCGCCGGCGACCGCGACCGCCTGCACTGACGACGCACCGGCGCGCAGCAGCGCGGTGAGCACGAGGTCGGGGGCGGGGCGTCCGCGGCCCGCATCGATCGGGCTCAGCACGCCGTCGACGAGGTCATGCCAGCCCAGCGCGTCCAGGATCGCGTCGCGGGTCACCGGGGCGAACCCGGTGGTCAGCCAGACCTTCAGACCTGCGTCGCGCAGGGCGCGGATGGCATCCGCCGCGCCGGGGATCTCGGTCGCTCCCTGCTCGGTCACGAGCTCCGCGTAGGCAGCCTCGAACTGGGCGGTCGCGCGCTCGGCGGCCTCCACATCACCATCGGCGAGGTGCGTGAAGACGTCGATCTTGGACTGCCCCATGGTCTCGCGCACGTACTGCAGCGCCTCGTCCCAGCCGATCCGTGCGGCCACGCCGGTGCGCTCGGCCGCTCGCTGGAACGCCTGCTCCACGATGCCGTCGTCGAGCACGGTGGTCCCTGCCATGTCGAGCACGACCAGTTCGATCGGGGTGTGCGGGGTCATGCGTTCTCCTCCTGTGCGATGCCGCCGACGGTGGCGGTCGTTCCTGCGCCGCCGACGGTGGCGGTCGTTCCTGCGCCGTCCGCGACGGACGTGTCGGCATCCGCGGATCCGGATCCGCCCCAGCCGAAGACGCGGACGGTCTCGATCTCGGCGAGCCCGAGTCCCGTGGTCATGCCGATCCCGGTGGTCGCGGCGAGCGCGAGCACGCGCGGGGCGACCTCCTCGATGAGGAACTCCTCACCGGCGGCCGCGTACACGCCCTGCCAGCGCTCGAGCACGCGCATGCCGCCGACCCGGAACAGCTCCTGCGCCTCGGTGAGGAACGCGTCGAACGCGGCCTCGGGCTGGAACGGATCCGGCTGCACGGCCCTGTGGTGCGAGTCGCCGAGCAGGAGCGTCCCGTCGGGCAACTGGGTGTACATCTGGTTCAGGTCGAGCGCGGCAAGCTCCGGACGCTCGGCGTGCAGCCGCTCGCGCAGCGCCGTCGCGGTTCCGAGGCCCGCGAACCGGCGGTAGCGTACGAGCGACCAGCCGGTGAGCAGCGGCGCCTGCAGCGGCGACGGCAGATCGGCCGAGACGCGCATCATGTCCAGCGCACAGCGGATCACTCCCGCGCGCTCGGCGAGTGCGGGCAGCAGCTGATCGACGTCGTGGTTCACCGCGACGACCACATCGCCCGCCGCGATATCGCCGCGGCTCGTGCGCACGAGCCCTGTCCGAACCTCGGTGACCGCGGTGCGGAAGCGGAACTCGACGCCGAGTGCGGCGAGATGCCGCACGATCGCACCGGCGGCCTCCCGCGGATTCACCTGCAGGTCGCCGGGCACGAGCGCGCCGCCGTGAACGACCTCCGGGCGCACGGGGGCGAGCGCCATCACCTCAGCGGGCGAGAGCACGCGGATCCCGCCGTCCGTCTCCTCCTCTGCCCGGGCGGCTTCGTCCAGCAGCGCTAACTCGTCCTCCGCCCTGGCCACCACGAGCGTGCCGCTCTCGCGTGCCCAGAACCCGGCGTCCGCCGCGAGGCGCAGCCAGATCCCCCGCGAGGCCTCGCCATAGGTGCGCGCGGGTCCGTCCTGCGCGCCGATGCAGAGGTGGCCGAAGTTGCGGATCGTCGCACCTACCGGCCGGTCGGTGCGGTCCACGACCACGACGCGCAGCCCTCGTCGTACGGCCGCGTACGCTGCGCCGAGTCCGACGATKCCGGAGCCGACGATCGCGAYGTCGAACCGATCGTCCGAGGAGACCGTCATCGCCTTCACGCTCGTCATCGGAAGACCCTCCGCATCCACATCGCGAGGCCCTCGACCACGAGCACCGTGGCGAGGATCATCAGCACGATCGCCGTGACCACCTCGTAGCGCGAACCCTGCCCGGCGTTCAGCAGGTAGTAGCCCACTCCGCCGCCGCCGACGATGCCGAGGATCGTCGCCGCCCGGATGTTCGTGTCGAGCATGTAGAAGCTGTGTCCGATGAGCGCACGCGTGCCCTGCGGCACGGTGGCGGAGGYGTAGGTCTGGATCCGCGTCGCCCCGACCGCGCGGAGCGCGCGCTCAGGACCCCGGTCGACCTCCTCGAACGAGTCGGCGACCAGCTTGCCGAGCAGCCCGATACCGCCGATCGCGAGGGCCACGATGCCCGCGGTGGCGCCGAGGCCGGTGACCACGATGAGCACGATCGCGAGGATGAGCTCGGGAATGCCGCGGATGCCGACGAGCAGGAAACGGGCGATGCCGCGCACCGTGCCGTTCGGGGCGACGTTGCGGGCGGCGAAGGATCCCAGCAGCAGCGAAGGCAGCAGCGTCAGCACGGTGGCGGCGAGCGCGATCGCGATCGTGTCGCGCATCGCGCCGAGCATGACGGAGGTGTCGTAGTTGCCGAAGTCGGGCGGCCAGAATTTGACGGCGGTCTCCGGGATCTTCGCCCATACCGTGATCAGGTCGCTCCACTGGATCTGGCAGACGATCAGGCTGCCGATCACGATCGCGACGGCGACCCAGCCGGCGATCGTGTTGCGGCGGCGTTCGCGCGTCCACGGACGGTGCACGGCCGCGGCGGGGGACGCCGCCCAGGCCGGCTTCGCGGCTGCGGCAGCCGGACCGCTCGCGGCGTCGGCCGGGTGGCGGAGACGCGGATGCAGGATCCGGTCGATCCACGAGCGCGTCTGAACGGTCTCGCCGAGCATCGCGCCGCGCACGGCGCTCGAGACGATCTCCATCACGACGCAGAGCACGAAGATCACGAGCGCGATCCCGAGGCCGCGGCCGTAGTTCAGCGCCTTGAACGCGTAGGACATCTCAAGACCCAGTCCCGCGACGCCGACGTAACCGAGCACGACGCTGCCGCGCAGGTTGATGTCGTTGCGGTGCAGCACGGTGGCGACCCAACTGGGCAGCACCTGGGGCAGCACACCCGCGGTGAACTGCTGCAGCTTGGTGCCCCCCGCGGCGCGGATCGCGAGACGCGGGCCCTCGTCGATCTGCTCGATCGCGTCGGCGAACATCTTCGAGATCATCCCGATCGAGTGGATCCCGATCGCGAGGATGCCGGGCAGCGTGCCCAGCGAGAACATGAGCACGAATGCCATGGCCAGCACCACGTCCGGGATCGAGCGGGTGAGCACGCCGATGAACCGGGCGATCCCGCGCCAGACGGGTCCGGGCGTGGTGTTCGCGGCGGCGAGGTAGGCGATCGGCACCGAGAGCGCTGCGGCGACGAGCGTGCCGACCAGCACCAGGCCCACGGTGAGCGCGATCAGCCAGAGCAGGTCGAGCGGGGCGGGGAAGCTGAGCGCCCCCACCCGGGTCATGAAGCGCTGCGCGTTGCCCCAGCTCGACAGGACGCCGGTGAGCGAGAATCCGCTCTGCACGAGCGAGGCGATGCCGAGCCCGACGAGCACGATGAGCGTCAGCGCTGCCGCGATGCGCTCCGGCGACACCTGCCGCTGCGGGGCGCGCGACAGAAGGCCGCCGACGTAGCCTTCGCGGCGGGGAGCGGCGACGACGGTCACGAGCGCACCCCGACGGACCCGCCGGTCGCTGAGCCCGTCGAAGCGGCAGGCGCAGCCGGCGTCGCGATCCCCTGCTCGATGAGCTCGGTGGTGACGGCGGTGAGGTCGGCGGTGGTCGTGGCGACTCGGCCGTAGATCTCCATGACCTCGGCCTTGCTGAGGCCCGTCGTGGAGGTGTTCAGCACGACCTCGCCGTGACGGAGGCCCACGATGCGATCGGCCCAGCTGATGGCGAGGTCGACCTGGTGCAGACTGCACACCACGGTGAGGCCCTGATCGGCCGCGATCTCGCGGATGAGCGCCATGACCTGGTCGCTCGACTCTGGATCGAGCGAGGCGACGGGCTCGTCCGCGAGCAGGATCTCGGGGCGCTGCATGAGCGCGCGGGCGATGGCCACGCGCTGCTGCTGGCCGCCGGAGAGGGTGTCGCTGCGCTGGTAGGCGCGATCCAGCAGCCCCACGCGCTCGAGGTGGCCGAGGGCGCGCAGCTTCGCGTCCTTCGAATAGCCCCAGAGCCCGAGGCGCGCCCCGCGCACGGACGAGAGCGACCCGGTCAGCACGTTCTCCAGCACCGTGAGCGACGGCACCAGCTCGAACTGCTGGAAGATGAATCCGACCCGGCTGCGGAGGCTGCGCAGCGCCTTGCCCTTGAGCGCCGGGACGGAGGATCCGAGCACCTCGACGCTGCCCGAGGTCGGCGTCTCCAGTCCGTCGAGGTGCCGCAGTAGGGTCGACTTGCCGGATCCGGAGAGCCCGAGGAGCACGACGATCTCGCCGCGCGCGACCTCGAGGTCCGCGCCGTTGAGGGCGGTGGTGGCGCCGAACTGCTTGGTGACGCCGGCGAGGCGGATGACCGGCTCCGTGGTGGAGGTGCTCATGGTGTTGCGCTCCTGGTTGTGATCGGGGTCCTTGAGTGAAGATGCCGGGCCGGCGACCGTCCTCGGTTCCTGAGCGAGGAGCGCAGCGACGAGACGAAGGGCGCCGCACCCGCTCAGGAACCGGGGGCAACCGGTCCCTGAGCGAGGAGCGCAGCGACGAGACGAAGGGCGCCGCACCCGCTCAGGAACCGGGGGCAACCGGTCCCTGAGCGAGCCGAAGGCGAGACGAAGGGCGCCGCACCCGCTCAATGACCCCGATGAGGACGTGATCGGTCAGATCACTTCTTGCACTGATCGGCCTTGGTCTTGTCGCAGATGTCGCGGATGATGTCGTAGTACTTGTCGTCGACCGGCTTGGTCGCGTAGAAGGTCGCCTTGAACGCGTCGCTGTCCGCGTTCTTGACGCCCGCCTTCACGATGTCGTCGATCGTGATCTCCTTGAGCGCGGAGACGACCTTGTCGCTGGTCTCCTTCGGCAGCGCCGAGGAGTAGACCAGCGGGGCGCCGGGCACCATCGTCTTGTCGACGACCGTGACCTTGTCGCTCTTGGCGACCTCGGAGTCCTCGGCGAAGCCCGCCTCGCACTCCTTGCCCTCGCCGACCTTCTGCACGCTCACGTCGTGCTTGCCCGCGAACACCGGGGTGACGCCGGTCTTGGCGTCGATGCCGTCCTTGAGCAGGTTGTAGCTCGGGAACAGGTAGCCCGAGGTCGACGACGGGTCGACGAAGCAGACCTTCTTGCCCTTGAAGTCCTTGATCGAGGAGATCGAGGATCCCTTCGGCACGATCGCCTCGGAGTAGTAGCCCGGCTCCTGACCCTGCTTGGTGACGATGGAGGAGATCGGGGTGAGCTTGGCGCCGGCGTTGGTGGCGGTGATGTACGTGAAGCCGGAGAACGAGGCGACGTCGACCTTGCCGGCGACGGCGGCCTCGATGAGGGCGGCGTAGTCGGTCGACTCGTGGTACTCGACCTTCTTGCCGGTCTCCTTGGCGAGGTAGTCCATGAGCGGCTGGTAGTTGGTCTGGGTGTCGACCGAGTCGGGCACGACACCGAAGACGAGGGTGTTCGCGTCGACGGCGTAGCCGCCGTTCGCGGCGGCGGGCGCATCGGTGCCGGTGGCGGCACCGGCAGCGCCGGAACACGCGGCGAGGCCGAGGGCGAGCACGGCGGCGCCGGCCGCGACAGTGAGAGCGCGAAGCTTCATGAGGACCTTTCGGGTTTCAGGTGCGGAGGGAATCCTCGAAGACTCTCTCAAGCCCGCGGTCGAGATGTATACCTACCTCGGCACTGTTCCCCGACTGTTTACCCGTGATTCGCCTGAATGAACACCTAAGGAACGAGGGTGCGCCCGAGCGTGGCGACGAAGTAGTATGCCTATGTGCCCGAGGTTGTCTACACCCAGATCGCCGACGAACTGCGCGCCAGGATCACGGCGGGCCGGCTGCGTCCGGGAGACGCGGTACCGACCGAAGCGGAGCTCGCGGAACGCTGGAGCACGTCGCGCGGCCCCATCCGCAACGCCCTCGCCACCCTCCGCGCCGAGGGCCTCATCGAAACCGCCCGCGGACGGCCTGCGCGCGTCGTGGAGCGTAAGGCCACCCAGGCGGTCGACGTGTCCGTGCCGTTCACCCGCTGGGCCCGCGAGCTGGGCGCCCGCCCCGGTGCGCGCACCCAGGAGCTGAGCCTGCGCCGCGCGGGAACCGAGAAGGCGCAGGCTCTCGGGGTGGATCCCGACGACACGATCGTGAGCGTCGTCCGGCTGCGCTTCCTCGACGACCGCCCCACGATGCTGGAGCGGCTGTTCTACACCGAGGAGGTGGGCCGCCTGCTGTTCGCCATCGACACCGACGCGATCTCGATCACCGACTTCCTGGGCTCGCAGGGGCACCCCATCGTGGGCCTGCAGCACGAGATCGACGCGGTCGCCGCCGACGAGCAGGACGCGACGCTGCTGCAGGTGCCGCAGGGCACCCCGATCCTGCGCCTCAGCCGTACCTCGCGGGGCGCCGACGGCCGCATCTTCGAGGCCAGCGAGGACCGCTACCTCTCCAGCATCGTGCGCTTCACCGTCTCCGGATCCGGCATCTCCCCCGACGGCCAGTACCTCCGCGCCGTGGGCGGCTGAGAGCGGTCGCGGATCCGGTCCCTGAGTCAGCTCGACCCCAGGCCGGTCGCGGTCCCGGTCCCTGAGCTTGTCGAAGGGCCCGCCACGCCCCTCACACCGCGAGCAGTACGATCCCGGCGACGACGACCGCCGCGGCGCCGATCCGCCAGGCCGGGCGGCCTTCGCGCAGCACGAAGGCGCCGAAGAGGCTGACCAGCACCACGCTCACCTCGCGCAGCGGTGCGACGAGCGCGACAGGCGCGATCCTGATCGCCTGCAGCACGAGGATGTACGACAACGGCGAGAGGATCCCGAAGGCCAGGATGCGGCGCCACTCGGTGCGCCACAGCGCCGCGGCGGCCGGCCACCGGCGGCGCATCGCGGCGGAGTAGTACACCGCCTGCATGCCGGCGGTGCCGACCATGAAAGCGACCGGGGAGAGCGAGAACGAGCGCACGACGAACGCGTCCCAGATCGTGTAGAGCGCGATCGCGATGCCGGTGAGCACGCCGAACAGCAGTCCAGGGTCGATCCGTCGGCGGTCGCCAGCCCCGGCGTCGAGACGCACGACCCCCGCCCGATCCACGAAGCCGATCGCGACGATCCCGACGATGACGACCGCCACCCCGACGAGCGCGAGCGGTGTGGGACGCTCCCCGAACAGCAGCATCGCGATGATGACCGACAGGAACGGCCCCGTGCCGCGCGCGGTCGCGTAGACCGTGGACAGATTGCCGACGCGATACCCGTGCTGCAGCACCGCCATGTAGACCACGTGGAGCACGCTCGAGACGAGCACGCCGAGGGCGAAGCCGCCGATGTCGTCGGTTCCGAGGCCGCCGGTGAACGGCACCACTCCGGCCCAGAGGACCGTGCTCGCGACGGCGCCCCACCAGAGGAAAGGGAGACCGGCGCGGCTGATACCGTGCGCGAGCACGTTCCAGCCCGCGTGCGCGACAGCGGCGGAGAAGACCAGGACGAATGCGAGAAGAGACATGGGAACCTTCGGTCCGCCGCGGGCGCGACGGACGTGGTTCCTCCAGGCTTTTGTCCGTTCAGATGACGCCCGACCCACGAAGGCCCGACGTGGCGCCGCTCGGACCAGTCGGGCGAACCCCGGAACCCTAGGCGCTGTCGAATCCCAGCCTAGCCGCGCGGTCGAACCCCGTGGATCCGCTCTTCGATCCGTCAAACACATGTGCGATACTAGTTGTCCACAGATCCTGACTTTGCCCACTCAATGTCGGTGCTATGTTCTAGGCTGAAGGCATGGAAATCGCTCCCGACCACACGCTCCGCCGCAGCGCGGCGCTGGTCGCGGAGTGCGCCGAGATCGACAGCCAGATCGCCCGGCTGCACGCCAGGAAGGCGGAGAGACTCGCCGAGCGAGTACGGCTGCTTCTCGATGAGATCCGACCAGGTCAGGACGGGTTCGAGCAGGCCGAACGCTCGATGATCAGCGAGTTCTCCGCGGGGCTGCGGATCACCGCCTACGCCGCGGCGAAACAGCTCGCCAACGCGCACACTCTGCAGGAGCGTCTCCCGGGCACGCGTGAAGCCCTCGCCGCCGGTGCGCTCACGCTGGCGCACGCCGACGTGATCGTGGAGGCTGCCCGCGACCTGCCCGCCGGGGACGACGCCGTGGCGGCGGCCTACGAGACGGCGGTCGTCCCTTACGCGTCCGCCGAGACGCGCGCCCGCACGAAGGCCTTCGCCGAGAGCGTCGTCGCCGCGCTCGCGCCCGCGACCGTGCAGGAGCAGCACGACCGCGCACAGGACGAGCGGGTCGTCACGGTGACCGACGAGGGACGCGGACAGGCGACCCTGCACGTCACCGGCCCCGCCGTGCTCATCCACTCCGCCTACGACCTGGTCACCCAGGAGGGGCGCGCGATCCTCCGCGCGGCGAAGCAGGACGGCGCGGCCCCCGATGCGCTGGGCGACGCGCGGTCGCTGGATCAGGTGCGCTGCGACCGGACCCTGCTGCGGCTGCTCACCGGCCGCATCGACGACGACGCCGACATCCTCGACAGCATCCGGCCCACCGTGCAGGTCACCGTCAGCGCCGCGACCCTCGCCGGCATCGACGACCGCCTGGCCGAACTCGACGGGCACGGACCGATCGACGCCGCCTCCGCGCGCAGCATCGCCGCATCCGCCGCGGCCTGGCGGCGCCTGCATCTGGACGACGCGGGGATGATCGCCCGCACCACGGCCTATCAGCCCACCGACGCGATGAGACGACATCTCCGGGCTCGCGATCGAACCTGCCGCTTCCCGGGTTGCCGTAGACCCGCGCGCAGATGCGAGATCGATCACACCTATGACTACGCCCGTGGCGGGCCCACCGCGATCACGAACCTCGCGTGCCTCTGCGCCACCCATCACGCCCTCAAACACCCCGACGTCGACCCGAGATGGCGCTGGACCGCCCGGCAGCACCGAGGCGGGACCATCGTCTGGACCACCCCTGCCGGCGTCGAATACTCGGACACACCGCCGCCTCGCGTGATGTTCGTGGAGGAGGACTCCGTCTCCGCATCGGCCGCGTGAACACGGAGAGCGCGCGAGCGGGACCCCGGTTCACATGCTCGTCTACACGCTCGCCGCCCCGAGGACAAGTCCAGCGAGGTGAATCACCGGGCGGAGCGATGGCACCGATCACAGACGCTTCCGAAGCGCCGATGAAATACTGGACATGTTCAACGACAAGGAGGTCGCCCCGTGCCGGATAACACGACCGAGAACGAGCGTGCGCTCGAAGAGGGCATCGTCACCGATCTGAAGGATCGCATGACCTATGGGTCGTACCTCGACCTGGATCGGCTCCTCAGCGCGCAGCACCCGGTCAGCGTGCCGCAGCACCACGACGAGATGCTGTTCATCATCCAGCACCAGACGACCGAACTGTGGCTCAAGCTCGTGCTGCATGAGCTCGGCACCGCGCGCGACCGGCTCGCCGAGGACGACCTGCGTTCGGCCCTCAAGCACATGGCACGGGTGAAGCACATCCAGGAGGTGCTCACGCAGCAGTGGTCGGTGCTCGCGACGCTCACCCCCACGGAGTACGCGCAGTTCCGCGGCGACCTCGGCAACTCCTCGGGTTTCCAGTCCGTGCAGTACCGCGCCGTCGAGTTCGCGCTCGGCAACAAGAACGAGCGGATGCTGAGCGTGTTCCGCTCCCATCCCGAGAACCTGGCGATGCTCACGGCGGAGCTCGAGCGGCCGACCCTGTACGACGAGTTCCTGCGGTTCGCCGCGCGCCGCGGCCTGCCGATCCCTGCGGAGATCCTCGACCGCGACGTGCGCCAGCCCTACCGGATGCACGATTCGCTCGTGCCCGTGCTCACCCGGATCTACGAGAACCCCCATGACCACTGGGACCTGTACGAGGCGTGCGAGGAGCTCGTCGACGTCGAGGACAACTTCCAGTTCTGGCGCTTCCGGCACCTGCGCACCGTCACCAGGACGATCGGACGCAAGATCGGCACGGGCGGATCCAGCGGCGTCGACTTCCTGCAGCGCGCCCTCGATCTGACGTTCTTCCCCGAGCTGTACGCGGTGCGCACCGAGATCGGGCAGTGACGGCGTGAGCGTGGCGGACGGCACGGTGATCGGCGGGTTCACGGACCATCACGTGCATCTGCAGCTCGTGGATCCGGCCGCTCTCGGGGTGGCATTCGTCGGAGTCCCCGACGGCGCAGGGATGCTCGGCCGCGTGCTGGATCTCGGATCCGCTCCCGCGGCGATCGCGGCCCTCGCCGCACACCCGCCCGGCGGCGTCGCGATCTCCTTCTCCGGCGCGTTCCTGACCCCGATCGGCGGGTACCCCTCCGACCGGAACTGGGCGCCCGCGGGATCCTTCCGCGAGATCGCCGACGCCGAGGCCGCGGAGGCCACCGTCGCCGAGATGAAGGCCGCAGGAGCATCGGTCATCAAGGTCGCCAGCAACAGCACGGCTGGCCCCGTGTTCGGCGACGACCTGCTCCAGGCGATCGTGCGCATCGCCGATCGCCACGGCCTGCCCGTGGTCGCCCACGCGGAGGGCCCCGGCGAGGCGCAGCGCATGCCGCGACTCGGCGTCAGGGCGCTCGCGCACACCCCGTTCACCGAGCGGCTGAGCGATGCCGAGGTCTCCGCCCAGGCAGGCCGGATCGCGTGGATCTCCACCCTCGCGATCCACGAGGGCGAGGCCCGAGCGATCGCGCTGGACAACCTGCGCCGCTTCCACGCGCACGGCGGGACGGTCCGCTACGGGACCGACCTCGGCAACGGCGACCAGCCGGCCGGCCTCAACTCCGCCGAGGTCGAGGCCCTGCGCGAGGCCGGCGTGCGCGGGGCCGCACTGATCCGCGCTCTCGTCCCGGTCGCCGCGACCGCCGAGCGCCGGTTCCTGTTGCCCGCACGCGACGCGGATCCGTTCGACCTGGAACCCGTTCCGCACCCGCACGGGACGACGCGAGCGCACGGACGCGGCCACGCATCCGGATCGACGAGGCCCGCGCATCTGACCTCCCCGGAGAGCGCGCGGTAAGCACGAGCCGCCGCCCGGACGTCGCGTCAGGCGCGGATCAGCGGCCGCCGCCCAGACGTCGCGTCACGCGAACGTCAGACAAGCATCGAACAAGCCGTCGTCAGACCGCGCCCAGGTCGATCCCGCCTGCGGCCGGTTCCGCGTAGGAGACCTCGCGCCACACGTCGCCGACGCGCTCGAACGAGGTGACGCTGGACAGGGCGCACCGACGCGTCCGCGGGTCGTGCCGCAACGGCAGCCCCGCGACCGACAGGTGCGTGATCCAGATCGGCGCCTGGTGCGAGACGAACACCACGTCGCCGCCGTCGGCCTCGTGCCACGCCTCGTCCATAGCGTCGCGCATGCGCGCGGCGACCGAGGAGTACGGCTCGCCCCAGCTCGGCACCGCGGGACGACGCAAGTGCCGCCAGTTCCACGGATTCATCAGGGCTCGACGCATCTGCGTGCCTTCGAACACATTCCACGGCTCGATGATCCGCTCGTCCAGCACCGGACTGAGCCCGAAGGCGGCGGTGAACGGCTCGGCCGATTCCTGCGTGCGCTCGAGTGGCGAGCACCGCAGCGCGGACACCGGACGGTCCATCGCCGCGACGTGGTCGGCGGCGGCCTGCGCCATCCGCCGACCCGCGTCGCTCAGGTGGTATCCGGGCAGCCGTCCGTAAAGGATCCGCCCCGGGTTGAAGACCTCGCCGTGGCGGACGAGGTGAAGACGCTCCGCCGCCATCCGATCAGACGCGGCGGTACTGGGCGGAACCGAACCCGATGATGAAGTACCCGATGAAGGAGAACAGCCAGAGCAGGAAGAACGAGAACACCCCGCCCTTGCCGAAGTTCTTGCCGAGCTTCACCGCGACGATGATGGACATCACGATGTTTACGATCGGGATCAGATAGAGAAGCACGAACCAGCCGCTCATGCCGGCGATCTTGATCAGGAAGATCAGGTTGACGATCGGAATGAGCGCGAGCCAGCCCGCGTGGCCCGCCTTGGTGAAGACCTTCCACAGCGCGATCACGACGATCACGTAGAAGATCAGCGCGAAGACGCTGGTCGTGCCGGAGAACAGCGCCGCGTATACGTTGCTGGCGGCGTCGGTCGGGTCTTCGGTGGGGAGGATATGCATGTGAAGCGCCTTCCAGGAATCGGTCGAGGGGTGGTGCTGCCGCGAGTCTAGTGAGCCTCGCCCGCTCACCACGAGGCGTTCCGCGCGTCCCCGTAGAATGGACGGGATCCCTTTTCCCTAGTTGGAGGCGTATTCCGTGCTTCGCACTCACACGGCAGGCTCGCTACGAGCCGAGCACATCGGTCAGACCATCACCCTTGCGGGGTGGGTCGATCGCCGTCGTGACCACGGCGGAGTCGCCTTCATCGATCTGCGCGACGGATCCGGCATCGCCCAGGTCGTCATCCGCGACGAGGAGATCGCGCACCCGTTGCGCAGCGAGTTCGTGCTGCAGGTGACCGGTGAGGTATCGAGCCGCCCCGCCGGCAACGAGAACCCGAACCTGCCCTCGGGCGAGATCGAGATCGTCGCGCAGGACGTCGTCGTGCTGAACGAGTCGGCGCCGCTGCCGTTCCAGGTCTCCTCGGGCCTTGCCGAGACCGACCCGGTCGGTGAGGACGTGCGCTTCAAGCACCGCTACCTCGACCTGCGCCGCCCTGCCGCGATCGCGCCCCTGCAGCTGCGCTCGAAGGTCTACAAGGCCCTGCGCGACGTGCTGCACGAGCGCGAGTTCGTCGAGGTCGAGACCCCGACGCTGACCCGTTCGACCCCGGAGGGCGCCCGCGACTTCGTCGTGCCCGCGCGCCTGCACCCCGGCAGCTGGTACGCCCTGCCGCAGAGCCCGCAGCTGTTCAAGCAGCTGCTCATGGTCGGCGGCGTGGAGAAGTACTTCCAGATCGCGCGCTGCTACCGCGACGAGGACTTCCGCGCCGACCGCCAGCCCGAGTTCACCCAGCTCGACATCGAGATGTCCTTCGCCGACCAGGAGGACATCATCGAGATGATGGAGGCCGTGATCCGCGCGATGTGGGCCACCATCGGCGTCGAGGTGCAGACCCCGCTGCCGCGGATGACCTACGCCGACGCGATGGCGAAGTACGGATCCGACAAGCCGGATCTGCGCTTCGGATTCGAGCTCGTCGAGGCGACCGAGTACTTCTCGGAGACCACGTTCCGCGTCTTCCAGGCCGACTACGTCGGCGCTGTCGTCATGCCCGGCGGCGCCTCGCAGCCCCGCAAGGTGCTCGACGCCTGGCAGGACTGGGCCAAGCAGCGCGGCGCCCGCGGCCTCGCGTACGTCCTGTTCAACGAGGACGGCACGCTCGGCGGCCCTGTTGCGAAGAACCTCAGCGAGGCCGAGCAGGCGGGCCTCGCCGAGCTCGTGGGAGCGGCACCCGGCGACTGCGCGTTCTTCGCCGCAGGATCCGTGAAGGACTCCCGCGCCCTCCTCGGCGCCGCGCGCGTCGAGATCGGCCGCCGCCTTGGCCTGCTCGACCCCGAGGTGTTCGCCTTCACCTGGGTCGTGGACGCCCCCATGTTCGAGCCGGCCGCCGACGCGGTCGCCTCGGGCGATGTCGCCGTCGGTGCCGGCGCCTGGACCGCCGTTCACCACGCCTTCACCGGTCCGAAGCCGGAGTTCGAGGCGACCTTCGACACCGACCCCGGATCCGCTCTCGCCTACGCGTACGACATCGTCTGCAACGGCTCCGAGCTCGGCGGCGGATCCATCCGCATCCACCGCGAGGACGTGCAGAAGCGCGTCTTCGAGGTCATGGGCCTCTCCGACGATGTCGCGCAGGAGCAGTTCGGCTTCCTGCTCGACGCGTTCAAGTTCGGCGCCCCGCCGCACGGCGGCATCGCGCTCGGCATGGACCGCGTGCTGCAGCACCTGTCGAAGACCGAGTCGATCCGCGAGGTCATCGCGTTCCCGAAGACCGGCAACGGCTTCGACCCGCTCACCGCCGCACCCGCCCCGATCACCGCGGAGCAGCGCAAGGAGGCCGGCGTCGACCCGGTGGCCGAGTCGGTCGAGACCGTCGACGCCTGACGGCGGAGGCGACGCCCTTCGTCTCGTCGCTGCGCTCCTCGCTCAGGGACCGGTTCTGATCCCCGGTTCGCGATCCCCGGTTCCTGAGCGAGCGAAGCGAGACGAAGGACGCTGCCCAGGGACCGGTTCGCGATCCCCGGTTCCTGATCCCCGGTTCCTGATCCCCGGTTCCTGAGCGAGCGAAGCGAGACGAAGGACGCTCGTTCGGCGTCCCCGAGGTGAAAGGATCGGACCATGCTCGCACTGACACTTCCCGCTCCCCTCGACACGCGGATCGGGGAGGTGACGCTGCGCCGCGCGCGCACCGAGGACACCGCGGCGATCGTCGCACTCCTCGCCGATGACGCGATCAGCGCCGCGCGCGGCGACACCGCCTCCGACGACGACCTGCCGGCGTACGCGGCCGGCCTGGAGTCGGTGCTCGCCGACGGATCCAACGACCTCCTCGTCGCCGAGCACGACAGCGGAATCGTCGGCACGTTCCAACTCACCCGCATTCCGGGGATGTCCCGCCGCGGCTCGACCCGCCTGCTCGTCGAGGCGGTGCGGGTGCGCTCGGATCTGCGCTCGAGCGGCGTCGGCTCCGCGCTCATGCGCTGGATCATGGACGTCGCGACCGCCGACCTGGACAGCCCGCTCGTGCAGCTCACCTCGGATGCGCAGCGCGTCGAGGCGCACCGCTTCTACGAGCGCCTCGGCTTCGCAGGATCGCACAAGGGCTTCAAGTACAACGCGCCCGCCAGTCGTTGAGCGTGCCCACCGGTCGTTGAGCGAGCACCGACGACGTCGGAGCGAGACGCCCTTCGTCTCGTCGCTGCGCTCCTCGCTCAGGGACCGGTCCGGGCTGGGTGGTCCCTGAGCGAGCGCAGCGAGACGAAGGGCGCCTCAGGCCTCGTCCGGGTCCGACAGGTCCTCGACCGCGACCGGGATGCGGCCGGCGAACATGACGCCCACGCCGTACTCGTCGCCGATGTCCAGGCCGCACTCCGCGAAGCGCATCATCCACGTGCCGTCCTGCCAGACCACGGCCTCTGGCGCGCCGAACGGCGGATCCTCCTCCGCGAGCCGCGCCCGGTCGGCGTCCGACAGGGCGCCCCGCGGGCCGGCCAGCTCCTCCACGAGGTAGCGGATCGCGGCCTCGCTGAGCTCCGCGAACTCGGTCACGATGCCCTGGGCAGCCTCCCGCGCCTCCGTGCTGGGCTCCTCCGCCGGTTCGGCGATGAGGCTCACGGTCCACCCGCCGTCCCCGCCCTCGACGCCCCCGATCCAGCAGGCGATGTCGTCCGGTGCGTCGATCCGGATCAGGGTGGCGCCGTCGAGCTCGATCGTCTCGGGAAGGGTGCTCATGCTCCGATCCAACCAGACCGCGCCCGGTCCCGTGCAGTACGCGGTCCCGACGACGGCAATCGCCCCTCCGGCGCAGCACGCGGTCCCGAGGATGATCCGAGGGCCGATCGCCCTGGACCCGAACCGTTCATGCTGCATTCACCCCGCTCCGCCCGACCGGTAACTCCGCCGCCGTACATTCCCTCTCAACCCGACCCGGCGGTGACGCCGGACACCGAGAGGAAACCATGCTCATCAGCAACCGTCGTGCGCGCATCGGCGCCGGCATCGCGCTCGCGACCAGCGCCGCGCTCCTGCTCTCCGCCTGCTCCGGATCCGCCTCCGCAGACCCGACCGGCACGTCCGGCTCCGGCGCCAAGGCTTCGACCGCCACCTCGCTCAAGGACTTCGGCTCCCTGGCCGACCTCGAGAAGGCCGCGGAGACCGAGGGCAAGCTCAACGTGATCGCGCTCCCCCACGACTGGGCCAACTACGGCGAGATCCTCGCCGCGTTCACGAAGAAGTACCCGAAGATCACCGTCAACGAGGCTTCCCCCGACGCATCGAGCGCCGAGGAGATCCAGGCCGCCAAGACGAACGAGGGCCTGGACACGGCTCCCGACGTGTTCGATCTCGGCCTGACGGTGACGCTGCAGAACACGGACAAGTTCGCCGCCTACCAGGTGGAGAAGTGGGACGAGATCCCGGAGAACCTCAAGGACAAGACGGGCCTGTTCACGGGCGATTACGGCGGGTACATGTCGATCGGCTACGACTCCTCGAAGTTCCCGGAGCCGAAGAGCCTCGACGACCTGAAGAAGTCCGAGTACAAGGGCGCCGTCGCGCTCAACGGCGATCCGACGCAGGCCGGGGCCGCGTTCGCCGCGGTGGGCCTCGCCACGGTGCAGTCCGGCGGCACGCTCGACGACTACCAGAAGGGCGTCGACTTCTTCGCCGACATGCAGAAGGCCGGCAACCTGCTCAAGGTCGACGTCACCACGGCGACCGTCGCGAGCGGCGAGACCCCCGTCGTCTTCGACTGGGACTACCTGAACGCCGCGCACGTCAAGGACAACAAGAACTGGAAGACCGTCGTCCTGCCGGGCACCGGCTACGCCGGCTACTACAACCAGGCGATCAACAAGGCGGCTCCGCACCCGGCCGCCGCGCGCCTGTGGCAGGAGTTCCTCTACAGCGACGAGGGCCAGAACCTCTGGCTCAAGGGCGGCGCCCGCCCCGTCCGCATGGACGCCATGACCAAGGCAGGGACGATCGACAAGACGCTCGCCGCGGCGCTCCCCACGGCTCCCAAGGAGACCGTCGTGCCGACCGAGGCGCAGAGCACCGCTGCCGGCAAGCTGCTCGGCGAGAAGTGGGCCGCGGCCGTCCAGTGACCTCCGACACCACCGCGGCTCCCGCCGCATCCCGTGCCGGGTCGGAGCCTCGCGCTTCGGCCCGGCCCGGGGCGGGTCGCACCCCTCTCCCTGCCCGCCTGACCCGGGGGCTCGCCGCGATCGGACTCGTTCCGTTCGCGGCCTACCTGCTGCTGTTCCTGGTGCTGCCCACGATCCTCGCGGTCGCCACCGGCTTCTTCACCCGCGACGGCGCCTTCACCACGAGCAATCTCTCCGCGCTCTGGGATCCGACGGTGCTGCTCACGTTCGCGAACTCCGCGGGCCTGTCCCTCCTCACCGCGGCGATCGGCGCGGTGGTCGGCGCCCTCGTCTGCTACGCCCTGCTCGGCATGAACCCCGGAGGCGGTGTGCGCACCGTGATCGACGCCGCCTCCGGAGTGCTCGCGCAGACCGGCGGCGTGATGCTCGCGTTCATGTTCATCGCGACGCTGGGTCTTCGCGGCGTCCTGACCGAGCTGCTCAAGAACACCCTCGGCATCGACCTGTTCGCCCAGGGACCGTGGATCTACGAGCTGCCGGGGCTGATCCTGCCCTACCTCTACTTCCAGATCCCGCTCATGGTCATCACGTTCATGCCCGCCCTCTCGGCGCTGAAGCCGCAGTGGACCGAGGCCAACCTCACGCTCGGCGGCACCCGCGCGAGCTTCTGGCTGCGGATCGGGATCCCCGTCCTCGCCCCGTCCTTCCTCGCCAGCTTCCTGCTGCTTTTCGCGAACGCGTTCTCCTCGTACGCGACCGCCGCCGCCCTCGCGAGCCAGGGATCGCAGATCGTTCCGCTGCAGATCCGTGCCGCGCTCACGAGCGAGACGGTGCTGGGCCGGGAGAACCTCGCCGGCGCGCTCGCGCTCGGCATGATCCTCGTCGTCGGGATCGTCATGTGGCTCTACTCCCTGGTCCAGCGCCGAGCGGCGAGGTGGCAGGCATGAACCGGCTCGCCCCGTCGCCGCTCACCCGCTGGATCATCGGGATCCTGGTCGGTCTCTTCTTCCTCATCCCGCTGGTCGCGACGCTCGCGTACACGTTGCGGGGCGAGGACGGCGGGTTCACCCTCGCGCACTGGGCAGCTCTCGGAGATCCCGCGAAGGCGGCGATCTACCAGCCCATCTGGACCGGGCTCGGCAATTCGCTGGTCCTCGCGGTCGTCACGGTGCTCATCGTGCTGCTCGTGCTCGCACCCACGATGATCCTGGTGAACCTGCGCTACCCGCGGCTGCGCCCGCTCTTCGAGTTCGTCGTACTCTTGCCCCTCTCGATCCCGGCGATCGTGCTCGTGGTCGGCCTCACCCCGATCTACCTGCAGATCGGGCGGTCGTTCGGCACGGGCGCCTGGACCCTCGCGTTCGCGTACGGCATCACCGTGCTGCCCTTCGCGTACCGATCCATCCAGGCGTCGATCGATGCGGTCGATATGACCACGCTCGCCGAGGCGGCCCGCTCCCTGGGCGCCGGATGGGGCACGGTCGTGCTGCGCGTGCTCGCGCCGAACCTGCGTCAGGGACTGCTCGCCGCCTCCCTCCTGTCCATCGCGGTCGTGCTCGGCGAGTTCACGATCGCCTCTCTGCTGAATCGCGACGTGCTGCAGACCGCGCTCGTGGTCGTGCAGAAGCAGGACGGCTGGGCTCCGGCGATGTTCGCCCTGATGGCGCTCACGTTCAGCTTCCTCCTGCTCCTCATCATCGGAAGAGCCGCCCGCGGCCGCTCCGGAAAGGCCGACTCATGAGCGACATCGCGCTCCCCCGCACGGCGGACAACTCCCTGCTCGCGGATCGGGCCGACGGCACCCGCGTCGAGTTCCGCGAGATCGTGAAGAGCTACAGCAGGACCACGGTCCTGCACGGTATCGACCTCGACATCGCGCCGGGCGAGTTCGTCTCGCTGCTCGGCCCCTCCGGCTGCGGCAAGACCACTCTGCTCCGTGTGCTCGCAGGACTCGAGGACGCCGACGGCGGCGCCGTGCTGCTGGGCGGCAGGGACGTGTCGGGCGTCCCGACGAACAAGCGCGACCTGGGCATGGTGTTCCAGTCCTACTCGCTGTTCCCTCATCTGCGCGTGGTGGACAACACGGCGTTCGGGCTCCGCCGGCGCAGGGTCGCCACGGCCGAGGCCCGGCGGCGGGCGCTCGATGCGCTGGCCCTGGTCGGGCTCGAGGCGCACGCCGACAAGTATCCGCACCAGCTCTCCGGCGGTCAGCAGCAGCGCGTGGCGCTTGCGCGGGCACTCGTCACCGAACCCCGGGTCCTGCTGCTGGACGAGCCGCTCTCGGCGCTGGACGCCAAGGTGCGCGTGCAGCTGCGCGACGAGATCCGCCGGCTGCAGCTGCGGCTCGGCATCACGACCGTCTTCGTCACGCACGACCAGGAGGAGGCGCTCAGCGTCTCCGACCGGATCGCGGTGATGAACGCGGGCCGGATCGACCAGATCGGCACGCCGGAGGAGCTCTACCTGCGCCCTGCGACAGCGCACGTCGCCGCGTTCGTCGGGCTGTCCAGCGTCGTGCGCGGGCTCGCCGACGGGGCGACGGTGCGGGTGTGGGGCGCCGAGATCCCGCTGCAGATCCCCGCGACCGGCGAGGTCGATGTGCTCCTGCGCCCCGAGAACGTGCGGCTGGTCGAGCCCATCGGCGCGGCCGTGACGGCGACCGTCGAGGAGAGCATGTTCCTGGGGAGCATGCGGCGCACGCTCGTGCGCACCGAGGACGGCCTGCTCGTGCGCGTGCAGCACTCGGCGCGGATCCACCCGCAGTACGGGGACCTCGTGGGGCTCGCGGTCGACCCCGAGCCCGTGGCGATCCGGCAGACCGACTAGCCGCCGGGCGGAGCGAGCCCCAGGTGCGGGAACAGGGCGCCGAACGTCGCCAAGAGCCCCTCGGGGAGGGATCCGACGTGGTCCTCGCCCTGGATCGTGAACACCTGCGTCTCGAAGCCCGCCTGCTGCGTGATCTGCGCGGACAGCTGCACCTGAGTCGTGAAGAACGCATCCTGGTCGCCCGCGGCGAACAGGGCCACGTGCCCGTCGAAATGGCCGGCGTTCTGCGCGGCCCTGGCGGCGGGCTTGGCGGCCTCGTAGGCGCTCTGCTCTCCGTCGAACACCTGCTGGAGCACCTCGTCCGGGAACTCGGTGCCCTGATACGACTCCCCCGCGATGCTCACGATGCCACCCCACAGGCCGGGATCCGCGACGCCCCAGTCCAGCGCGCATCCGCCGCCGTTCGAGAATCCTGCGATGGTCCATGCAGCCGGACCCGGCTGCACCCGCAGGTGGCTGCGCGCCCAGGCCGGGACATCCTTCGTGAAGTACGTCTCCACGCCGCCGTACGCGGCGGAATCCACGCAGGCCGGGTTGCCGTCCTCGGAGCCGAGCTGGTCCGCCACGATCACGATCGGGGCGAGCCCGTGGTGCGCGGCGGCGAGCCTGTCCATCGCGGCCGCGACGAACGACGGATCCGGATCGCCCGGCTCACCCATCATGAACACGACCAGCGGCAGCGCGGGCGGATCCGGAACGAGCGCGGCCGGAGGCCGATAGAGCGAGGCGTCCCTCGGAACGAATCCGGCGGAGGAGGGGATGCGCTCATCCCCCGTGAGCCGGGTCACGCTGCCTTTCGCCGGCAGGTCGGCGGGCGGCGTCCAGGTATCGAAGAGCGGCAGCGCGGATGCCCCGGACATGGTGCGCGGCGCCCCGGGTGCCGGCGACCAGGGCCGGCCGATCACGCCGAGCAGGACGGCCAGCGTCCCGGCCACGAGCAGGACGGCGAGCGCACCGGCGCGGCTCCTGGCACGCGTCGTCGAAGAGGACATCTCGCACACGCCTCCTGACCCCGCCCGCCCCATCGTAACGAGGACCGGACCCTGGCTCGCCGACGCACAGGAAACACATGATCGCGGCTCTCGAGACCGAGGACTGAGCTGACACGTCGGAGGCGCCGTCCCGGGGCGCGGCGCCTCCGCAGTGTCAGGAGGTCAGCCCGCGAGCGATCGGGCGAGCGCCATGTACTCGGCCGGCGAGGCGTTCGGCAGGTATGCGCGTCCGATCGCGAGCCCGATCGCCGGAAGCTGCCCGTTGTCGGCGTAGAACAGGTACATCGGACGGTACTCGGGGTTGAACTTGCCCTTGTACCGCAGCAGCGAGGCGAAGCCGTACGCGGGCTCGAGCACTCGGCTCAGCCATCCCAGCAGCCGGGTGATCCCGGGATCCGCATCGGCATCGCCGTCCACGGTCTGCGCGAGCGGCGCCCCGGAGAGGCTCATGACCTCCAGCCCCTGCTCCTTCATGTGCAGCGCCGCCGAAGCGATCGCGAACTCCATGACACCGGGCATCGCACCGTCGGCGCGGCGCATGAAATCGAGTGTTCGGCCCACCAGCTCACCCTCGCGCCACACCGGCATCCAGCTGGTCACGGCCTGCAGCTCCCCCTCGGGTCCGATCGCGAGCAGGATCTCGACGTCCGGATCCCTGAGCTCCTCCATCCCGCCCAGGGTGAAGCGCATCTCCGGCAGCGCCTTCTCCGCGATCCACTGCTCGCTGAGGGCGTCCAGCTGTGCGACCAGGCCCGCGGGCAGCTGCTCCCACGTGGTCCAGAGCGTTGTGAGCCCGTCGCGCTGTCCGCGGTTGTACGGCTGACGCACCTTGGTCCACACCTTGCCGGTCAGCTCGAACCGATCGAGCGGCACCAGGGTCTCCTCCGCCACCGAGATGCTCTTCCACCCGATGTCCTTGAATGCCGGAGCGAACTCCTCGTGCGTGCTGTAGAACACCGCCGTCCAGGCGTTCGCGTCGCAGAAGTCCAGGAATCCGCGGATCGTCTTCGCCCTGTCGCCCGGCGTGCAGACCGGATCCCCCACGGCGATCGCGATGTCGTTCACGACGCGGTAGGCGACCGCACCACGGCCGTCCGCCGTGAACCAGTGCTCGTTGCCCTCCCAGGTGCCCATGAACCCGAGCGTGCCTCCGTCGGTCGTGCGCAGCTGGGTGCGGAACCGCTCCGCATCGTCCGCCGCCTTGCGCGATCGTCCCAGCAGCAGCGCGACCATGGCGATCGCGAAGACGAGCCAGAACAGCGCGCCCACGTCCCGGTGCAGCGCGAGCGCGATTCCGGTGAGCGGCGTGTGCCCGCTCGGGCGGCCGATGATCGTAGGCAGGAACCGGCGCAGCGTCGTCCCCAGGGAAGACCAGAACGATGGCGAGTGCGAAACGGCCGAAACAAGGATCATGTTCGTGGCGGCCAGCACCACGAACGCGATCCCGATCGTGAGCGAGAACCGCCGCACCGCGCGACGCGATGCGCGCACGGCGAACCGACGATGCGTCATCGCGAGCAGGATGCACATCCCGACCGGGACGAGGATCGCCAGCACGGAGAATCCGGGGAATTGCCGGTCGATCGCGATCACATCCGTCGGCACCCGGAGCGAACGGGTGGCCACGCTGAGACCGGTGAGCAGCGCCATCACGGCGTTCACGCCGATCGCGAGGAACCACGCGGCGCGGCGTCCGGAGCGCAGGCCCCATGCCGCGACCAGGCTGAGCAGCAGGGGGACGAGGCTCATCAGCACCACGCCGGTTCCGGCGGCGACCGCGGTGGTCACTCCGGCGACGCAGTGCGCGGAGGCGTTGTTCCGCGCGCACGCGTCGGTGATCCCGGAGATGTCGACGCCGCGCAGTCCCGCGACCACGGGAGCCAGCGGTCCGATGCCCACGCCGGTGAGGAGCACGATCAACGGCCCCAGGCCGGTCACCGCGACCATGGCCGCGGTGAGGGTCCTGGTCTCGTGATACGAACTGCGGTACCAGGCGGGCCGCGGCCGGCCGCTCGTGAGGATCACGCCGAGGACGAGACCGGCGAGCGCGGCCAGCAGTCGGTAGACGCTGTCCGCGTCGCCGCCGTACAACGTGTAAGTGACGAGGAGCGAGAGGCCGAGCAGGCGGATCCGGCGGCGGTACAGGGCCGGCGCGAATGCGCTGCCCGCCAGGATCGCCCCGAAGATCCCGATCGAGGGATCCAGCACGGCGCCGCGGGCGTCGATCCGCGCCCACACCTGCCCCCACGACCAGGCCAGCGACTGGATGCCGAGGCCGAGCAGCCCGCCGATCACGCCCGTCACGAGGAAGGCGCTCACGACGCGCCAGGTGCCCATCAGCCGCTCCGCGTAGGCCAGCAGCGTGAGGGCGAGCACGGCGGACAGCAGCAGGCCGCCCCATGAGTCCGGCACGAGCAGCGCCGTCAGCGGCGTCCACCACTCCCGCTCACGCCCGAACGCGAGCGGGCTGAGCCCGACCCCGGCAGGACGATACCCGCGCAGCGGTCCGAGCACCAGACCGCTGACCAGGAGGAGGAAGGGCAGACCGACGGCGAACGGATGATGACGCGCGTAGCGCCCGGCCCTGCGCGCCACCGCCAGGACCGCTGCCGTCGCCCGCGAGGAGGTCATCGGGACAGCCCCAGGCGCGGGTAGAGCACCGCGAACGCCTTCTCCAGGCCGCCGCGCAGGCCCGGCCCGGTATGGGTGGCGTTCGGCACGAGGTAGTACGTCGTGGTGAACCCCGCGGCCTTCGCGAGGCCCGCGGAGACGCGGTTCGCGGGCCCGTACTTCCTGTCGAGCGCGCCCGCCGCGAAGATCGCGTAGTGCCCCGCATAGGCTCCGGGGTGCTCGGCGAGGATCGCCTCCGGCTTGTTGGCGTCGAACGCGGCCTGGTCGCCCTTGAACGCCTTCTCGACCGACTTGGGGTCGCCGAAGCCCGCCCAGGGCTCACCGGACGCGGTGGCGATGTTCCCCCAGATGCCGGGATGCCTGGCGCCGTAGATGAACGCGCAGGCCCCGCCGTTCGAGTACCCGGCGATCGTCCAGTACTTCGGATCCTGCAGCACCCGCAGATGCCCGCGGATCCAGTCCGGGATGTCCTTGTTGAAGTACGTCTCGACGCCGCCATAGGCGGCCGAGTCGATGCAACCGGGGTTCTGATCCTCTGCACCGAGCTGGTCCGCGATGATCACGATAGGCGCGAGGCCGTCGTGCTTCGCGGCGAACTCGTCCATGACGTCCACCATCGGATGCGGATTGGGATAGCCCGGCAGGCCCATCATCAAGACCACGACGGGAAGGGCCGGCGGATCCGCCACGAGTGCCGCCGGAGGCAGGTAGACGGTCGCCTTGCGAGGCTTGAACCCTGCGGAGGACGTGGGCGCGTTCTCACCGGACAGCGATCCGAACCGTCCGTGCGCCGGCATGCCCTGAGGCGGCGTCCACGTCTCGGCCAAGGGCTTCGTGGACGGGTCGGGGTTGCTCAGCGGCGGTGCGAAGTCGTCCAGCGCCCCCAGCGTGTTGATGCCGAGGATGTCGCCGAGCGTGCGGTCCAGCGCGAACGCCTGGTTGATGCCGATGCCCATCGAGAGCACGGAGGCGATCACGGTGAGGATCGCGATGATCTTGCGCCACCAGCGCGAGTCCCACAGGCTCACGATCGCCAGCCCGATCAGCGCGAAACCACCGGACGTCCACCACTTCACCGCATCGGGCATCGGCACGCCGAACAGGTCGGCGACGTCGACGAACACCACGAGGAACCAGCCCACGAGCGCACCGGCGACCACGCCGATCGAGGCGCGCACGATCCAGCGCCGGCGGAGCGGTCGGATCAGCAGCGCGACGAGGCCCGCGGCGGCGAGCCCCCAGACGATCCAGGGCACCGGTCCCTCGGCGAGGTCCAACTCCAGCAACCATCGCGGCATGAAGGGCGTGCTCCGTTCCCGCCTCCGGACGGGGCGACGACCCATCGTATTCCGTGCCGCCTCGGCGGAACCGGTGCGAGGGCCCCGATCAGGCTCGGAGAACGCTATGAGACGCGCCGGGGGCGGATAAGTCCCCGGCGCGTCTCATGGATTCCGGTCGGCGCCACCGGTTTGCGCTACAGATCCGCGACTCAGGGGTGGCCTTTCGTCGCAGGCGTCTTACAGCACGCGCGCGAGGAAGTCCTTCGTGCGCTGGTGCTGCGGGTTCGCGAGCACCTCACGGGGGTCGCCCTCCTCGAGGATGTGCCCGCCGTCCATGAAGATCAGGCGGGAGCCGACCTCCCTGGCGAAGCCCATCTCGTGCGTGACCACCATCATGGTCATGCCCTCGTCGGCGAGCGTCCGCATCACCTGCAGCACCTCGCCGACGAGCTCGGGGTCGAGCGCCGACGTGGGCTCGTCGAAGAGCATCATGTCCGGGTTCATGCACAGCGACCGCGCGATGGCCACGCGCTGCTGCTGCCCGCCGGACAAGTGGCTCGGGTAGGCGTCAGCCTTGTGCGCCATGCCCACACGCTCCAGCATCGCCTTGGCGACCTTCTCCGCCTCGGCCTTGCCGCGCTTCTTCACCTGACGCTGAGCGATCGTCAGGTTGCCGAGCACGCTCATGTGCGGGAACAGGTTGAAGCTCTGGAACACCATCCCGATGCGCGCGCGCACGCGGTCGAGGTCGATGTCGGGATCGGTGATGTCGATCCCCTCCACGAAGATCTTCCCGCCCGTCGGCTCCTCGAGCATGTTCACCGAGCGCAGCAGCGTCGACTTGCCGGATCCCGAGGGGCCGATCACGCAGACGACGTCGCCGGCGTGCACGGTCAGGTCGATGCCCTTGAGCACCTCGTTGTCGCCGTAGTGCTTGACGAGCCCTTGGATGTCGATCGCAGGCGCGTTCAGGTTGATCAGGTCGGTGCTCATCGTTCCCTCGCCATCCGTCGCTCGAGCCAGGCCGTCAACCGCGTCAGCGGGATCGTCACGACCAGGTACAGCAGCGCCGCCATCACCATCGGCGTGGCATTCGCATAGGTGGACAGGCCGTTGCGGGCGTACGTCGTCAGCTCATAGGTGAGCGGCGTGGCGCCTGCGATGAAGAAGAGCGACGTGTCCTTCAGCAGCAGCACGAACTCGTTCGTGAGCGGCGGAATGATGATGCGGAACCCCTGGGGCATCACGATGAAGACCATGGTCCTCGTCGGCGACATACCGAGCGAGCGCGCGGCCTCCGTCTGCCCCTTCGGCACCGCCTGGACGCCTGCACGGATTGTCTCGGCCATGTAGGCGGAGCTCACCACGATGAGTCCGAGCGTCGCGGCTCCCACCGGGCCGCCCGGGATCTTGACGTGCAGCGCGATCGGCAGCATGAGCGCGAACCCGAAGATCGTCATCAGCGCGGGGATGCCGCGGAAGAACTCGATCCACACGGTCGCGGCCCACCGGAACGGTGGGATGCTGCTGAGTTTCATCAATGCCAGCACGATCGCGAGGGCGAGGCCTCCCGCGAAGGACTCGATCGTGAACAGCAGCGTGTTCTTGAGACCGACGGTGATGATGCCCGGGAGCATCTTCAGCGCGACCTCGGGATTCGCGAACTGCTTCGCGACCGTGGGCCAGTCCGTGGCGAGCGCGGCCCACGCGACGAGCGCGACGATCACCGCGTAGACGGTGTAGTGGTAGACCCGTGTGCGGGTCCGCTTCTTCAGAGCCATCGGCGTGAGTCAGGCCCCGGTCACTTCGCCGCAGTGAAGTACTTGTCGTAGATCTTCTTGTACTCGCCGTTGTCCTTGAGCGCCTTCAGCTGCTCGTTGATGGCCTTGCGCAAGGTCTCGTTCTTGCCCTTCGCAAAAGCGAAGCCGTACTGCTCGTCGGTCTTGTAGGTCTCGACGACCTTGTAGGACGAGTCGTCCTTCTCATGCTGGAGGTTGACCGGCAGATCCTGCAGGATCGCGTCGACCTGACCGCCCTGGAGGGCGGGCCACAGCACGCCGTCGTCGGAGAACTGCACGAGGCTGGCGCCCTTGGCGTGCTCCTTCGCATAGTTCTCGCCGGTCGTGCCCTGCTGCACGCCGACGTTCTTGCCGGAGAGGCCGTTGATGTCCTTGATACCGGAGCTGGTCTTGACGAGCAGAGACTGCAGCGAGTCGTAGTACCCGTCGGAGAAGTCGATGTTCTTCTTGCGCTCGTCGGTGATCGTCATCGCAGAGGCACCCATGTCGCATTGGCCCGCGAGCAGGGCTGCGCCCGACTGCAGCGTGTCGAAGTTGGTGACCTGGAACTGCGTCTTCAGGTCGAGCTTGTCGCCGATCGCGGTGAGCAGGTCGACGTCGAAGCCGGTGTACTTGCCGGATCCCGCCGACTCCTCGTACTCGAACGGCTTGTAGGGGATGTCGGAGCACACGGTGAGCGTGCCCGCGGTGATCAGGCCGTAGTCCGTGCCACCGGCGGCACTCGCGCTCGGGTCGGCGGCCGCCCCGGTCGAGCACCCGGCGAGGGTGAGAGTGGCGGCTGCCGCGAGGGCGAGTCCGTAGGCGATCTTCGAGCGACGTTCCATGTGCGACTCCTGTGTCGAGGACGCGGGCGTCCTATGCGGGTTGCCGACAATCTTGACACGGTGCGGTTACCACCGTGTAACGGGAAGGCACCCACCGCTGTCTCGGTTCGGTCTCGGCGACACCGTCACCGCGGAATCCCGCGGGTCGCGATCCTCTCCGGGCGTCCAGAATGTCTGAGATCCGAGACGATGACTCACGTGACGCGTCAGGGAAGCCGGATCGACCTGCTCTTCAGACCTCGAAGTCGACGGCCGAGCGCCCGCCCGAGACCGAGCGCACATAGCCCACGACCTCCTGATGCGCCGGGTGCACCTGGTATGCGTCCAGACCCGCGGCATCATCGAAGTCGGCGATCAGCGTCACGTCCCAGTTGCCCTCGATCGCGAGCGCGTTGACGCCCGTGCTGAGGGCACGGATCGACGGCACCACGCCCACGAGCCCCTCCAGCCGCGAGGCCACGCCCGCGGCGTGCTCCGCGCGCTCTGCCGGATCGGTCGCCGCCATCTTCCAGGTCACCACGTGTCGCAGCGTCATCGCTCTTCTCCTTCTGCCGCAGCTTCTTCGGCCGCAGGTTCTCCGGCCGCAGGTTCTCCGGCCGAAGTACCTTCTGCCGCAGCTTCTTCTGCCGCGTCTACGGCTCGTTCCCGGTCGCTCGCGCCCCCGGCCTTCTCGGCGAGGGCGTCGCGGAGCCGATCGGGCGAGATCCGCCAATGCCCGTGCATCTCGCCGTCGATCAGCAGCACGGGGATCTTCTCCCAGTACCTCTCGTAGAGCGCGGGGTCGTCGAGGATCGACAGCTCGGTGATCTCCATGTCCTCGGCGAGTGCATCCGGCAGCTCCGCGACGACCGCGTCGACCACATCGGAGGCGACGTCGCACAGATGGCAGTCGGGCTTGCCGATCAGGGTCAGCGTGATCACGACGCGGGCGTCTCGATCGCGCGCCCCTCCGCGATCCATTCGGCCGTGCCGCCCTCGACGTTCGTGGCATCGTAGCCACGCGCCTCGAGCGCCTCCACGACGCGCGCCGAGCGCCCGCCGAGCTGGCAGATCACGTCGAACGCCTGGTCAGGGAGCTCGTGCAGCAGGTCCCCGATCTCGGACATCGGCAGGTTCACCGCTCCGGGCACGTGCCCCGAGGCGAACTCGCTCCTCTCGCGCACGTCGATGAGAGGCGTCTCGGTGCGCTCGGCCAGCTGGGCGACGGTGATCGTCTTCATGGATCCGATTCTTCCAGACGCCGGGCTCCCGGGCGCGCCGAGCCGAAGCGCATCGGAAATGCCGAGCGTCCCGAGAATGCACGAAGCGCCCCGGCGATCGAAAGATCGGGGGCGCTCAGTGACTTGCGCGCTCGGCGCGGCCGCTTACTTCTTGTTGCGGCGCTGGTGGCGAGTCTTGCGAAGCAGCTTGCGGTGCTTCTTCTTCGCCATGCGCTTGCGGCGCTTCTTGATGACAGAACCCACGGAAACCTCACTAAGTCAGGGGCTGGGCGTCGCACGCGGACGGCGCCCGGGATCGGGGCACGGAAAATGCCTCGCAACAGTCTAGCGCACGGTACCGCCGGCGCCGACGCGCGTGAGATCCGGCGCCCCGCGCCGGCCGCACGGCGCTCAGCCCGCGTCGGCGATCGGCTTGTGCAGCACGGCCGTGACCGCGGATTCCGGCACGCGATAACTGCGGCCGAACCGGATCGCGGGCAGTTCCCCCGCATGCACCAACCGGTACACGGTCATCTTGGACACGCGCATGATCGCCGCCACTTCGGCGACGGTCAGGAACTTCACGTCCGGCAGCTGTTCGGGCATCCCCATCTACCCCCCTCTCCGTCGCGCGACTTGCGCGTCGGTTGCGATAACTGTAGGGGCTGCTGGCGACACGTGTAAACCCATGTGGTTGCTGTGACAGAGGATGCTCAGACCGCGGCGGATCGCGCAATGCGCTCCGCCGCATCCTTGCGCACCTGGCGCTCGTTCTTCTGCGCCGCACGCAGTGCCTTCTCCGCGTCGCGCAGCGCCTTCTCCGCCTCGCGCACGCTCTTCGCCGCGGCGCGCACCCGCTTGTCTGCGGCGAGCGCGGGAGCATCGGGCACGACGGCGGGCGGGAGCGGGTCGCCGTGCAGGGCGCCCGCGGCGGCGCGATCGACATAGACGCCGATCCCGTCGAGCAGCCGCACGATGCCGAACAGCATCGGATCCCGATCGCCGTCCATCGCTCCGGCGTCGAGCGCCGCACGGGTGTACGGGTAGGCGTCGCCGTCGATGAGCGCGGAGAACAGGGCGGACTCGCGCTCGCCCACCTGGGCGACCGTGAGCCCGTCGGCCCGCGCGGCATCGGCGTACCCGGCGGCGACGGTGCCGAACCAGCGCGCCTGCCCCATGATCGCGAGCATCGCGGCCATCTGGTCGTCGGAATCGAGGGCGGTGCCGGCGAATGCCGCGAGGTAGGCGTCCATCCACGCCGCCGTGCTCGGTGTCGCCGGCGTGCCGTTGATGGGGAGGCTGAGCAGCCAGGGATGACGCAGGTAGACGTCGACGTGCGCACGATAGAGCCGCTCCGCCTCGCTCCGCCATCCTCCCGCCGCTCCTTCGGGGAGCGGGGGCAGCCCCGTCGCCTCCTCCTGCATGAGCAGCAGCAGGTCGTCCTTCGCTGTGACGTAGCGGTAGAGCGACATCGGAGTGAAGCCCAGCGCCTTGGCCACAGCCGCCATCGACACGGCGCCGAGGCCCTCGCGATCGGCGAGATCGACGGCGGCCTCGACGATGCGCTCCACGCTCATCTCGCGCTTCGGCCCGCGCTGAGGACTGGCCGCCATGCCCCAGGCCAGCGCGATGCCGCGCGGCAGGTCGGGCAGGTCGATCGGATCCGGCTCTTCGGTCATGACTCCAGGATAAGACTGTTTATGTTGTAAACAGTGTGTTACGGTCATAAACAGTTTCATCCATACACAGAAAGGAACGGCGATGACCACGGCCATCGAAGTCGCAGGACTCACCAAGCAGTACCGCGGCACCCCCGTCCTGCGCGGCGTCGATCTCAGGGCCGAGCAGGGCGAGATCGTCGCCCTGCTCGGATCCAACGGCGCCGGCAAGACCACCACCATCTCGATCCTCACCACCCTCACCCGTGCCGACGCCGGCACCGCGGTCGTCGCCGGATGCGACGTGCGCCGCGATCCCGAGGGCGTGCGGCAGCGGATCTCGCTCACCGGACAGTCCGCCGCGGTCGACGACGCGCTCACCGGGGTGGAGAACCTGGTGATGCTCAGCCGGCTCTCCGGCCTCTCCCCGCGTGCCGCCCGCCGCCGTGCGGACGAGCTGCTCGCGCAGTTCGCGCTCGCCGATGCGGCGGGGCGCAAGGTCAAGACCTACTCCGGCGGCATGCGCCGCCGTCTCGACCTCGCCCTGAGCTTCGTCGTCACGCCGCAGGTGCTCTTCCTCGACGAGCCGACGACGGGCGTGGATCCCCGCAGCCGCCTGGACCTCTGGGCGGTCATCCGGGGCCTCGCCGACGCGGGCACCACGGTCTTCCTCACCACCCAGTACCTGGAGGAGGCCGATCAGCTCGCGGATCGCATCGCGGTGCTGCACGAGGGCCGCATCGTCCGCACCGGAACCGCGGCCGCGCTCAAGGCGCAGTTCGGCAGCGACGTGCTGGTCGCCGAGGGCGCAGACGGATCCTCCCTCGCGGAGGTCGCGACGGACGGCTCGATCGACGGCATCCGGCGCGCGCTGGACGAGCTCGAAGCCGCGCATCCGGCGGCGCGCGTGCAGCTGCGCCAGCCCACGCTCGACGACGTCTTCCTCACCCTCACCGCGACCGGCGACGCCGATCGCACGACCCTCCGGGAGTTCGCATGACCGCCCTGTCCTCCGCCGCTGCGCCCTCCGCCACCCGGGGCGCGCTCGCGCCGATCCCGTCGCCCCTGTCCGGGATCCGCCCGCGTCTGCGCGGTTTCGCCGCCGAACGCGTGTTCGTCCGCCGCAGCCTCATCCTGTCCCTGCGCGACGGCGAGACCCTGTCGATGTCGATCATGCTGCCGGTCACGCTCATGCTGCTGTTCACCTTCGTGTTCGGCGGCGCGATCGAGGACGACGGCAGCTACGTCGACTACGTCGTGCCGGGGATCATCCTGCTCTGCGCCGGCTTCGGCGCCGCGTCGACCGCGACGTACGTCTCCCGCGACATGTCCACCGGGATCATCGACCGCATCCGCACGATGCCGCTGCGACCGGGATCCGTGCTCACCGGACACGTCGTCGCGAGCCTCGCACGCAACCTGGTGTCCACCGCCGTCGTGTTCGGCGTCGCGCTGCTGCTCGGCTTCCGTCCGAGCGCCGGCCCGGCGCAATGGCTGGCCGCTTTCGGCGTGATCGCCGTCTACATCCTCGTGATCACGTACCTCTACGCCGCGATCGGCCTCGCCGCAGGCAGCCCGGAGGCGGCGGCGGGGTACGGGTTCATCCTCATGTTCGTGCCCTACCTGTCCAGCGCTTTCGTTCCCGTGCACACGATGCCGACCTGGCTGCAGCGGGTGGCCGAGAACCAGCCCATCACGCCGATCATCGAGACGATCCGCGGCCTGCTCATGGGCACGCCCCTGCACGCTCAGCCGTTCTGGGCGCTGGGCTGGTGCGCGGTCATCCTCGCGATCTCGGTGCTGTGGGGCCGCTGGCTCTTCGGCCGGGCGCGACGCTGAGCCGGATCCGGCTGCCCACCGGGATGTGCGTGCAGGCGGCGTTCAGGCCCCGAGGCGCTTGAGCGCCGTCTGCACCACGTGCTTGGCGCTCGCGGCGGCGCGGCCCACGACCTCGGCGGCGTGCGCGGCGCCGTCGGGAAGCGGCGGAACCCCGATGAGGCCCGAGATGTCCGGGGCGGAGTCCCCGTAGGCGTCGGCGAGGAACGGGACGAGCCAGTCGTCGACCTGTTCCAGGGGAGCCGCCTCGATGCTGTAGAACCGGCGCTGGCCGTCTTCGCGGACCGTGACCAGGTCGGCCTCGCGCAGCACCTTCAGGTGCTTCGAGACGGTGGGCTGGCTGATCCCGAGTTCGCTGACGATCTGCGTCACGCTCGTGCCGGCATCCCCGTCTTCGGACCGCTGGCGCAGGAGCTGAAGGATGTCCCGTCTCGTGCCGTCGGCGATCACGTCGAAGATGTCGGTCATGCCTTCACAGTAGCCGCGCCGGAGGCGGAGTACCATGACGAAGGCTTGGCGGACGGAGGATCGGAGGGGCTCGACCATG
Organism: Microbacterium sp. 05N427; assembly: GCF_056397105.1. Classification (NCBI taxonomy): domain Bacteria; kingdom Bacillati; phylum Actinomycetota; class Actinomycetes; order Micrococcales; family Microbacteriaceae; genus Microbacterium; species Microbacterium sp. 05N427. Next base: position 60,535 of record NZ_JBFTMT010000014.1, read on the forward strand.
GCGCGCACCACTGCCCCTCGATCCTTCTCGGAAGTCGTCAGAAGGACCGTCCGTCTGGGCAAGACCCTGACCACCTCCTCCCCTTCGCGATTCGCGATCGTGGTGTTCTCGGCGCTCATCCTGATCACGACGGCGCTCCTGTCGCTGCCGATCGCCAGCGCCGACCGCACGGTGACGCCACTCGCCGATGCGCTGTTCACGGCCGTCTCCACGATCTGCGTCACAGGGCTGTCGACGGTCGACATGGCGACGCACTGGTCGGGCTTCGGCCTCGGCGTGGTCTTCGTCGGCGTGAACATCGGCGGCCTCGGCGTGCTGACCCTCGCGAGCGTGATGGGCCTCGCGATCTCGAAGCGGCTGGGGCTTCGCGCCAAGCTCATCGCCGCGGGCGACACCAACCCGATGCGCGCACACGGCGGCCCCGTGAACGAGAGCCAGACCGTGCGGCTCGGCGAGGTCGGATCCCTGCTGCGCACGGTGGCGATCTCGGCGTTCGCGATCGAGGCGGGTCTCATCGTGCTGCTCTACCCGGCACTGCTGACGGCAGGGGTGGATCCCGTCACCGCCCTGTGGGAGGCCCCGTTCTACGCGGCCATGGCGTTCACGAACACCGGGTTCACCCCGAATCCCGGGGGCCTCGCGCCGTTCGCGCAGAACTACTACGTGCTCAGCGTGCTCATGCTGGGCGTGTTCCTGGGGAGCCTCGGCTTCCCCGTCATCTACACGCTCGCCCGGCAGCGCTGGCATGTGCGCCGCTGGTCGCTGCACGCCAAGCTGACCGTGCTCACCACGATCGTGCTGTTCGTGGTCGGCGCCGCCGTGTTCCTCCTGCTCGAGTTCGACAATCCGAAGACCTTCGGATCCATGGACGCCGGAGACACGACCTTCCAGGCGTTCTTCCTGTCCGCCATGACGCGCTCCGGCGGCTTCAGCGTCGTGAACATGGGAGATCTCAACGGATCCTCGATGCTCGCCGCGTCCATGCTCATGTTCGTGGGCGGCGGCTCCGCGTCCACAGCCGGCGGCATCAAGGTCACCACACTCGCCGTGCTCGCCCTCGCCGTGATCAGCGAAGCCAAGGGACGCCCGTCCGTGCAGGCGTTCGGCCGCCGGATCCCCTCGGACGTGCAGCGCGTCGCGCTCAGCGTCGTCGCCTGGGGCGCCACCACCGTCGCGCTCTCCACGATCGCGATCAGCCAGCTCACGAAGTTCTCCGTGGACGAGGTGCTCTTCGACGTGGTCTCGGCCTTCGGCACCGTCGGTCTCTCGACCGGCGTCACGGAGAGGCTTCCCGACACGGCGACCTACATCCTCGCCGCCACGATCTTCATGGGGCGCGTCGGCACGGTCACGCTCGCCGCGGCCGTGGCCGCGACGTCCCGCACCCAGTTGTACTCGCTCCCGGTCGAGCGGCCGATCGTCGGCTGACCGGGCCGCGGTCGCGGCTGACCGGGCGGTCTCCGCGACGGACAGTAAAGTGGGCGGCATGGTTGAAGTGCTGCGCAACGACGCCCCGGTGCTCGTGATCGGGCTGGGCCGCTTCGGCGCCGCCTGCGCCGGAGAACTGGACCGCCTCGACCGCGAGGTGCTCGCGATCGACACCAACCTCGAGCTGGTGCAGAAGTGGTCGGAGCGGGTCACGCACGCCGCCCAGGCCGACACCCGTAACATCGACGCGCTGCGCCAGATCGGCGCGCAGGACTTCCAGGTCGCCGTCGTCGCGGTGGGTTCCTCGATCGAGGCGTCGGTGCTCATCACGGCGAACCTGGTCGACCTCAAGGTGCCGCAGATCTGGGCGAAGGCCGTATCCCAGTCGCACGGCAAGATCCTCGCCAGGGTGGGCGCGAACCACGTGGTCTACCCCGAGCGCGAAGCCGGCGAGCGGGTCGCGCACCTCGTGAGCGGCCGCATGCTGGACTTCATCCGCTTCGACGACGACTTCGTGCTGGCCAAGATGTACCCGCCGAAGTTCATCCGCGGCGTGGGCCTGAACCAGTCCGGGGTGCGCAGCAAGTACAACGTGACGGTGGTGGGAGTGAAGAGCCCCGGCAAGCCGTTCCGCTACGCCGAGGCCGACACCGTGGTCACGAACCACGACCTCATCATCGTGTCGGGCACGAACAGCGACATCGAGCGGTTCTCCTCGCTGGATCGCTGACCGTCGGGATCCCCTCGCGAGAAACCAGATCCCGCATGAGACCCGCCTTCTGCGGGTAGGTCTCATGCTGAAAGTGGTTTCTCGCATCGGCGCGGGGCGGGGGCGGGGGTGGGGATATCCGCCTCGCGAGGGATGCGTGCCGTGGCGGGGCGTGGTCGGATGGAGGCATGACCGACCTCACAGCGCCCTTCGCGGCCGCGCCGCCGGTGCTCTCCCTTCAGGGCCTTCGCAAGCAGTTCGGGCAGAAGGTCGCCGTTGACGACCTCTGGCTCGACGTCCCCGCCGGATCCATGCTCGGCCTGCTCGGCCCCAACGGCGCAGGCAAGACCACGACCCTCGCGATGACCACGGGCCTGCTGCGCCCCGACGCCGGCACCGCCCGGGTGCTCGGCGCGGACGTGTGGCAGGATCCGGCCGCGGCGAAGGGCCGCATGGGCGTGCTGCCGGACGGCGTGCGCATGCTCGACCGCCTCACCGGCGCCGAGCTGCTGCGGTACACCGGGCTGCTGCGCGGCATGACGGAGGCCGAGGTCGTCGGCCGCTCCGGCGAGCTGCTCGAGGCGCTGGGCCTCGCCGACGCCGGCAGCACGCTGGTGGTGGACTACTCCGCGGGCATGCGCAAGAAGATCGGCCTCGCGTGCGCGCTCATCCACGCGCCGCGCCTGCTCATCCTGGACGAGCCGCTCGAGGCCGTGGATCCCGTCTCCGGCGAAACGATCCGGCAGATCCTGCGGGCGTTCGTCTCCGGCGGCGGCACCGTCGTGCTGTCCAGCCACGTCATGGAGCTCGTCGAGTCTCTCTGCGACCGCGTCGCGATCGTCGCCGAGGGGCGCCTTCTCGCGAACGGCACCCTCGACGAGGTGCGTGCGGGCGAGACTCTGCAGCAGCGCTTCCTGTCCCTGGTCGGCGCGCACGAGCTCGGATCGGAGACGCTCGCATGGTTGCGCTCCTCGTAAGCCTGCGCTGGCGCCAGCTCGGCCACCAGCTCGGACGCAACCCGTGGATGATCGTGTCCCTGATCATCTCGGGGATGATCGCCCTCGGCCTGCTGACCGCCCTGGCCGCCGGCCTCGTGGCGCTGCGGATCGCCGCGCCCGACGCGGCCGTGCGCACGCTGGTGCTGGTCGGCGCCGGCATGGTGCTGGTGTGGTGGGCCGGCTCGATCGTGGTGAGCGTCGACGACTCGCTCGCCCCTGAGCGCTTCGCCCTGCTGCCTGTCACCGCACGAGCGATGCTGCCGGGGCTGGTCGTCGCGGGCGCCACCACGATCGGCGGCATCGGCACGACCGTGGCGCTGCTGCTCATGCTCGTGGGGTGGTCGGTGAGTCCGCTCGCGCTCGTGGCCGCCGTGGTCCTGATCCCGCTCGCGCTCGCGACGTGCGTGCTCGGCGCCCGGGTGGTCAGCGGCGTGCTCGCCGGGTGGCTGGCCGGACGACGCACGCGCGACCTGGTGATCACGCTCGGCGTGCTGCTCGTCGCCTGCTCCGGCCTGCTGATCAACGTGCTCGTACGCGCGTTCGCGCGGCTCTCGGATCCCACGGCGGTCCTGCCGGCGATCGCCGACGCCGCCGGATGGACGCCGCTCGGCGCCGTGTTCGGCGTCCCTGCAGCGCTCGCCCAGGGCGATCTGCTCGCGGCGGGACTGCGTCTGCTCATCGCGCTCGCGACGGCGGCGGCCCTGTGGTTCGCCGCGCGAGGGCTGCTCGCCGCACGCCTGGTCGCGCCGATCCAGAGCCGCGGCGGCGGACGCGTGCGCTCGGGCGGACTGCTCGATCGCGCTCTCCCCGCCACCCCGGTCGGGGCGATCGCCGCCCGCACGCTGCGCTACGCCACGCGCGACCCTCGGCAGGTGATCAACACCGTGATGATGGTGCTGCTGCCCGCACTGCTGATCGGGCTCACCCTGATGAACGGACGCGGGGACGGCTCGTTCGCGCTGGGCCCTGCCGCGAGCCTCATTCCGGCGATCAACGCGCTGCTGGTCGGCACGATCCTGCAGCTGGGCATCGCCTACGACAACGACGCGATCGCCCTGCACATCCACACAGGGGTGCCGGGAAGGGCCGACCGCGCCGGCCGTCTGCTCGGATTCGGGATCATCGCGGTGCCCGTGACGATCGTGTTGTGCGTCGCGGCGAGCGTGCTCGCGGGGCGGATCGACCTCCTCCCGGCCAGCCTCGGCGCGGCCTTGGGCCTGAGTGCGGCGGCAGCCGGCCTCGGGGTCTGGGTGGGTGCGTTCCTGCCCGGCCGCGCGCCCGCTCCGGAGGCGAATCCGTTCGGTCGCGGATCCTCCGGCGGCGTGCAGTCGATGGTCGCGATGATGATCATCACACCGCTGAGCCTCGTGATCGGAGGGCCCGCGTTCGGCCTCGCGATCGCCGCGATCTGGACGCCGTGGCTCGGCTGGCTGAGCCTCGCGTTCGGCGTTCTGTGCGGCGGGCTCGCCGTGTGGGGCGGTGCGGCGCTGGGCGGACGGATCCTGGAGCGGCGCTGGCCCGAGGTGCTCGCCGAGGTCGCCAGCGAGGCGTGACCCGTTTCGCCCCCGCGAGAAACCACTTTCCGCACGAGACCCACGTTCTGCGGGGAGGTCTCATGCGGGATCTGGTTTCTCGCGGCTCAGGCCCCGGCGGCGAGTTCGCGCGCCCGAGCGAGCGCGGCGTCGGTGGCCCGGGCGAACAGGCCGTCCAGGTCCGCTTCCTGCAGCACGGCGACCGCGCGCTCGGTGGTGCCCTTGGGGCTCGTCACACGGCGGCGCAGCTCGGCCGGGTCCTCGCCCGACGCCTCCAGCAGCGCGGTCGCGCCGATGAAGGTCTGCTCGGCCATGAGACGCGCCTCCGGCTCGGCGAACCCCTTGCCCATCGCGGCCTTGGTGAACTCCTCGATGAGCAGGAAGACGTAGGCGGGACCGGATCCGGAGATCGTGGAGAGCGGATCGATCTGCTCCTCCGCGACCTCGATCACGGATCCGACCGTCTCGAACAGCCGGCGCACGAGCGCGCGCTCCTCGTCGGTGACGTCGGCGGCCGCGGCGAGCCCGGTGACGGCACGCCCCACGGTCGCGGGCGTGTTCGGCATGGACCGGAGCACGCTCGTGCCCGCAGGGAGGTGCGCGGCGAAGGTGGCGAGGGTGACGCCCGCCGCGATGCTCACGACGATCGCGTCCTCGCGCAGATGCGGGGCGATCTCGTCGAGCAGATCCGGCACCATCGCCGGCTTCACGCCGACGACGACGATGCGTGCGCCGGCCGCCACGTCGTTGCCGTCGGGCTGCTGCTCGAGCGCGATCGAGCGCACGCCGGACAGGCCCTCGAGTTCGGCGGCGCGCGCCGCCGTGCGATTGGTGGCGGTGATGCCGCCGTCGACCGGGATCGCGCTCGCGACCAGGCCGCGCAGGATCGCGCCTCCCATCGAACCGGCACCGAGGAACGCGACAGAGGGGAGTGCATCGACCATGCGGCCATCCTACGAGCAGGCCTCGTGACGCGCTCGGATCCTGCGCTGACCGTGCGCGCCGCGATCGGGGCCGTGCTGAGCGTCGTCGGGGCCGTCATGCCGTCCTGAGCGGCGCCGGGGCCGTCATGAGCGCCGTCGGCCGACATAGACTCGTGGCATGAGTGCATCCGGTGGCGGCAAGGCGATCCTGGCGGCGTTCCTCGCGAACCTGGGCATCGCGCTCGCGAAGCTCGTGGCCTGGCTGCTCTCCGGATCCGCCTCGATGCTCGCCGAGGCGATCCACTCGATCGCCGACTCCGGAAATCAGCTGCTGCTCATGCTCGGCGGCCGCAAGGCCCAGCGCCGCGCGGATCGCGAGCATCCCTTCGGCTACGGCCGCGAGCGCTTCGTCTACGCGTTCGTCGTGTCGATCATCCTGTTCTCCGTCGGCGGCCTGTTCGCGATCTACGAGGGCGTGCAGAAGCTCATCGAGCCGCACGAACTCGACAGGACCTGGTGGTGGCTGCCGCTCGCGGTGCTCCTGATCTCGATCGCGCTGGAGTCGTTCTCGCTGCGGACCGCGATCAAGGAGAGCAACCACGTGCGCCCCAAGGGGCAGTCGTGGGTGTCGTTCATCCGTCGCGCCAAGGCGCCAGAGCTCCCCGTCGTGCTGCTGGAGGACACCGGGGCTCTCGCCGGCCTCCTCTTCGCACTCCTCGGTGTCGGCCTCACCCTGATCACCCACAACCCGGTGTTCGATGCCCTCGGCACGCTCATGATCGGTCTGCTCCTCGTGCTCATCGCGGTCGTGCTGGGGATCGAGACCAAGAGCCTGCTGGTCGGCGAAGGTGCGAACGAGGCCGACTACGACCGGATCGTCGACGCGATCCTGGCTGGTGACGAGGTCGAGAAGCTCATCCACATCAAGACCCTGTACCTCGGTCCCGACGAGCTGCTCGTCGCCGCGAAGATCGCGCTCACTTCGGACAAGACGGTGCGCGCGGCCGCGGATGACATCGACGCGATCGAGATCCGGATCCGCGAGGCCGTGCCCGCGGCGCGGGTGATCTACCTCGAGCCCGACATCTACCGGCCCGCCCTGGATCCCTCCCCGCCCACCGACACGTTCGTGCTGCGTTCGGCCGACTGACCGGCGCGGAGCCGACGTGGTCGATCCGCTCGCCGAGGCGCTCGCCGACTCCACACTGTCCGCGGACGCGCGACAGAAACTGCAGAACGTCCAGGACGTCCTGCACGCCGACGCGCAGGCGCGGCTGATCTCGCTGTTCTTCGAGGGCGACGAGCCCCGCGCCGCCGTGTCGTTCGGCGAGTTCGATGCGGCCGAGCTGATCGTGGTCGTGCTGCACGGCATCGACACGGATCTCGCCGAGTTCCGGGGCTGGGCCGGCATCGCACAGCGGCTGTGCGCCGACACGATCCGAGCCAGCGCGCTGCGCGGCGGATCCGTCCGCATCGCGACCGTGGCGTGGTTCGGCTACGACTCCGGGACCCACCTGTCGGCGCTCGCGACCAAGCATGCGACCGTAGGGGCCGCGCGGCTGGCGGGCGATCTGGTGCGCATCCGCCACGGGCATCCACAGGCGCGCATCGCGGTGCTCGCCTACTCGTATTCGTCGACGCTGTTCGGCGAGCTCGTGCTCATGGACGGCGCAGGCCCGATCTCGATGGCGTTCTCGATCGCCTCGGCCGGGATGACGCACATGGCCGCCGACGCGGTGGAGGAGGCGATCTCGAAGCGCGCGTTCTCGTTCTACGCCACGGAGGCCTCGAGCGACGTGACCGCTCCCCTGGGTCGTTTCGGCGCGCACCCGGTCGATCCCCGCGACATCGTGGGCACGATCGTCTACGAGTCCGACGGCGGCCCCATCCCGGGCTCGGGCGGCGAGCAGGGCGAGGCGACCGACGGGCACGCGTCGCAGACCGAGGTCGACGAGCACGGCGAACGGCACCCCGGGTACTTCGATCCGCGAGCCCAGGCGTATCTGTTCGCGGTGCAGCGCCTGGCCCGGCTCGCGTCGCGCCGCCCCAGGGACTGACCGACCGCGCCCGGGCCGGGTCGGGGGCTGGGCTGGGCTGGGCTGGGCTGGGCTGGGATCAGCGTCGCTCGGCGAAGAACGCTCGCAGCTGCTCCACGGCTTCGCCCTCGCGGACGCCGCCGACGACCTCGGCGCGGTAGGGCAGCCGGCGATCGCGCAGCACGTCGTAGAGGGAGCCGGCGGCCCCTGCCTTGTCGTCCCAGGCGCCGAACACGACGCGCGCCACACGGGACTGCAGGATCGCCCCCGCGCACATGACGCACGGCTCCATCGTGACGACGAGGGTGCAGCCGGTGAGGTTCCAGGATCCCTGCGCCGCGGCGGCCGCGCGCAGGGCGACGATCTCGGCATGGCCGGTCGGATCCGCCGTCTCCTCGCGGTTGTTGCGCCCCTCCGCGAGGATCCGTCCCTCGGCGTCGAGCACGACCGCGCCGACCGGGATCTCGTCCGCGGCGGCGGCCACGGCGGCGAGGACGAGTGCGCGATCCATCGCCGTGTCGTCCGTGACGGGTCGTGCTGCGTCCACCTGTCCTCCCGACGGTCGAGCCTAGCCGGAGGGCGGCTCCGCGTCGCCCCGGCCGCGGGACCGGACCTCGCTGTTCCCCCCGCGCCGCGTGAGTGCCGTTCCCCCGCGTCGCGTGAGTAGCATGCGGATCAGGGGTGTCATGGGCGCTCAACCGGATGCGAATGCAGGTGCGGCCGGCCGCCGGTCACGCGCGCTACCCTGGCCAGTCCTGTGCTGGGTCACAGTGCTGCTGCTGATCGGCATCGTCCAGGTCGTGCGCGCGCAGTGGTTCGACACGGTCGTGTTCTTCGGCGCGGCCCTGCTCGTCGTCGCAGCCCGGTGGACGCCACCCGTCACCGCACGCCGCGTGACGCTGCGGGTAATCGTGGCAGTGGCGGCGCTCGCAGGACTCGTCGTGTGCGTGCTCCCCCGCCACGGCGGCGGCATGGTCTCCGCGGTGGCCGTGATCGGGATCGCCGCCCTGGCGCTGGCGTGGTCCGGCACGCCCGCAGGACCGCGACCATGGGCGCCCGGCCTACGGAGGCTGGCCTGGGTGTGGAGCGGGCTCGTGGTCGCCGGTTGTCTGTGGGAGCTCGCGCAGTTCATCCTCGGGGAGATCCACCCGGATGCGCCCTCGTACGCGCTCAGCGACCTGGTCGACCCGCTGCTCGACGGCGCGCCGGGCAGGCTCCTGTTCACGGCGGCCTGGCTGGCCGGCGGCATCTTCCTGCTGCGGAGAGGACCACGCCCATGACGCTCCTCAGCATCGCCTACTTCGGCCTGTGCACGACTCTGCTCGCGCTGGCGACGTGGCGGATCCGGCACGCGGATCCGGACGCGACCGTCACCGCGCTGTTCGATCGGCTGCTCGATGATCGCGCCGTGCGCATCGCCGTGGTCGTCGTCTGGTGGTGGCTGGGCTGGCACTTCCTCGCCGGCACGACGCTGTGACGCTCCCGCGTGCCGTCGCGTCGCGCGCCCGCGCACGATCGGAGCACACGCCCGGGCTGCGCGTTCCGGGTTGCGGTCCGGACGGCGCGTCCCGGCGGCGCTCTCCCTCCGCCGAGAATCCGCGCAGCGCACCACCGCCGGGCGAAGTAGCCTGTACCTATGCGTGTGCACGTCGCCGACCACCCTCTCATCACCCACAAGCTGTCGGTGCTGCGCGATGTGCGCACCCCGTCGCCGGTGTTCCGCCAGCTCACCGAGGAGCTCGTGACGCTTCTCGCCTATGAGGCGACGCGCAACGTGCGGGTGAGCCCGATCGAGATCACCACCCCGGTCACCACGACCATGGGCGTGAAGATCTCCGAGCCGCGGCCGATCGTCGTCCCGATCCTGCGTGCCGGTCTCGGCATGCTCGAGGGCCTCGTCAAGCTGCTGCCCACGGCCGAGGTCGGATTCCTCGGCATGGTCCGCGACGAGGAGACCTTCGAGCCGACGACCTACGCGGAACGTCTGCCGGACGATCTCAGCGGACGTCAGTGCTTCGCGATCGACCCGATGCTCGCGACCGGTGGTTCCCTCGCGGCCGCGATCCAGTTCCTCTTCAACCGCGGCGCCGACGACGTGACCGCGATCTGCCTGCTCGGCACGCCCGAAGGCGTGGCGGCGATCGAGCGCCTCGTGGGCGACCGCAACGTCACTCTCGTCCTCGGTGCACTCGACGAGCGCCTGAACGAGAAGGGCTACATCGTGCCCGGCCTCGGCGACGCCGGCGACCGCCTGTACGGCACGGTCTGAGTCGGCGCGGTCTGAAGTCCGCCCCGGTCTGAAGTCTGCCCCGGCTGAGGTCGTGCCGGCCTAGATCTCGAGCACGTAGGAACGATCCTCGCCGTACGCGTCGAAGCCGCAGCGCGCGAGGATCGGGGCCGACGTCTCGACCCTGCCCTTGACGAGCGCGGTAGTCGCACCGCGCTCTCCGCCGATGCGCAGCCGCTCGGCGAGAACCGCGCGGTAGGCGCCCCGGCCCCGGAACTCGGGAAGCGTCGCCGCGCCCCACAGCCTGAGGAAGCCGTCCACGAGTGTGCATCCGCCCGTGCTGACGGCCTGTCCGTCGATGCGGGCGAGCGCGCGGAACCCGGTCCCGGACCCGGCGTCCGTGACGACCTCGTCGAGCTGCGCTGTCAGCCCCTCCTCGTCGAGCGGTTGCTGCACCCACACCGGCACACTGACCGCATCGACATCGCGTACCTGGTCGAGCGTGCGCACGGTTTCGGCCGCGATCCCCTCCGGCACAGGGATCGGATCCCCAGGAATCGCCCGCGCAAAGACCGTCACAGTGTCGTCGTGCACCGCGCCACGGCGGCGCAGCTCGTCCTCGACGTGCGGGGAATCAGCCGCGCCGACCCAGAACACCAGCTTCCGCTCGCCCCAGTCCCTGGTGCGGCCGATCGCATGATCCACGACTCCGACCGCGTCGAGGTTCGAGTCGATCACCGAGGCACGCACGCCGCCGCCGAAGCGCGCGGGATACCGCACCAGTTGCAAGTGCTCCCGCTCACTCTCACTGTCGCGCGGGAACCAGACCCAGGTCGCGGACGCCTTCAGGATCTCCGCCTCAGTGTGCATGGATGTGCTCCCGTTCGTCGCTCACTCGCTCGGTGATACCGGCCACGGAATACGGATCCGCCCCATCCCGATCGGCGCCGACGAGGTGCGCGAACGCGCTGAGCCGGGCGACGCCCTCGGGCGTCCACGGCAGGTCGTCCAGCAGAGCCGGCGAGTGCACGAGGTAGGCGGCGACCTTGGCCCGTGAGATCGCCACGTTGAGCCGGTTCTGCAGCAGCAGGAACTCGGGTCCACGCGGCGCGTCCCGCCCGCTCGATGCGGCGAGCGACGTGATCGAGACCACGGCCTCCCTGCCCTGGAAGTTGTCTACTGTGCCCACGGCGACATTGCCGAGATCGGCCTCGGCGAGCGCATCGAGGATCAGCTGCTTCTGAGCGTTGTACGGCGCGACGACGATGACGTCCGCCTGCTCGAGAGCCCGCGGCGGCGCGCTCTCCATGCCGTCGGTGTACTCGCGCCCGATCAGGGTGCGGACGATGCGGACGACCTCCGCGGCCTCCTCGGGGGACTGCGTGGCGTTGCCGCGGTGCCGGATCGGTCGCACGTGCAGCCCCGGCTCGACGCCGTCGATCACGCGCTGCTCCGTGCCGGGCGCGGAGGCGAGCGCACCCGCGTAGGCGAGCTGCGAGACCGGCGCCGCGACGTCTGGATGCATCCGCCAGGAGCGGGCGAGGAAGGCTCCGTGCGCCGGATCGATCACCGCCTTCTCATGCATGACCCAGCCGAGCGCCGAGGTGTTCACGGGTTCGGGGTGCGTGCCCTGGCTGACCTGCGGCAGCTGCTGCGGGTCGCCGAGCAGCAGCAGGCGCTGCGCGGAGACTGCGACGGCGATCGTGGAGGCGAGCGAGAACTGCCCCGCCTCGTCGATCACGAGCAGGTCGAGCTCGCCGCGCTRCACGCGCCGGGTGCTGGAGAAGTCCCAGGCGGTGCCGCCGACCACGCAGCCGCGACCCGCGCTGCCCTGCTCGGCGAGGTACCCGGCCATCCCGTCCTTGCGGATCACGGTGAAGACGGGCTCCGACCCGTGCGGATCCTTCGGCGCCTTCGCCACCTGCTCCGAAGGAACTCCGGCCGCGACCACCCGCTCGAGCAGGTTCTCCACGATCGCATGCGACTGCGCGACCACGCCGATCCGGTATCCGTGGTCGTTCACGAGTCGGGCGATCACGTGGGAGGCCGTGTAGGTCTTGCCCGTGCCGGGAGGGCCCTGCACCGCGAGGTAGCTGCGATCGAGGTCGAGCACGCCCCGCACGATCACGTCGGCGGCATCGGCGCTGCCACCGGGGTGCCCGTCCGGCCCCGTCTCCATGACGGGCAGCGGCCCGCCGGAGACCGTGCGAGGGACGATCCTGCGCAGCACATCGGTGGCCGGATCCCGGGGGAACTCCGGCGACGCCGACAGCACGGATCCGGCCCACTCCTCGATCGCTCCCTGCAGGGAGTTCACGCGGGGCGGCGTAGCCGGGGTGAGCGCGAGCGGCATCTCGTCCCAGGTCTGCCCGCCGATCGAGCGTTCGCGGATCCGGTACCCGTCGTCGAGCACCTCGACGACCTCGACCTCGTGCGGCACGTGGATCACGCGTGCGGGGAACTCGCCGAAGAACGGCGCGGGGGCCTCGTACAGCGCGAACGGACTGCCTCCGGCGTTCAGGGTGCTGCCGGGCGCGACCTCGCCGTGCAGGTCGACGAGGCGCGTGACCGCACGGGCGCCCTCCTCCTGTCCCCAGTCCTGCGCGACCGCCGAGCGGCCGGGGTCCACCCGCAGCACGTCGCGCGTGGACTCCCACAGCGTCACGGGCTCGCGCAGGCGCTGGAAGTGCGAGATCCAGAAGCTCTTCGCCTCGCGCGGGAAGTAGTCGATCGCGGCGGCCGCTACGCGGTAGGTCTGGCCGTCTCCGCCCTCCGCCTGCACGCGCTGCCCCTCCGCCTGGAGCGCGAGCGAGAGCGGCGCTGGTTCATAGGCGCGGGTCTCCGGCTCGTCCGGCGGGGCCGGCAGCACGCCCGCCTCGCGCGCGAGGCCGACGAGCCAGTTGCGCAGGCGGCGGGTCGAGACGCAGTCGTAGCGGTTGTAGTCCGCGAGGTCGGCGAGGATCCCGTCCGCCTCGGCCGTGCGCCCCGAGGCGGCGAGGCCTCGTGCCTGCACGTACTGGACGATCGAATCATCGCCCTTCTGCACATCGCTCGTGCGCACCTCGGCGCCCATGTAGAGCGGCTCGAGCTTCTTGATCGAGTACGACCGAGATCCGATCCGCACCGTCCGCAGCACCAGCGGGTACAGGTCGACGAACACACCCTCCCGGAGCAGCCGGTCGACCTCGGCCTCGCCCACGCCGTAGCGCTCCGCCATGTTCTGCAGGTGCGAGGTCTCGTAGGGCGCGTAGTGGTAGATGTGCATGTCGGGGTGCGCCGCCCGGCGTGCGGCGACGAAATCGAGGAAGTCGAGGAGCGCTTGCTTCTCGGCTGCGAAGTCGTGCGCCCAGAGCGCGGAGTACTGCTCGGCGTCGTCGACCCAGCCGAACAGGTAGTCGAGCCCCCATCGCTTGTTCTCCTGGGGCTGGGCCTCGCCCGGCTCGGTATAGAGCGGATCCCCCTCGAAATCGAAGAACAGGTCACCGCGACTGGGACGCGGCATCATGCCGATCGCGGCGGCGGAGACCACCTCGAACGGCGGCACCGGATGTGCCGCCCCGTCCCCCTCCCCGCCGCCATCCGCCCCGTTGTTCCCCGCCGCCCCGACCTCAGCCGCGCCGACCTCAGCAGCAACGAGCTCCGCCGCAGCGACTGCCTCCTCGGCCATCGCGGTGAGCTGCAGCCGCGCCTGCGCGCGCAGCGCCTCGAACGTGTCCGCGCTCATGCCCTCCGGGGCATGAGCCGCGGCCGCGAGGTCGTCGATCGTCTGGATCCCCGCGACGCGGAGGCGCGCCCGCTGCACCGGCCTCATACGCGCGACGAGCAGCAGGTCGCGGTGGGACACGACCTCGACCTCGCAGGTGGCGCAGCGTCCGCACGCGACGATCTGAAGGTCACCGCGGTCATCGCCCCAGGCGAGCGGAGCACCGGCAGCGCCCTCGTCGATGCGGCGGTCGGCGATGAGAGCGCGCAGGCGGGCTCGTCGCACGTGGAAGAGCGGCAGCAGGTCGCTCACAGCGTGCGTCGAGATGCTCCGGTCGCCGAGGATCAGATCCACCTCGTCGGAGCGCGGAATGTCGAGCCGATCGAGCTGGTCGACGTATGCCGCCAGCTGCATGAGAGCCGTGACCCGGGCCGTGCGGGCGAGTTTGGAGTCCTGCACGCGCCACCGGCCGTCGGAGTCGCGTCGCAGGAAGTCGGCGAACCCGACGAACTCGGGCGTGGAGAACGCGGCCTGGTACACCACCGTCGCCTCGGATCGCAGCGCATGCAGCGTGTCCGCGACGACGCCGGCGAGCGCCTCGGCGTCGGTCGAGGACACCTTCGGCAGCTCGATCACGCCCGGCCCTCCGTCGACCGATCGCCCGTCCTCCGCGATGTAGTCGCCCAGCACGACGAGCTCGTGCGCGTCGCCCATCGCCGCGGCGCGGGCGAGCGTGGCGTCCTCCGGATCCTCGACCGGTTCGACCCGCCCGAGCTTCGCATCGACCGAGCGCGCCCAGGCGAATTCGCACTCCGCCGCGAGCTTCAGATCCGTGGCGCTCCAGATCACGCGCTTCCGGTCGGATCCGGAGGGGGTGATCACGCGCACGACGGCTCCTGTCTTCGGGTGGCGACCGAACGGGCCGTCGCTTCGACCCTAGACGGGACCGCCGACATCACCGGATCCAAGGCGCTCCGCGCGACGCCTGCACGATCCGATCACGGATGCACGACCGATTGGGCTGATTCGTCGTGCATCCGTGGCAACGCCGTGCATCCGTGGCAGCAGCGAGCCTCCGCCGCGCGTCAAGACAGGGCAGACGGGGAAGACAGGGAAGACAGGACCCGGCTCAGCGCCACCACGTGTCGTCGGGGGTGACCGGCTGGCGACGCTTGTGCGCGGTGGCGAGGTAGCGCGCCTCGATGCGCTCCGCGACGTCGGCCTCGACGCGCCGCCCCTCCAGGAAGTCGTCGATCTGCTCGTAGGTGAGCCCGAGCTCGTCCTCGTCGGCGCGACCCGGCGTTCCGTCGAGGAGGTCCGCCGTCGGCACCTTGTAGGCCAGGCGGTCCGGCGCGCCGAGCTCCCGCAGCAGTGCGCGTCCCTGCCGCTTGGTGAGCCCGGCGAGCGGCGTGAGGTCCGCCGCCCCGTCGCCGAACTTCGTGAAGAACCCGGTCACCGCCTCGGCGGCGTGATCCGTGCCGATCACGAGCATGCCGCGCTGTCCGGCGATCGCGTACTGCGTGACCATCCGCAGGCGTGCCTTGATGTTGCCGCGGTGGAAGTCGGCGACGTCCTCGAGTCCCGCCGCCTCGAGGTCGTTCTCGAGGCCGTCCACACCGTGCTCGATGTTGACCTCGACGCCCTCGTCCGCGGCGATGAACGCCATCGCGGCCGTCGCGTCATCGGCGTCGTGCTGCACCCGGTAAGGCAGTCGCACGGCGATGAACGTCGCCTCACCTCCCTCGGCGCGCACCTTCTCGACGGCGAGCTGCGCGAGGCGTCCGGCAAGGGTCGAGTCCTGTCCGCCCGAGATGCCCAGCACGTAGCCTTTGGCGCCCGTGCGCCGGAGGTAGTCGACGAGGAAGCCGATCCGGCGGTCGATCTCCGCGGCCGGATCGATGTCGGGACGCACTCCGAGATCGGCGGCGATGTCCTGCTGCAGGGTCATGCTTCTCCTTCGGTCGTGGAACCAGTATCCAACGGCGACGTTTCGTGCGCGTGAACGCCGACGTCGGCCTGGCGACGCCTGCGAGGATGGAGGCATGAGACTCCTCGTCGCCGCCCTCGCGTCCGAACTGCAGGCCTTCCCCGAGTCGCTGGAGGGTTTCGACCGGCTCGTGACCGGCCCCGGCAAGCTCAAGGCCGCGTACGGCCTCACTCGCGCACTGGATGCGGCCGCGTACGAGGAGATCGTCGTCGTCGGCACGGCCGGCGGGGTGGATCCCGAGCTCCCGGGCGGCGTCTACGAGATCACCGCCGCGATTCAGCACGACGTGCAGGATCTGGACGGCGTGATCGGGCAGCACGTCTCGCTGCCGCCGCGCGTCGCGACAGGCCGCGACGGTCTCGTGATCGCGACGGGCGACAGCTTCGTCGACGACGTCGCGGTCGTCGAGCGGATCCGGGGCCTCGGCGGGGTTCTCGTCGACATGGAGACCTACGCCTACGTCTGGGTCGCCGACCAGTTCGACGTGCCGATCCGCGTGCTGCGCGCGATCTCCGACACCGCTCAGGACGGCGCCACCGCCGTGTGGGACGAGACCGTCGCCGCCTGCAGCGTGCAGCTCCGCGCGCGGATCCAGGACGAGTACGCGGTCTGACAGGTTCCGAACTCAGTCGATTCGGGTCGCTGCGGGCGGCAACAAGCCCGGCGCCGCCCGGATCGACTGAGTTCGCGACGAGCACCCGCCGAGAACGCGCCCGTCACCGCGCCCGGCACACCCCCGCTCGCACCCGGCCGTGGACATTTCAGTTAACGCTCGCTAATCTGAATCACGAGTCCCATCGTCGCCCGATGGCCCCACCCAATGGAGGGTTCCGTGCCGCAGACATCCGCGCCGAGCGCACCAGCGCCGACCTACCGGGAGCTCGTCGACGAACTGCGGGTCCGCCGCGCCGAGGCCTCCCTGGGCGGGCCGGAGAGGTCCCGCATCCGTCACACCGAGCGCGGCAAGCTGCTCGCCCGGGACAGGGTGGATCACCTGCTCGACACCGGCAGCCCGTTCCTCGAGGTCGCGCCGCTCGCCGGCTACGGGCTGTACGGCGGCGACGCCCCCTCGGGCGGCGTGGTCGCAGGGATCGGGCTCGTGCACGGGCGGCACGTCATGGTCGTCGCCAACGACGCCACGGTCAAGGGCGGCACCTACTACCCGATCACGGTCAAGAAGCACCTGCGCGCGCAGGAGATCGCGGCGGAGAACCGACTGCCCTGCATCTACCTCGTCGACTCCGGCGGCGCGTTCCTGCCGATGCAGGACGAGGTGTTCCCCGATCGCGACCACTTCGGCCGGATCTTCTACAACCAGGCCAGGATGTCGCGCGACGGCATCCCGCAGATCGCGGCGGTCATGGGCTCGAGCACGGCCGGCGGCGCGTACGTCCCGGCGATGAGCGACGAAACGGTGATCGTGCGCAACCAGGGCACGATCTTCCTCGGCGGTCCGCCGCTCGTGAAGGCGGCGACCGGAGAGGTCGTCACCGCGGAGGACCTCGGCGGCGGCGAGGTGCACACCCGGGTCTCGGGCGTCGCCGACCACCTCGCCGAGAACGACGAGCATGCGCTGCAGATCGTCCGGGACATCGTGGCGACCCTCCCTCCCTCCCCCGCGCTCCTCGACTCCGAGGAGGGGCAGGTCACGGATCCCCCCGCCGTCGACCTGCTCGACGCGGTCCCGGTCGAGCTGACCGTGCCCTACGACGCGCGCGAGATCATCCGCGGCATCGTCGACGGCGGCGCGTTCACCGAGTTCAAGCCCGAATACGGCACCACCCTGGTGACGGCGTTCGCGCGCATCCACGGCCACCGCGTCGGCATCATCGCGAACAACGGCGTGCTCTTCGGGGAGTCAGCGCTCAAGGGCGCGCACTTCATCCAGCTCTGCGAGCAGCGCCGGACGCCGCTGCTGTTCCTGCAGAACATCACGGGGTTCATGGTCGGTCGCGAGTACGAGGCGAGCGGCATCGCGAAGCACGGCGCGAAGATGGTGAACGCCGTCGCGACCGCGTCGGTGCCCAAGCTCACGGTCGTCGTGGGCGGATCCTTCGGCGCCGGCACCTACTCGATGTGCGGGCGGGCGTATTCGCCGCGGTTCCTCTGGCTCTGGCCGGGCGCCCGCGTATCGGTCATGGGCGGGCCGCAGGCCGCGTCGGTGCTGTCGACCGTGCGCCGTGATCAGATCGAGGCCGCGGGCGGATCCTGGTCGGCCGAGGAGGAGGCCGAGTTCCAGGCGCCGATCCGCGCCGCCTACGACGAGCAGGGCAGCCCCTACTACTCCACCGCCCGGCTGTGGGACGACGGGATCATCGAGCCAGGTCAGACCCGCGACGTGCTGGGCCTCGCGCTCGACGTCGTGATGCGTTCCCCCTCCGATCAGCCCGCCACCGGCGGAGCGGCAGACCAGCGCCGATTCGGCGTCTTCCGGATGTGATCACGATGCCTCACGACAACATGCACCGCACTGAGCCCGTCGACGTGTTCGACACCGTCCTCATCGCCAACCGCGGCGAGATCGCCTGCCGCGTCATCGCGACGCTGCGCCGGCTCGGAATACGCTCGGTCGCCGTCTACAGCGACGCCGACGCCGGATCCCGGCACGTCGCCCTCGCCGACGTCGCCGTGCGGATCGGCCCGGCCCCCGCGGCGCAGAGCTACCTGAACATCGACGCCGTGCTGGCCGCCGCCCGGGCGACGGGTGCGCAGGCGATCCACCCCGGCTACGGCTTCCTCGCCGAGAACGCCGCGTTCGCGCAGGCATGCGCCGGTGCCGGGATCGTGTTCATCGGGCCGACCGCGGATGCGATCCGCACGATGGGCGACAAGATCACGGCCAAGCTCGCCGTCGCCGAGCGCGACGTGCCGACGGTGCCGGGGATCGCGCGCCCCGGCCTCAGCGACGCCGACCTCATCGCGGCAGCGCCCGGCATCGGCTATCCCCTGCTCATCAAGCCCTCGGCGGGCGGTGGCGGCAAGGGCATGCACGTGGTCGAGGACGAGGCGCACCTCGCGGATGCGATCGCCGCGGCGCGGCGCGAGGCCGCCGCGAGCTTCGGCGACGACGCGCTGTTCCTGGAGCGCTACCTCACCACCCCGCGGCACATCGAGGTGCAGATCCTCGCGGACGCGCACGGCCATGTCGTGCACCTCGGCGAGCGCGAGTGCTCGCTGCAGCGCCGGCACCAGAAGGTGATCGAGGAAGCTCCGTCCCCGCTGCTCGACGAGGTCACGCGCAGGGCGATCGGGGCTGCGGCCTGCGAGACCGCACGGAGCGTCGACTACCGCGGCGCCGGCACCGTCGAGTTCATCGTCGAGGCCGCGAAGCCGGACGAGTTCTTCTTCATGGAGATGAACACGCGCCTGCAGGTGGAGCACCCCGTGACCGAGCAGGTCACCGGCCTCGACCTCGTGGAGCAGCAGCTGCTCATCGCCGCCGGAGCACCGCTCGGCTTCACGCAGGACGACGTCGTGCTGCGCGGGCACAGCATCGAGGCGCGCGTTTACGCCGAGGATCCCGCGTCGGGGTTCCTGCCCACGGGCGGGCGCGTGCAGCGCGTGATCCACCCTCATGGCGAGGGGATCAGGGTCGACACCGCGATCGCCGACGGCCTGGACGTCTCGATCGACTACGACCCGATGCTCGCGAAGATCATCGCGCACGGCGCGGATCGCAACGAGGCCCGGCGGCGCCTGGTGCGCGCGCTCGACGAGACGGCCGTGTTCGGCTTCCCGACGAACGTGGAGTTCGTGCGGACGCTGCTCGAGCTCCCGGAGGTCGTGGCGGGCGACCTCGACACCGACCTCATCGCCCGCCGCTTCGCCGACCTCGCGTTCGCCGAGGCCGACGCACGTGTGTTCGCGGAAGCGGCCCTGCTGCGGGATGAAGCCCGCGACGCCGTGGCCTTCGCCGGAACCGGCCCGTGGACCAGGGGCGACGGCTGGCGCCTCGGCGCCCCCGCCCCGCGCCGATACCGGCTGGCCTGCGGCGACCGCCGCGCCGGGGTGCTCGTGACCGGATCCGGATCCGGTCTGTCGGTCGCGGTCGACGGATCCGCGCCCGTCTCGGCGACGCGGGGCCCCGAGGAGTCCTCCCGGCGCACGCTCACGATCGACGGCGTCACCCGCACGATCGTGGCACTCACGACCGGATCCGATCGGATCGCGGTGGCGCACGCGGGTGCGGTCTTCGAGGTCGCCGTGGAGCGCGTCGCGCACGCCGGTGCGACCGCCGCGGAGACGCAGCCGCATCTGGACTCCCCCATGCCGGGGACGGTCGTGCTCGTGCACGCGTCCGACGGCAGCCGGGTCGAGGAGGGCGATCCCGTCCTCGTCGTCGAGGCGATGAAGATGGAGCACGTCCTGCGCGCGGGCGTCTCCGGCACCGTCTCGCTGCACACGGCGCAGGGCGACACCGTCGCGCGCGGGCAGACCCTGGCCACGATCATCCCCGACGCCGATGAGCCGGGGCCGGACGTGCCGAGCGAACCACAGGAGACGACGTGAGCGAGAAGCGCATCGAGCAGCGCGGACTGTACTTCGAGGAGTTCGAGGAGGGCGCGGTCTACCTGCACCGCCCCGGGCGCACGGTCACCGAGGCCGACAACGTGCTGTTCACGACCCTGACCATGAACACCCAGGCCCTGCACCTGGATGCCGCCTGGAGCGCCGGCACCGAATTCGGCGAGCGCCTGGTGAACAGCATGTTCACCCTGTCCACGCTGGTCGGGCTCTCGGTCGCGCAGCTCACGATGGGCACGATCGTGGCCAACCTCGGCTTCTCCGAGGTCTCCTTCCCCGCCCCGGTGCGGATCGGCGACACCCTCTACGCCGAGACGCTGATCGTGTCCAAGCGGCTGTCATCGTCGCGCCCTGGGCAGGGCATCGTGCAATTCGCTCACACCGGACGCAACCAGGACGGCGCCGTGGTCGCGCTCGCCACGCGGTCGACGCTCATGCAGTGCCTTCCTGCCGAGGAGATCCGACGTTCGGAGGAGATCCGATGAGCGCCCGAATCCACGGCCCCGCACTGCTGTTCTGCCCCGCGGATCGCGACGACCGGTACGGCAAGGCCCTCGCCGCCGCCGACACCGTGATCATCGACTTCGAGGACGCCGTCGCGCCGGACGACAAGCCCGGCGCCCGCGCGAAGGTCGCCTCGTCCGCGCTGGATCCGGAGCGCACGATCGTGCGGGTGAACCCGGCGAGCACTCCCGACCATGCGCTCGACCTCGCCGCGCTCGCGGGCACGGCGTATCGCACGGTGATGCTCGCCAAGGCCGAATCGGCCGCCGACCTCGACGCGCTGCACGCCGCGGGCCTGCACGTGCTCGCGCTGTGCGAGACCGCGCGCGGCGTCGTCCACGCCGAGGAGATCGCCGCGCACCCCTCGGTCATCGGGCTCATGTGGGGCGCCGAGGACCTGGTCGCGAGTATGGCGGGCCGGTCGAGCCGGTTCACCACGGGCGCTCATGCGGGCCGCTATCGCGATGTAGCCCGCCATGCGCGCTCCCGCGCGCTGCTGGCCGCGAAGGCCTTCGGAAAGGCCGCGATCGACTCCGTGCACCTCGACATCGCCGACATCGACGGTCTGCGTGCCGAGGTGCTCGACGCGGCGGCCAGCGGTTTCGACGCCACCGCCTGCATCCACCCGAGCCAGGTCGCGGTGATCCGCGAGGGCTACGCCGCGACGCCGGACGAGCGCGATTGGGCCGAGCGAGTGCTCGCCGAGGCCGTGCAGCGGCCAGGGGTGTTCCGTTTCGAGGGCCGTATGGTCGACGAGCCGGTGCTGCGCCAGGCCAGGGCGATCCTGGGGCGGTGACCGCCCGGCGCAGGCGCTTGCGACCTGATGCAGGCGACGCGTGCAGGACCCCGCGACGCGTGCACGACCGATCCCGTGATCCGGTCCTGCATCCGTCGCAGGATCGTGCATCCGTCGCTCACGACGCGGACATCGGATCCGGGGCGCCTCGCGGGCCGTCGCCGGAACCGGCGCGTCAGCCGATCAGCACGCGCCGCGCAGCGCCGGAGAGGATGCCGCGCTCATCGGCCGAGGCGAGCTTCTCGGTGCTGTGCGAGGTGGAGTTCAGCAGCCCGAACACGGCGTGCATCGCGACCTGGCGGTCGGCCGGGACGAGCTCGGGACGCAGCCGGCCGACGACCTCGGCCCAGAGATCCAGATACTGCCGCTGCAACTTGCGCACCTGACGGTTGGCGGTCTTGGGGAGCGTGCCCAGCTCGCGGTCCTGCACCCGGATGATGTCGCGGTGCGCGAGCGCGAAGGCGAGGTGGAACTCGATGAGGTCGTCCAGCACGTCCAGATCCGAGGCGTGCGGCGCGGCGACGATCTCGGATCCGCCCTGCAGCAGGAACTCGCTGGTGCCGATCAGGATCTCCTCGAGCATCGCGTCCTTGCTCGGGAAGTGCCGGTACAGGGCGGGCCCGCTGACCCCGACCGCGGTGCCGAGCTCGCCGATCGAGACGGCGTGGAACCCGCGATCCGCGAAGAGCCGGGCGGCGGCGTCGAGGAAGAGCTGCCTCGTCCGTGCCTTCCCCTGCGCCCTCGCGGTGGTCATCCCGCAAGGATAGCGATCCTGGACAGTCGGGTGAACGCGCGCTAACATCTATTTCAGTTACTGGTCGTTCACTGAGGAGCTGATCTGCGTGCCCGAGACGATCCCGTCCGAACTCCCCGAGGAGTACCGCGAGCTGTCCGCGACGGTCCGCGATTTCGCGGACCAGGTGGTCGCCCCGGTTTCCGCGCAGCACGACCGCGAGCACAGCTTCCCCTACGAGGTGGTCGCGGGCATGGCGGAGCTGGGCCTGTTCGGCCTGCCCTTCCCGGAGGAGTACGGCGGCATGGGCGGCGACTACTTCGCCCTCTGCCTCGCCCTGGAGGAGCTCGCGAAGGTCGATCAGAGCGTCGCCATCACGCTCGAGGCCGGTGTCTCGCTCGGCGCCATGCCGATCTTCCGGTTCGGCACCGAGGAGCAGAAGCAGCGCTGGCTGCCCTCCCTCGCCGCGGGCACGCAGCTCGGAGGGTTCGGCCTCACCGAACCCGACGCGGGCAGCGACGCCGGCCGCACCCGCACCACCGCGCGCCTGGACGGGAACGAGTGGGTGATCAACGGCTCGAAGCAGTTCATCACGAACTCCGGCACCGACATCACCGCCTTCGTGACCGTCACCGCGGTCACGGGCGAGACCGAGCGGGGCAAGGAGATCTCGACGATCATCGTGCCGTCCGGCACTCCGGGATTCACCGTCGCCCCGCCCTATGACAAGGTCGGCTGGAACGCCTCCGACACGCACGGCCTGTCGTTCGACGAGGTGCGCGTGCCCGAAGGCAACCTCCTCGGCGAGCGCGGGCGCGGCTACGCGAACTTCCTGAGGATCCTCGACGAGGGGCGCATCGCGATCGCCGCCCTCGCGGTCGGCGCGGCGCAGGGCTGCGTCGACGACGCGGTCCGCTACGCGAAGGAGCGCCAGGCGTTCGGCACCCACATCGGCGGGCATCAGGCCATCGCGTTCAAGATCGCCCGCATGGAGGCACGCGCGCAGGTCGCCCGCCGCGCCTACTACCACGCGGCCGCGCTCATGCTCGCGGGCAAGCCCTTCAAGCAGGAGGCGGCGATCGCCAAGCTCACCGCGAGCGATGCCGCGATGGACAACGCGCGCGACGCCACCCAGGTCTTCGGCGGCAACGGCTTCATGAACGAGTACCGCGTGGCCAGGCACTACCGCGACTCGAAGATCCTCGAGGTCGGCGAAGGCACGACCGAAGTGCAACTCATGCTCATCGCGCGCAGCCTCGGGCTGTGAGCGCCCTTCGTCTCGTCGCTGCGCTCCTCGCTCAGGGACCGGGACCTGATTGACGGGATCTGCCCGAATTCGGGCAGATTCTTGTCGTTCGTCGGGAGGATCCGCATACTCGTCTCATGACCGACGATGACCTGATCCAGCGGATCGCGGCATCCACCGGTCTGCCGGCGAGCGTCGCCGCGCGGGTCGTCGACGACGTCCTCGCCTGGTACGACGAGCCCGTCGAAGCCTTCGTGCGGCGCCGCCATGCAGAGCTGCAGCTCTACGGCACGCGCAACGCGGAGGCCTTCGCGCTCATCGCCGCGGAACTGCGCGACCGCCGCGTCGCCGCCCCAGAGCTCTCCGAGCGGCAGCTGCGCCGCATCGTCTACGGCTGAGCCCAGCCCTGTCCCACCTCCACTTACTCTCCTCAGGAGCCCCACCATGTGCGGAATCGTCGGATACATCGGCCACCAGGCCGCCGCCCCTGTCCTCGTCGAAGGCCTCACCCGCCTCGAGTACCGCGGCTACGACTCRGCGGGCATCGCCGTGCTCGGGAGCAAGGGCACGACGTCGATCCGGCGGGTCGGCCGGGTGCGCGAGCTCGAGGCCGCACTGCCCAAGCGGCTCACCGGCACGGTCGGGATCGGCCACACCCGCTGGGCGACGCACGGGCCGGCCCTCGAGCAGAACGCGCACCCCCAGCGCAGCCAGGACGGCCGGATCAGCGTCGTGCACAACGGCATCATCGACAACGCCGCGGCCCTGCGCGCCCAGCTCACGCAGTCGGGCGTCGAGCTCACGAGCGACACCGACACCGAGGTCATCGCCCACCTCATCGCCCTGTCGGACGCGGAGACCCTCGAGCAGGCCGTGCTCACCGCGCTCACCCGGATCACCGGCACCTACGCCCTCGCCGTGCTCGATGAGCAGCACCCCGAGCGGATCGTCCTGGCCCGCAGCGGATCCCCGCTGATCATCGGCATCGGCGACAAGGAGATGCTCGTGGCCAGCGACGTGGCCGCGCTCGTGCGGCACACCGATCGGGTCGTGCACCTGAACGACGGCGAACTGGCGACGGTGACCGCGACCGGATTCCGGACCTTCGACCGCGGCAACAGCCCGACCAGCTCCGAGCCGGTCGAGATCAGCGTCGCGGCAGAGGATCTCGAGCTCAGCGGCTACCAGCACTACATGCTCAAGGAGATCCACGAGCAGCCCGAGGCCGCGGCGATGGTCCTGCGCGGCCGGCTGGACGAGAAATTCGCCACGGCCCGCCTGGACGGGCTCGGACTGGATCCACGGGAGCTCCGCAGCTTCCGCCGGATCAAGATCCTCGGCTGCGGGTCGGCCTACTACGTCGGACAGCTGGGGGCGCAGCTCATCGAGAACCTGGCTCGCATCCCCGCCGACGCCGAGGCCGCGTCCGAGTTCYGGTACCGTCAGCCGATCATCGAGTCGGACACGCTCTACGTCGTGGTGAGCCAGAGCGGCGAGACCGCCGACACGGCCTTCGCCGTCGAGGAGATCAAGCGCAAGGGCGGCCGGGTGATCGGCGTCGTCAACGTCGTGGGCTCGACCATCGCCCGCACGGTCGACGGCGGGATCTACCTGCACGCGGGGCCGGAGATCTCCGTCGCATCGACCAAGGCCCTCACGAACATGGCGCTCTCCTTCGCCCTGCTCGCGCTGCATCTGGGGCGGCTGCACGATCTGTCGCACGCGGACGGCCAGCGCATCCTGCGCGGGCTGCAGCGCATCCCGGAGCAGCTCCAGGAGATCCTCGATGACGCGGATCCGATCGCAGCCGTCGCGGAGGACATCGCGAAGGCGCAGAGCGCCTTCTACGTCGGGCGGGTGCGCGGGTTCCCGGTCGCCCGCGAGGGCGCGCAGAAGCTCAAGGAGATCAGCTACATCCACGCGGAGGCGTACCAGACGAGCGAGCTCAAGCACGGCCCCCTCGCTCTGATCGACCCGCACATGCCGACGGTCGCGGTCATCCCCCAGGACGAGCTGACCGACCGCAACCTCGCCGCGGCCGAGCAGGTCCTCGCACGCAAGGGCCCGTTGATCGCCATCACGCACGCCGGGGTGGACCTCGCCCATCTCGACGCGCGGACGATCATCGTCCCGAAGAACGAGCCCGAGCTGGATCCGATCCTGCTGACCATCCCGACCCAGCTGCTCGCGTACCACGCGGCGGTCATCCTCGGGCATGACGTGGACAAGCCCCGCAACCTCGCGAAGTCGGTCACCGTGGAGTGACCGGCACTCGCGCCCGACACGCCAGACGGAGGGAGAATGGCAGCATGAGCAGCACTCACCCCTCCGCAGGCCTGTCCGCCGGCCGGGACGCGGTCATCGTCGCCGCCCGACGCACCGCGGTCGGCGTCGGCAAGCCCGACCGCGGCGTCTTCCGCGGCGTGCACCCGGTCGACCTCTCCACGCACCCGATCCGGGCCGTGCTGGCCGACACGGGCGTGGATCCGGACCTCGTCGACGATGTCCTGTGGGGCTGCGTGTCGCAGGTGGGCGAGCAGTCCTTCAACGTGGGCCGCAACGCGGCCCTCGCCGCGGGACTGCCGGAGCACGTGCCGGGGATGACGATCGACCGTCAGTGCGGATCCTCGCAGCAGGCGATCCAGAGCGCCGCCGCCGCGATCATCGCCGGCTACGCCGACATCGTGGTGGCGGGAGGCGTCGAGGTCATGTCCCGCGTGCCGATGTTCTCCAGCGTGGCAGGGCAGGATCCCTACGGACCTCTCGTGCACGAGCGCTTCCCGGATCTGGGCGACCAGGGCACGGGAGCCGAGCTCATCGCACAGAAGTGGGGCCTCACCCGCGCCCAGCTGGACGAGTTCTCGGTGCGCTCGCACACGAGGGCGGCCGCCGCGACCGCGGAGGGCCTGTTCGCCGACGAGATCGTCCCCGTCACCACGGACGCGGGTGTCGTCACGACGGATCAGGGGATCCGCCCGGACTCCACCGTCGAGCGTCTGGCGACCCTCCCGACGCCGTTCCTCGAGGACGGGGTCGTGACCGCGGGCAGCGCATCGCAGATCTCCGACGGCGCGGCCGCCGTGCTCATGATGACGAGCGCGCGTGCCGCCGAGTTCGGGCTCACCCCGATCGCGCGCGTGCACAGCGTCGCGGTTGTGGGGTCGGATCCGATCCTCATGCTCACCGGGCCGATCCCTGCCACGGCGAAGGTGCTGGCCCGCGCCGGCCTCGACATCGCCGACATCGGCGCCTTCGAGGTCAACGAGGCCTTCGCCCCTGTCGTGCTCGCCTGGCTCGCCGAGACCGGCGCTGACCCCGACCTCGTCAACCCGCGCGGAGGAGCGATCGCCCTCGGGCACCCCCTGGGGGGATCCGKCGCGCGGCTGACCACGACCCTGCTGCACCACATGCGGCAGAACGGGATCCGCTACGGCCTGCAGACGATGTGCGAGGGCGGCGGCATGGCGAACGCGACGGTGTACGAGCTGCTCTGACCTCGCCGGGGCTCTGACCTGGCCAGGCTCTGTTCAGGCGTCGATGACGCTCGGGCCGTCTGGCGTCGCGCGCACGGTGAGCTGGGCCGGGATCTGCTCCTGCATGGCTTCGACGTGGCTGATGACGCCGACGGTGCGGCCGCCCGCGCGAAGCTCGTCGAGCGTGCGCATGGCCACGTCGAGAGTCTCCCCGTCGAGGGATCCGAAGCCCTCATCGATGAACAGGGTGTCGAGCTGGATGCCGCCGGCGCGAGCCGTGACCACCTCGGCGAGTCCGAGCGCGAGCGCGAGCGAACCGAGGAACGTCTCGCCTCCGGAGAGCGATTGCGCGGGCCTGGTCTGCCCGGTGAACGCGTCGAACACGACGATGCCGAGACCCGAGGCGGCCCCGCGGGCGGCCCTGGCGTCGCTGTGCTGCAACTGGTAGCGCCCCGACGACATGTCTGAGAGACGCAGGTTCGCGGACGCGACGATCTCCTCGAGCTCCGCGGCGAGCACGAAGGTCTCCAGGTTCATCCGGTAGGTGTTCGCTCCGCGCCCGGCGACCGCGTCCGCGAGCTGCTGCAGGATCTCGTGCTCCTCGGCCGCGGTGGCGCCCCGCGCATGCTCGGCCGTCGCGGACTCGACGAGGGATCCGAGCTGGGCGGCGGTCACCCCCGCCCGGCTGGCCTCGTCCACGGCCCTCGTCCAGGCGGTGCGCGCGTCGGATTCGGCTGCCTCGTGCGGCGCGAGGTCGATCGGCTCGTCGGGGAGGGTGCGCAGCTCGAGATCGAACAGGATCGCGCGTTCCTTCGTGCGTTCGGCGGCGTGCGCGGCGATCCGTTCCTCGAGCACGGCCTGGTCGGCAGGGCTGCGCAGGGCGGCTCCGGCGGCGGTCGCGTCGTCGAAGGGGGATGCGGCCAGGGCCTCCTGCTGTTCGGCGAGCGCGACGGACGCGGCCTCGGCGCGGGCACGGCGCGCCTCGAGCGCCGTGGCGAGGCCCTGCGCCGCGGCGATCCGCGCACCCGCGTCGGCCACGCGCGCGGCCACCG
>NZ_JBFTMT010000015.1:0-79838 GCF_056397105.1 Microbacterium sp. 05N427
CAAAAAGGGTGCGAGCTCGACCCGCAACGGTCGTGACTCCAACGCACAGCGACTCGGCGTGAAGCGCTTCGGCGGCCAGACCGTCAGCGCCGGCGAGATCCTCGTCCGTCAGCGCGGCACGCACTTCCACCCCGGCGTGAACGTCGGCCGTGGCGGCGACGACACGCTGTTCGCCCTCTCCGCCGGTGCGGTCGAGTTCGGCGCGAAGGGCGGCCGCAAGGTCGTCAACATCGTCGCAGCTGCCGAGTAACGCAGCAGACAACTTCGGCAACGGGGCGGGCTTCGGCTCGCCCCGTTTCCCCATTTCCGGGCACATCCCGTCCCGCCCCCAATCCAGGAGGATCCGCATGGTCACGTTCGTCGACAGGGTGACGCTGCACCTGCGCGCGGGCAAGGGCGGCAACGGCTGCGTGTCCGTGCACCGCGAGAAGTTTAAGCCTTTGGGCGGCCCGGACGGCGGCAAGGGCGGCGACGGCGGCGACATCGTGCTCGTAGCCGACCCGCAGACCGGCACGCTGCTCTCGTACCACCACTCGCCGCACCGCACGTCCCAGAACGGCGGCTTCGGCATGGGGGACCACCGCTCCGGCTACGACGGTGAGGACCTCGAACTGCCCGTGCCCGTGGGGACGGTCGTGAAGGGCCCGGACGGCGAAGTACTGGCCGACATGGTGACCCCCGGCGAGCGCTTCGTGGTCGCCGCGGGCGGTCACGGCGGCCTCGGCAACGCCTCGCTCGCGACGCCGAAGCGCAAGGCGCCCGGTTTCGCACTGCTGGGCACGCCCGGTTTCGAGGGCGACGTCGTGCTCGAGCTCAAGACCGTCGCCGACGTGGCGCTGGTCGGCTATCCGTCCGCCGGCAAGTCGAGCCTGATCGCGGCGATCTCCGCCGCGCGGCCGAAGATCGCGGACTACCCCTTCACCACGCTGCATCCGAACCTCGGTGTCGTGCAGGCGGGGGAGTCGCGCTACACCGTGGCCGATGTGCCGGGCCTGGTCGAGGGCGCGAGCGAGGGCCGCGGCCTCGGTCTCCAGTTCCTGCGGCACGTGGAGCGCTGCTCCGCTCTCCTGCACGTGCTCGACTGCGCCACGCTCGAGCCCGGCCGCGACCCGCTCAGCGACCTCGACGTGATCCTTGCCGAACTCGGCGCCTATGAGGTGCCGGAGGGGCAGATCCCGCTGCTGGAACGCCCGCAGGTGGTCGCGCTCAACAAGATCGATGTGCCGGAGGCGCGCGAGCTCGCCGACTTCGTGCGTCCCGAGCTCGAGGAGCGCGGCTTCCGCGTCTTCGAGATCTCCACCGTGTCGCACGAGGGGCTGCGACCGCTGACCTTCGCGCTCGGCGAGATCGTCGACGCGCACCGCGCAGAGCTGGCCGCGGCCGCCGCGGCTCCCAAGGAGCTCGTCGTGATCCGGCCCCGCGGCTCGAAGCGCGAGTTCGAGATCCGCGTCGAGGGCGGCAGCTACGGCAACGTGTACCGGATCCTCGGCGACAAGCCGGTGCGCTGGGTGCAGCAGACCGACTTCCAGAACGAGGAGGCCGTGGGCTACCTCGCCGACCGGCTCGAGAAGCTCGGCGTCGAGGACGAGCTTTTCCGCCTGGGCGCCGAACGCGGATCCACCGTCGTCATCGGCGCCGGGGAGAGCATCGTGTTCGACTGGGAGCCGCAGATGTCCTCCGCGGCCGAGCTCATCACCTCGCCGCGCGGTCTGGATTCGCGCTTCGATCCGAACACCCGCCGCACCACGAACGAGCGTCGTGAGCGGTATCACGAGCGCATGGACGCGAAGGCGGCCGCCCGAGCCGAGCTCGAGGAGCAGCGCCTCGCCAGGGGCGCCGCAGCAGGGGAGGAAGCCGGCAGCGAGGACGTCGGATGACGGCGCTGACCCGGGAGGATCTGCCGACCGCGGCGCGCATCGTCGTCAAGGTCGGATCCTCCTCGATCAGCGGTGAGGCGGCCTGGCGGATCCCGGTGCTCGTGGAGGCGCTCGCAGCGGCGCACGCGCGCGGCACTGAGATCGTCCTGGTGTCCTCCGGTGCGATCGCGACCGGTATCCCGTTCCTGCAGCTCGATGCGCGGCCGACCGACCTCGCCACGCAGCAGGCTGCCGCCGCCGTCGGGCAGAACCTGCTGATCTACCGCTACCAGGAGGCCCTGCGCCCGCACGGCATCGTGGCGGGGCAGGTGCTGCTGACCACGGGCGACCTGGAGCATCCGACCTCGCGCAGCAATGCGCGCCGCGCCATGGAACGCCTGCTCGGCCTGCGCGTGCTGCCGATCGTGAACGAGAACGACACCGTGGCCACCCAGGAGATCCGCTTCGGCGACAACGACCGGCTCGGCGCGCTGGTGGCGCAGCTGACCGGAGCCGATGCGCTCGTGCTGCTCAGCGATGTGGAGTCCCTCTACACCCGGCCACCGTCCGACCCCGCCGCCGAACCGCTCGACATCGTCGCGGCTGGTGCCGACCTGTCCGGCCTCGAGTTCGGTGCGACCGTCGTGAACGGCGTCGGCACCGGGGGAGCGGCGACCAAGGTCTCCGCGGCCCGCCTGGCCGCCGCGAGCGGCATCGGGGTGCTGGTGACCAGCGCGGATCTGGTCGCAGAGGCGCTCGCAGGCGCCGAGATCGGCACCTGGTTCGAGCCCGCGGTCTGATTGCGTCATCCGGGCCTCGGGGGTGCGACGCGTGGGTACACTGACCGCATGTCCACCGTGATCGCCGACTTCGCCGTGCCCGCAGACGCCTCCGCGCAGGACGTGCCGGATTCGCCCGAGACGCGGATGCGTGCCGCCAAGGAGGCGTCCCGCGAGATCGCGCGGCTCACGAGCGCCGGCAAGCTCGCCGCCCTGCACGCCATCGCGGACGCGCTCTCGGCTTCATCGGCGGACATCGTCGCCGCCAATGCCCGCGACCTCGCGCGCGGTGCGGAGGACGGCATCGGCGACGGTCTCCTTGACCGGCTGCGCCTGGACGAGAAGCGGATCGACGCGCTGGCGGCCGCGGTGCGCGAAGTCGCCGCCCTGCCCGATCCCGTCGGCCGCGTCGTCGGCGGGCATCGCATGCCCAACGGCGTCGCCCTCGAGCAGGTGCGGGTGCCCTTCGGCGTGGTCGGCGCGATCTACGAGGCGCGCCCCAACGTCACGGTCGACATCGCCGCGCTCGCGCTGCGATCGGGCAACGCCGCCGTGCTGCGCGGCGGGAGCGCGGCCAAGGAGAGCAACACCGTGCTCGTGCGCATCATGCGCGACGCTCTCGCCGGGGCAGGGGTGACCGCAGAGGCGATCCAGACGGTGGACGACTTCGGTCGCGCCGGCGCCACCGCGATGATGCACGCGCGCGGTCTCATCGACGTGCTCGTGCCCCGCGGCAGCGCCGGGCTGATCGAGACCGTCGTGACTGAATCGACCGTCCCCGTGATCGAGACGGGCGCAGGCGTGGTGCACATCGTGCTGGACGAGACCGCGCCGCTGGACTGGGCGCGCGACATCGTCGTGAACGCGAAGGTGCAGCGCCCCAGCGTGTGCAACGCCGTGGAGACCGTCCTGGTGCTCCGAGCAGCCGCCGACCGACTCGTGCCAGAGGTCGCTGAGGCCCTGATCGCGCAGGGGGTCACGATCCACGGCGACGCGGACGTCCGCCGCCTCGTTCCCGCAGCGGTCCCGACGACGGACGAGGATTGGGCCACCGAGCACATGAGCCTCGACCTGTCGATGCGCGTGGTGGACGATCTCGACGACGCGCTCGCGCACATCCGGCAGTACAGCACGGGGCACACCGAGTCGATCATCAGCACCGACGCCCTCGCGATCGAGCGCTTCCTCGCCGAGGTCGACTCGGCCGTCGTGATGGCGAACGCGTCGACGCGCTTCACGGACGGCGGCGAGTTCGGGTTCGGCGCCGAGGTGGGCATCTCCACGCAGAAGCTGCACGCCAGGGGGCCGATGGGACTCGCCGAGCTGACCAGCACCAAGTGGCTTGCGCGCGGGGCGGGGCAGACACGCGCCTGAGGGCTAGACTGAGGAGCTGAGATCCACCCTGATCACTCTGGAGAATCGATGAACCTCGTCGCACAGCTCGTGCAGACCGCCGCAGAGACCACCGAGCACCACGGCAACGTGGCGCTGGAGACCCTTCCGTTCGGTCTGATCGCCGCCGGCGTGTTCGCGCTGCTCGGCCTGGTCGCGCTCTCCTACCGCAACGTCGCCAACCGCCACGACCGCAAGGCGCAGGCGTGGGCCGCGGAGCATGGTCACGAAGGACACGGGGCCGGCCACGGTCACTGAGCTGATCCGATGACGACCACTCCGGCGCCGCGGATCGGCGTGATGGGCGGAACCTTCGACCCCATCCATCACGGTCACCTCGTTGCAGCCAGCGAAGTGGCGCACTCGTTCGGACTGGACGAGGTCGTCTTCGTGCCCACGGGCCAGCCCTGGCAGAAGAGCGGCGTGTCGGACAGCGAGCATCGCTATCTGATGACGGTCATCGCGACGGCCTCCAACCCGTCGTTCACCGTCAGCCGCGTGGATATCGATCGCGAGGGACCGACCTACACGATCGACACGCTGCGGGATCTGAAGGCCCAGCGCCCCGATGCGGAGTTCTTCTTCATCACCGGCGCAGACGCCGTAGCGCAGATTCTCAGCTGGAGGGATCATGATGAACTGTGGGAACTGGCCCACTTCGTCGCGGTTTCCCGACCAGGTCACGTGCTGAGCACGGACGGTCTGCCCAGCGACAACGTCAGCCAATTGGAAGTCCCCGCCCTCTCGATCTCGTCGACAGATTGCCGATCCCGCGTCAGCGAGGGGGATCCCGTCTGGTACCTGGTGCCGGACGGTGTGGTCCAGTACATCGCGAAGCATCATCTTTATCGGAGCACGTCATGAGCACATCGGATCAGCACGAGCACGGCCAGCTGACCCGCAAGCAGCTGCGGGAGGCACGCCTCACCGGATCGACCCCGATCGTCACGCCGGAGGAGGCCGAGGCGGCGCGCCAGCAGAGCATCGCCGCCGCGACCGCACCCGAGGCCGAGCCCGTCGCCGATGCCCCCGCCGTCGATCCGGCTGCAGAGGTTCCCGCGCCTGCCGCTGAGGTTCCTGCGCCCGCCGCCCTCGAACCGCAGGACTCCGCCGAGGAGGAAGAGCCGCTCACGCGTCGCCAGAAGCGCGAGCAGGAGCGGGTCCGCACCGGCGTACTGCCGGTGTCCGATCCGTCCGCGCAGGACACGCCGAGTGCGACCGCGCCTGCTGCCTTGGACCACTCCGCGGCCCCCGCCGCACCGGCCCCTTCGTTCGCGCCGCCGGCGGTCCCCGTTGCGTCGCCTGCCACGCCCGAGCCCGCGCGGAGTGCGTCGACGGCTCCCGACGCATCCGAGATGATCACGGACGTGCCGCGGCCCAGCTACCCGAGCCGACGCCGTTCATTCGAATCCGCCACGGCCGCCGTGTCGGGCGCGGTGCCTGACGAGCAGGACGGCGTCGACGACGCCGAGCAGGGCGTCGCCCCGGTGTCGGTCTCCTCGGTCATGCGCGCCGAGGAGGAGACCGGACGCACGTGGCATGCGGATCCCGTCTCCGCAGCGCCCAGGACCGTCGAAGACGCCCGTCCGGCCGACTCGGCCTCCGCCTCGCTGCTGCCCGCCGTTCCGGCCACGGGCCCCACGCCCGCGCCCGATGCCGGCCCGGTGAGCCTGCCCTTCTCGTCCGAACAGACGGCACTCTGGTCCGCAGCGGCGGACTCCGCCTCTGAGGCTCCGCAGGCCCCCGCCGCCCCGGCTCCGGCCGCGCCCGCCGAGGTCGCGCCGCGCCCCGTTCCGCAGCCCGCAGCCGGTTCCGCGTCCACGCTCAACGCCGGTTTCGGCGAGCGCGTGCTCGCCGAGCAGGCGCGCACCACGCAGGTCGACTCCTTCGACGCGCTGATCGGCGACTCCACCGGGTCGCACCACGCCGCGCCGAACGCGCTGATCTTCCAGCAGGCGCCCGCCGGTCTGTCGCTGTCGGGACCCGTCGCCTCCACCGGCGAGATCCTGGTCACCGGCAGCTACGACCTTCCTTCCGGTCTCGGTTCGCGAGGCCACGCCGACGGCGTCGCCGACGGCAAGGAAGTCGACGCCGTGCTCGTCGACGGCGAGCTCGCGCCCGCGTCCTCTCCCACTCCGATCGCCGCGAGCGCGGCGATCGGCACGATCAAGCCCGCCGGCGAGGTCATCCGCCCGCCCGAGCCCGAAAAGGGCAACAAGCTCATGCTCGCTCTGACCATCACCGCCGGCGCTCTCGCCGTCGCCCTGGTCGGCGCGCTCATCGTCGCCATCACCACAGGAGCGTTCTCTTCATGATGCAGTCGCCGTCCGCCGCAGACATGCTGCAGATCGCCGCCGACGCGGCCCGTTCCAAGGGCGGAGAGGATCTGCTCGCGCTGAACGTGTCAGAGCCGCTGCCGCTCGTCGACATCTTCCTCCTCGTCACCGGCAACAGCGAGCGCAACGTCGCCGCGATCGCCGACGAGGTCGAGGACAGGATGATCGAGGCGGGCCACAAGCGCGTGCGCCGCGAGGGACGCAGCGAGGCCCGTTGGGTCCTGCTCGACTTCGGAGACCTCATCGTGCACGTCTTCCACGAGGAGGAGCGCACCTACTACGGCCTGGAGCGCCTCTGGAAGGACTGCCCCGTGGTGCCGATCGCCGAGCCTGCGCCGCTCGCGGTGCCCGCCGAGCGGGACTGATCCGGCGAGGATCCGGGATCCGCGAGTAGGGTCGAGCCGTGGGACGGATCACGACGCTGCGGCCGGTCACCCGGATCGCCCTGGGGGAGGGCGTGCATCGTCGCGCCGACACGCTCGCGGTCGAGGAACCGCTGGAGATCCGGATCGGCGGTGCGCCGCTCGCCGTCACGATGCGCACCCCAGGTCATGACGTCGAGCTCGCGATCGGATTCCTCGTCTCTGAGGGCGTGATCGCGGAGCGGTCCGACTTCCGTGCGGCGATCCACTGCGGCGGCCCCGGGACCGGCGGCGCCGAGAACACCTACAACGTGCTGGACACGTCGCTCGCTCCGGGGGTGCGACTGCCCGGCGCCGACGAGGCGCGCCGTTTCTACACGACCAGTTCGTGCGGCGTGTGCGGCAGGGCCAGCATCGACGCCGTGCGGACGGTGTCCCACCACGATGTCGCGCAGGACGACGTGCAGGTCGAGGCGGGATGGATCGCGGAGCTGCCGGACCGGCTGCGCGCCGAACAGGCCGCGTTCGACAAGACCGGGGGGCTGCACGCCGCCGCGCTCTTCGACGCCGTCAGCGGTGAGCTGCTCGTGATCCGGGAGGACGTGGGCAGGCACAACGCCGTGGACAAGGTGGTCGGCTGGTCGCTCCAGGAGGGGCGGCTCCCGCTGCGCTCGACCGTGCTGCAGGTATCGGGACGGGCGAGCTTCGAGCTCGTGCAGAAGGCCGTCATGGCCGGGATCCCGATCCTCTCGGCGGTCTCCGCGCCGTCCTCGCTGGCGGCGGAGCTCGCCGAGGAGACGGGTCTGACGCTGATCGGCTTCGTGCGAGGACGATCCATGAACGTGTACGCGCATGCGCATCGCGTGCTGATCGATGCGGTGACGCAGGGCGAGGAGCCCGTGCGGGAAGGACGGGGAGAGCGATGAGCGACGACGTGGACGCGCGCGGAGGAACGGCCTTCGGACTCATGCCGGACGAGCCGAGGCAGGGCGGCTACGGACCGCGCACGACGGCGGCCTGGTCGCGGAAGCCCTACCGCCACCCGGCCGCGGGCTGGGGTGCGGCGAAGTCGGTCGGGCAGGTGCTGCTGCGCGAGCGCGAGCCGATCGCAGGCTCCGGCGCGATGCTCATCATGAACCACGGCGCATCGGGATACGACTGCCCAGGCTGCGCCTGGCCGGACGATCCGGGCAACCTGCGCCTGGACATCTGCGAGAACGGGATCAAGCACGTCACGTGGGAGATGACGCACAAGCGCGTCGACCGGCAGTTCTTCGCGGCGCACACGGTCGCGGAGCTGTCGGAATGGACCGACTTCGACCTCGAGGATGAGGGGCGCCTCACCGAGCCGATGAGCTACGACGCCGCGAGCGACACGTACGTGCCGATCTCCTGGGACGACGCGTTCGCCCTCATCGGCGATGAGCTGCGCGGCCTCGCCAGTCCGGACGAGGCCAGCTTCTACACCTCGGGCCGCCTGAGCAACGAGGCGACCTTCCTCTATCAGCTCATGGTCCGCGAGTACGGCACCAACAACCTCCCTGACTGCTCGAACATGTGCCACGAGGCCTCGGGGCGCGCGCTCAAGGCGTCTCTGGCCACGGGCAAGGGCACGGCGGATCTGCGCGACTGGGAGGAGTGCGACGCGCTCTTCGTCCTCGGCGTGAACGCCGCGTCGAATGCTCCGCGCATGCTGACGGCGCTGTCGGACGCTGTTCGTCGGGGCGCGCAGGTGGTGCATGTGAACCCGCTCGTGGAGGTCGGGGCGACGCGGACGATCGTGCCGCACGATTTCGTCGACATGGCCCTGTTCAAGAGCACTGCCACGAGCACGATGAACCTGCAGGTGCGGCTCGGCGGCGATCTGGCGCTCATCCGCGGGATGGCCAAGGTCGTCTTCGAGGCGGCCGAGACGGATCCCGCCGTCCTCGACTCCGCATTCCTCCGCGCGTACACGAACGGACTCGAGGATTA
Source organism: Microbacterium sp. 05N427 (assembly GCF_056397105.1). NCBI lineage: Bacteria > Bacillati > Actinomycetota > Actinomycetes > Micrococcales > Microbacteriaceae > Microbacterium > Microbacterium sp. 05N427. The sequence continues at coordinate 8,700 of NZ_JBFTMT010000015.1, forward strand.
CCGGGCGCTCGTCGACGCCACGCCCTGGGCGGAACTCGTGCGCCAGTCCGGACTCAGCGAGGCGCAGATCCGCGAAGCCGCGGCGATCTACCTCGGCTCGGAGCGGACCATCATCAGCTGGTGCCTCGGTGTGAGCCAGCACGAGCACGGCGTGGACACCGTGCGCGAGATCGTGAATCTGCTGCTGCTGCGCGGCAACGTGGGGCGCCCCGGGACCGGGCCGTCTCCCGTGCGCGGCCACAGCAACGTGCAGGGCAACCGCACGTGCGGCATCGACCATCGCCCGCCCGCCTGGACGGATCGGCTCGCGGAGGTCTGCCGCATCGACCCTCCGCGCCACCCCGGGCTGGACACGGTCAAGACGATCCGCGGCATGCACGACGGAACGGTCAAGGTCTTCGTCGGCATGGGAGGCAACTTCGTGCTCGCCGCCCCCGACACCGCGTACACCGCCGAAGGGCTCAGTCGCTGCCGGCTGACGGTGCAGGTGAGCACCAAGCTCAACCGCAGCCACCTCGTCCACGGCGAGAAGGCGCTGATCCTGCCTTGCCTCGGACGCACCGAACGCGACCAGCAGCAGGCCGGCCCGCAGGGCGTCACGGTCGAGGACGCGATGAGCATGGTGCATCTCTCGGTGGGACGCAAACGGCCGGCCTCGGCCTACCTCCGCTCGGAACCCGCGATCGTCGCCGGGATCGCGAAAGCCACATTGCCGGCGTCGCAGACCCCCTGGGACGACTACATCGCCGACTACGACCGCATCAGGGACGTCATGGCGCAGGTCCTCCCCGGCTTCGAGGGCTTCAACGACCTGATCCGCAACCGCCACGGCTTCCGCATCCCGCAGCCCGCGCGCGAGCGCGTGTTCGAGACGGAATCCGGGCAGGCGGAGTTCTCGCTCGCCCCGCTTCCCGATGTGATCCCCGCTTCCGCCGAGACCCTGGTGCTGCAGACCATGCGCTCGCACGACCAGTGGAACACGACGATCTACTCGAGCAACGACCGCTATCGCGGCGTGAAGAACCTGCGCGAGCTGATCTTCCTGCACGCGGAGGACATGCGCGCGAGGGGGATCGCGGAAGGGGACCTCGTCGACATCCGATCGACCTCGAAGGACGGATCCACCCGTGTCGTGCGCGCCTTCCGTGCGGTGCCCTACGACCTTCCGCAGGGATGCGCGGCCGGCTACATGCCGGAGCTGAACGTGCTGATCGGACATGCCGACTTCAGCGCGCAGAGCGATCAGCCGCTCATGAAGAGCATCCAGGTCACGGTCGCACGATCCGCGGCACGCGCGGCCTGAGCGCGGCCGCGCCGCCGGGAGCCTTCGTCCTCAGGCGACCGGGAGACGCCGGGCTGCTTCTCGGACGGCGCGGAGGCGCTCTCCGAAGCCGTCCGGCACCTCCGCGGGCAGAGCGTCGACCCGGAACCAGCGCACGTCCTCGCTCTCGTCGCTGACGACGATCGGCGCAGCGGGATCCGCGAGGGCCGCGAAGCCGACGTCCCAGTGCGCGGCGCAGGCGAAACCCCCGTGCAGCGCGTGCCGGTCGAGGTCGAGGATCGCGGTGGAGAGCAGGCGCAGGTCGTCGATGCCGGATTCCTCTCGCGCTTCCCTCTGCGCGGCTGCGGAGATCGATGGATCCTGCGGCTCGACGTGCCCGCCGAACTGCACCCAGAATCGTCCCTTGCCATGGAAGCACAGCAGCACGTGGGCGAAGTCGGGGGAGAACACGAAGCAGGATCCCGTGAGGTGCTCCGCTCCGCCGTCGCGGCGCAGTGCGTCATCGCCGCCGGCGCGCACGAACCGCAGGTAAGCGTCCCGCGCGGGAGAAGGCGGCATCGCGGTCAGTTCGCGGATCAGGTCGTGAAGGCGCATCCTGCCATTCTGCCTCGGCACGAGCGAGGCCCTTCGCCCTGGTGCTCAGAGATCGCGGGCGAACAGGTCGTCCCAGGTCTCGCGGCGGATCACGGCTCTGGCCTCGCCGTCGCGCACGAACACCACGGGCGGGCGGCGATAGCCGTTGTAGTTGTTGGCCATGGTGTGCGTGTAGGCGCCGGTGGCGGGCACGGCGAGCAGATCGCCGACGCGGGCCTCGGGAAGGCGCAGGGGATCGATGAGCACGTCGCCCGACTCGCAGTGCCGGCCGACCACGACGACATCCTCCACGGCGTCCTCGTGCAGGCGCTCGGCGAGCGCGGCTTCGTAGCGCTGCTGGAAGAGGGCGACCTCGAGGTTGTCGCCCATTCCGCCGTCGACCGCCACGAAAGTGCGGGCGTCGCGCTTCACGGTGGTCACGGTGTACAGGGTCAGCGCCGAGGCGTTCACCATGCTGCGCCCCGGCTCGATGATGATCTCCGCCTCGGCGGGGAGGTGCTCCGCCGCCGCGGCGAGCAGCGCCTCGACGTAGGCGTCGACCGAGGCGGGGTGCTCGTCGTACGTGTAGCGCGCTCCCAGCCCGCCGCCGAGGTCGTAGACCGGGAACGTGCCGAGCGCGGCGAGAGGTGCGACGGCGGCGGCGAGTTCAGCGGGATCCATGATCTGCGATCCGACGTGGGCGTGCACGCCGCGCATCCGCAGCCGCGGGCTCGCCTCGATCCGGGCGATGAGCGCCTTCGCGGCGGCGGCGGTGAGGCCGAACTTGGATCCGACCTGGCCGGTCTGCACGTGCGGATGCGTGGAGGACTCCACCTCGGGGATCACGCGCACCAGCACGTCCTGGGCGCGACCTTCCGGCACCAGCTGCTCCAGGCGGTCCACGTCGTCGGAGTTGTCGACGACGACAAGGCCGACGCCGGCGTCCACCGCGATCCTCAGCTCTTCGGTGGTCTTCGCGTTGCCGTGCATGACCAGCAGTGCGGGGTCGATGCCCGCGCGCAGCGCGCTGAGGATCTCGCCCCCGCCCGCGACGTCCAGTCCGATGCCCTCCTCGACCATGACCCGCTGCACGGCGGTGGCCGGGAACGCCTTCGACGCGAACACCACGCGGGAGTTCGGGCGGCGTGAGGTCAGCGCGGTGCGGTACTCCTGCGCACGGGCGCGCAGTGCCGTCTCGTCGACGATGATCGCCGGTGTGCCGAACTGGAGGGCGAGGTCGTCGACACGGCACCCGCCGATCCGCAGGGTGCCGTCGGGATCGACCCCGGTGCCGGCGGGGAGGAGTTCGAGCAGGGGGTGCGGCATGGGTATCGCCCTTCGTTCGATTCGGAGTCTACGCAGGGGCCGCCGCTCGAGAGCTGCGGCCCCTGCCGTGCGGAGATCGGGATCCGCCGTACCCGTGGGTCAATCGAGGTCGGGGGCTGCGGCCCCGCGCGGCACCACGACCACCGGAACGGGGGAGTGGCGCACGACCTTCGCCGCGTGCGAACCCAGGAACACCCGAGCGATCGGCCCGAGCGTGCTCGACCCCACCACGAGCACCTCGTCGGCCCGCCACTCGACCTGCGCCATCGCGGAGTCCCAGCCGTCGCCCACGCCGATCTCGGTGCCCGCGACCCGTGGCGCCTCCTCGAGGTGCGACACCCGCGCGAGCAGATCGCCCGCCTGACGCTCGATGTCCTCCGTCCACTGCAGGGCGATGCGCTGCTCGACGTCGCGTCCTGCTCCAGAGGTGCCGGATTCCGGCGGCACGACGGCGAACGAGGCGATGCGCAGATCGGCGCCCACCGCGGCGGCCACGCCGGCTGCGCCGAGCACGAGGTCTCCGGAGGAGTCGGTCCCGCGGAACGCCGCCGTGACCCGGGCCACGCGGGCACCCTCGGCGGCGCGGAAACCGCGAGGGGCGATCGCAACCGGCACGGGCGATGCGTGCAGCAGCGCGTCGCTCTCCGATCCCAGAGCGATCCGGCCCACGGGAGCGGTGGACGAGGAACCGATCACGATGAGGGCGGCGCCGCGTTCGACCGCGAGCTCGGCGAGCCCGCGCCGCGCGGAGGACGCTTCATGCACCAGGTACTCCGCGCGAACGGTGCCCCCCAGCACGGCGGCAGCATGGTCCAGCACGAGGTTCGCGGTGTCGCGCGTATAGCCGCGCCACTCCGCGTCGGCGCTCCCCGCGGCCAGCGGCCAGGTCTGCGGAAGCACCGCGGCGGCGACGAGGTCGGTGTCGGCCGAGCGGGCCAGCATCGCTGCGAGATGCAGTACCGCCGTGGAGCGGTGGGCCGGATCCAGCCCGACGACAAGGCTCATCCCCGGTCCGCCTTGCGACGGGCGGCTGCCGCCTCGCGTACGGCTCCGGTGCTGGGCTGTGCGACGTTGGTGGTGAACGGCGCCTCGGCCTCGATCACGGGATGCCCGACCTGCAGCGCGGAGTGGCGACGGCCGTAGAACCAGTAGAAGATCAGGAAGACGGCGGTCCAGCCGAGGAACACGAGGATCGTGTCGGTGCGCAGCTGGCTGATGATCGCGATGCAGCCGAGGATCGACAGGATCGGGATCGTCCAGCCGAGCGGGAGGCGGAAGCCCCGCTCCAGCTCCGGCTCGCGCACGCGCAGGATGATCACGCCGAGGGACACCACCAGGAACGCGACGAGCGTGCCGATGCTCGTCATCTCCGCGAGGAAGCCGATCGGGACGACCGCGGCGAGGACGCTGGTCGCGATCATGACGATCACCGTGTTGGGGATCGGCGTCATCGTGCGCGGGTTGACCTTCGCGAACACCCGCGGAATCATCCCGTCGCGGGACATTGCGAACAGGATGCGCGTCTGCCCGTACAGGCAGACCAGCGTGACCGAGAAGATCGAGATGATCGCCCCGATCGCGACCACGGTGCCCGGCCAGGTGGATCCGATGATGTTCTGCAGGATCGCGGCGAGGCCGGCCTCCTGGTTCTTGAACTTCTCGGGCGCCTGAGCGCCGAGCGCGGCGAGGCACGTGAGCACGTACAGCGTGATGATGATCCCGAGCGCGAACATGATCGCGAGCGGCAGGTTGCGCTTCGGGTTCTTCGCCTCGTCTCCCGCGGTGGAGACCGCGTCGAGCCCGACGAACGAGAAGAAGATGATGCCGGCTCCGCCGACGACGCCGGCGAACCCGGCGGGGGCGAAGTTGTGGAAGTGGTCGGTGTTCCAGCCGGTGAATGCGACCGCGCAGAAGAACAGCACGACCGCGATCTTGACGAGCACCATGACGCTGTTCACGAGCGTGGACTCGCGGGCGCCGCGCATCAGCAGCAGCGCGCAGAGCACGATCACGATCACGGCGGGGATGTTCACGATTCCGCCCTGCTCTGGCGCCTGCGAGAACTCGACGGGAATCTGCCAGCCGAACAGGTTCTGCAGCAGCTGGTTGACGTACTGGGACCATCCGACGGCGACCGCCGCGGTCGAGACGCCGTACTCCAGGAGCAGGCACGCGCCGACCGCCATCGCGGTGCCCTCGCCGAGGGTCGCGTACGCATAGGAGTAGGTGGATCCCGACACCGGGACGGCACCGGCCATCTCCGCGTAGCAGAGCGCGGTGAGCCCCGCCACGACGCCGCCGATGACGAAGGACCAGATCACGGCGGGGCCCGCGATCGGTACGGCCTGCGAAAGGATGAAGAAGATACCGGTGCCGAGGGTTCCGCCGACGCCGATCATGGTCAGCGAGAACAGGCCGATGCTCCTCTTCAGGTGCACCTCCCCGGTCGCGACCGGCGTCGTGGGTTTCCGGCGCAGCAGTTGCTGGGCAATGGTGGGCATGGACCAATCTCCTTCGAATGGTGGGGCCGACCCGCGACGCGGTGCGCCGCGGGAACCTGGGTCAGTCTTCTCTCGTCACCCGGAAGCGAGACACCTGCGCGTCCACGGCGCCGCGGACGTACCCGCTGGGCGACACGGCGACCGCCTGGAGGAACGCGACGGTCTCGGCCGTGATCTGCTCGCCCGGGATGACGTTCGGGATCCCCGGGGGGTAGGCGGCGAGGGTGTCGGCAGAGATGCGGCCGACCGCTTCCGCGGCAGGGACGAGTTCGGTGGCGGAGAAGAACGCGTCGCGTGGCAGGATCCGCAGCGGTCCCGACGGCGGGAGCGCCGGGAAGGCGGCCCCGTCGCCCGCGGTGCGCTCCGCGTGAGCGTCCGCCGAATCGACGGCGGCGGCGAGCGCCCGGTGCGCGGTCGTGAGGTCCGGCGTCGTCCCGGCGCCGATGAGCGCGACGAGGGAGGTCGCGGTGGACATCTCGAAGTAGATGCCGTCCCTCTCGATGAGGCGCTGACGAAGCCAGTGTCCGCTCACGCCCGTGGCGGAGACGTCGATGGGAACGCGCAGCGGGTCGACCGCGACGATGTCCTCGAAGGCATCGAAGCCGTCGCTGAGGACGGCGAAGCGCGGGTCCTCGCGCAGCGCGTCGCGGAACGCCTCTGTGGCGGCGATGGAACGGCCGATCTGCTCCTCGCCGGTCATCAGGGAGTGGCGGGYGATGTCGAGCGAGGCCTGCAGCAGGGCGGAGGACGAGGTCGAGGCGGTGAGGGTGACCGCGCGCTCGACCAGCGGCTCGATGCGGTCGGCGAACGGGCCGTGCCCGAGATGCAGCATCGCCGACTGGGTGAGCGATCCGGCGAGCTTGTGCGTGCTCGAGACGACGAGGTCGGCGCCGAGCCGGGTGGGCGACTCCGGCAGATCGGGGTGGAACCCGAAGTGCGGGCCCCAGGCGCCATCCACGATGAGCGGAGCGCCGTGCGCATGGGCGACCCTGGCGAGGCCGGCGATGTCCGCGACGGCGCCGAAGTAGCTGGGCGAGACGACGTAGACGGCGTTCGCGGCGTGCCCGTCGCGTGCGGCCGAGGTCATGGCCTCGTCGAGCGCCGCGGGCGAGACGCCGTGGGCGATGCCGTGCCGTGCGTCGAGCGAGGGCAGGACGAACGACGGGGTGAGTCCCGCAGTGAGGACGCCGTCGCTGAAGCTGGAGTGGGCGCTGCGCTGGGAGAGGATCCCCGGTCCGAGCCCGCGCACGGCAAGAGCAGCGACACGGTTGGCCTGAGACGCGCCGCCCGTGAGGAACCAGGTGCGGCGCGCGCCCCAGGCGTCGGCGGCCAGGTCGAGCGCCCGGGAGAGAGGCGAGTCCTCGCCGAGATCGATGCCTTCCAGCAGCATGGGGACGTCGAGCTGCAGCACGCGCTCGCCGAGGAACTCGGCGAGACGAGCGCTGATCCCGCGGCCGGCGCCGCCGTGTCCCGGGACCATCAGCTGGATCGGTGCCCGATCCGCGTGCCACTCCAGGGCGTCGGCGTACGGGGTCTCGAGGTGGCGGGGATCCACGATCGGCGAGCCGGACGTTGCGGCGGGGGACGGGTCGAGGGTGAGGGGCTCGGGGAACGGCATTGGTCCATGGTGCGGCCTTTCGAGCGGAGGAGGAATCCCCGGAAGTTCTCCTGCCCCACATATCCTGTATGTGACGGGATGCCAACAAGAGGCGCTTGCCGACATAGGAGGTTGGTTTCGATGCTCGATCTGCGTCAATTGGAAGCGCTTCGCGCCGTGCATGCCGAGGGGTCGGTGACGGCGGCCGCGCGACGGCTCGGCTGGGGGCAGCCGACCGTCGACTACCACCTCAAGAACCTCGAACGCCTCGTCGGCTCGCCCGTGCTGATCCGCTCGTCGCGCGGCAGCCGGCTCACCCCGGTCGGATCACTGCTGCTGGAGAGGGCGCAGGAGATCCTGACCCTGGGGGAGCGCGCGATCCGGGACGCCAGGGAGCTGACCGCGATGGGGCGGGTGCGACTGCGCTTCGGAACCTTCCCCACGGCGGCCGCGAAGATCCTGCCATCGGTCGTCACCCGCGTCGACGATCTCGGGATCGAGGTCGACGCGATGCTCGAGGAGGTGCCGACGCTCGTGGACCGGATCAATCGCGGGGGTCTGGATGCCGCGCTCGTGTACACGGTGCCGGGGTACGAACTGCCGTTCCGAGCGCACGTCGCCACGAGAGAGGTGCATCGCGACCCGCTCCTGCTGGCCCTGCCCGTCGGGCATCCGCTCGCGACTCCGAGGCCGATCGACGTGCCGACGCTGCTCACGCTGTGGCAGGAGCGCTGGCTCTTCGCCGCGTCGGGGAACGACCCCATGGACACGATCGTGATCGACGCGTTCGCCGCCCGGGGGCACGCGCTCGACGTCGCGATCCGCACGGACGACTTCCAGGTGATGCTCGGGATGATCGCGGCCCGTCTCGCGGTAGGCCTGCTGCCCAGTCTCGCGGTCGGCGGATCCCATCCCGGGATCGTCCTGCGTCCGATCGAGGATCCGGCATTCGTTCGCTCCATCCTCGTGGCGACGTCGTCGGAGGGGTCCACGCGCGGCCCGTCTACCGCGGTCCGCCAGCTGGTGCTCGCGATCCGCGACGCGTTCAGCGCGCTGCCCTCCGCCTGATCCCGAGGTACGCATGACACGCCCGGCGGCGCATATGCGGCGTCCCGATTAGCGCGGCGTGATCTGCATGTTGTAGTCTGAATGAGTTGTCGCGGGAAGCCGCGAACAGCGTCTGGGCCTGTGGCGCAGCTGGTAGCGCACCTGCATGGCATGCAGGGGGTCAGGGGTTCGAGTCCCCTCAGGTCCACCAGAGAAGTCCTTGGGAAACCAAGGACTTCTTCTTGTTTCCGGGCGTAGTCGTTCCGTGTCGAACCTCCGGCCCCTGCTCCGAGCGGGGTGCCGACGAGCGAATCCCGTGCACCGCGGTCTGCGCATAGGCCGCCTCCCTTTCACGGGCATCTTTGCCGACAGCAGATCGCCGAGACTGGACATTGGTAACGCTGTGCCTGCCGAATGTCTTGCAATTGTGGACGAATGTCCATTGAAATCTCGTGCTGAGGCGACGCCCCGTCGGCTACGGTCATGGCGAGTGCACGGTGTACTCGGTCTGGGGGCGAACGGGAATCATGAAGAAGAGGAACTTCTCGAAAGCGGCTCTGGCGACGACGGCGGCGGTGGCGATCATTCTGGGGACGGCTTCGGCGGCGAATGCGGCGACGGAGTACCCCGAAGGCGGCACATGGCGATACGGCGTGTATGAGCCCGCCAGCGTCTCCTATGTGTATTCGAACTACTATCACCCCGCGAACTGGCATCGGTCGAGTGTCATCCGTGGGGTGAACGACTCCACGGTGTACCGCTCGGGTGACAAAGTCGCGAAAGTGTGGGCGAACGTCGAGAAGACCGTCGCGGGTTTGTCTGGACGGAAGTCGTTCTACTTCAAGTACAGCTACTGAGAAACCGGCAGAAGAGAACAGATCTTGCGAAGCCTGTTTCATACAGCGAAGGCGGCCGTCGTTCTGGCGACCTTCGCATGCCTCACGCTGACGTCGTGCAGCACGCCCGGGGCGAGTCCATCGACGAGTACAGGTTCCTCCGGAGAGCAGCCTGCGTTCAGCGGACCTTTCGCGGGCGATTTCACGCAGACGTGGCAGAAGAACGAGGACGCATTCATCCGGGGAGTCATCGCCGATCAGAAGATCACCGACCAGGAGTGGGCGGAGATCGTCGCCCGGATGAAGGCGTGCTTCGAGAGCGAAGGAATGTCGGTCAAGGAATACAATCCGGATGGCAGCTATTCCTTCGATCTGGGGTCTCACGACGCCGAAACCGGAAACCGGCTGGCCACAGGATGCGAAGACTCCTCAGGGGTCTCGTCTGTGGGGCGTCTTCGCATCAGCATGCAGACCAATCCCGACAACAGAGACATGGATGAGCTGATGCACGAATGCCTGGTCCGAGTCGGAGCCGTGCCGAAATCGTACGCTCTTGACGAGTACAGGCGGGACAATTCGACGTTCTCATTCCCCTTCGTCACCGACGACGACAAGAAGTACTACGACATCTGCGCGGCCTCCCCGATGACGGCGCAGCGAGGCGATTGACTCGATGAGATCCCTAAGAATCGCGTCGCTCGTGATCGGCGGCATTCTCTTGGTCGGGGGCATCGGCTGGGGGCTCGGCGTGCTGGGCAATCAGTCCGCGCCGCCGTCGCTGAGGAAGCCTATCGACCCCGAATACGCGGCCGTGCATCTGGTGCAGTTCCGGGATCCGCAGGACGTCACCGTCGAGGTGATCGCGGCCGCAACCGTCTCGGTGGCCTCGCCCGTTGCGGGGACGGTCACCTCGTCGACCTGCGCGGCCGGATCCCCTGTCACGTCGGGAGAGAGCCTGATCTCGATAGACGGCGAGCCGCTCATCAGCCTGGCGACCTCGGTGCCCTTGTGGAGGGACCTCGTGGTCGGAGACAAGGGCGCGGACGTCGCAGCGATCCAGACCGAGCTGTCCCGTCTCGGCTACGACGTGCGACAAGACGGCGTCCTCGGCTCGGAGACTCTGGCGGCGATCGCTGCGCTTCGCGGAATCGCAGCTCAGACCTCGCTTCCGCGGTCTCTATTCCTGTGGATCCCCGTCGATGGAGCGCGGGTGTCCCAGTGCACGGCCGGACGAGGGACGCATGTGGACGCAGCCGCCGCGCTGCTCGACGTCGAAGCCGCCGTGCCCTCCATCAGGATCACGGACCTGCCGAAGAAGGCGATCGCGGGGGAGCGCGAGCTCACGATCAACGGCGCGGTCTATCCGGTCGCCGCCGATCAGACCATTCAGGATCCCGCAATGCAGCGCGAGCTCCTCGAGAGCTCCGCCTACCAGGAGGCCAAGAAGGAGGAGGGCAAGGCGCGAATCGCCGCCGTGGCGACGCTGGCGACACCGGTCGGTGTGAGCAGCGTGCCTCCCAGTTCCGTCATCGGCGGAAAGGAGGGCACGATGTGCGTCGTTGCGCGGGGCGGCATCGTCCCGGTGACCATCATCGGGTCGCAGCTGGGGCAGAGCTTCCTGTCCTTCGAGGCGGAAGCTCCGAAGGAAGTGCAGATCGCGCCAGCCTGGGATACGTCATGCCGGTGACCCTGGACGGCGTCGGACACTGGTTCGTCGAAGGGACCTGGCTGTTCCGGGGGCTCGACCTGCTGCTTCTGCCCGGGCGCACGTATGCGCTCACCGGTCCGTCCGGATCCGGAAAATCGACCCTTCTGAGCCTCATCGCGGGCTGGGAGCAGCCCCGTGAAGGACGCATCACCGCAGAGGACGGTCGTGTGTCGTGGGTCTTCCAGAACCCGACCGGAACGCCGCGCCGATCGGCCCTCGATCTCGTCGCCTATCCGCTGCTCGCCCGTGGTGCTTCCCCGGCCGCGGCGCGTCGCACGGCACAGGGGACGATGGACGCTTTGGGACTCGCCCATGTGGCGGACTCGCCATTCGGATCGCTGTCCGGCGGAGAAGCACAGCGGCTGATGCTGGCGCGGGCGGTCAGCGCCGCTCCTCGCCTGCTACTCATCGACGAACCCACCGCTCAGCTCGATCGGAGCACCGCCGCGACCGTCAACGACGCCATCCGAACCCTGGCGAAAGACGGAGCGATCGTCGTCATCGCGACACACGACGCAAGCACGCGCGACGCCTGCACGGATGTCGTCGATCTCGCCCTCCTGGCTGCGGGGCAGGGGAGCGGATGAGGATTTCCACCATCGTTCGCGAAGCGCTCGCGAACATCCTCAGCGGCACCAGCCGTACGATCGTGTACTTCTCTCTTGCCCTCGTCGTGTGCGGAGGCCTGGTCCTCGCGGACGCCCTCTCGGTCCGCGGCCTCATCGATGAAGCGGTGCGCTATCAGCAGGTGGGCGCATCCACCGTGACCGTGATCGCTCCCGGCCGCATAGATGGCGCCGCGTGCGATGAGCTGCGGCGCGCGGACGGTGTTCTCGAGGCCGGTGCGGTTCGAAAGCGTGCGAAGGAGTACTCGCTCCCCGCCGTGCCGAACAGCCCCGTGCCCGGGTACGAGGTCACGGTGTCCTTCCCGCTGGCGTCCGCCGGGCCATCCTCGGGTCTGTTGATATCCGGCGAGGTGGCAGAGATGCTGCGCCTGGCGCCGGGGGACGGCTTCGCGATCGATGCGGATGACGCGAGGGTCGCCGGCGTCTTCGACTACCCGTTGGATGGACGGCGCGCCGGATTCGGCTGGTCGATCCTGGCCCTGGTTCCGGAGAACGGGATCTTCGACGAATGCTGGGTGAGGGTCTGGCCGGAGAATGAGGAGTTGCGCACGCAGCTGCTTCAGATCGTCCTGCCCTCGCGTGGGGACTCGAACGCCGGCGCGCCCGAGATCACGCAGCTCAATCAGACTCTGGGGCGGTCCTTCACCGGCCAGGAGAGGTTCGACGCCAGAATCACCCGATTCGCGGTTCCGCTCGTCTTCGCGGCGGGTTTCGGCGCGGCGCTCCTCGCGGTGCGCACACGGCGGCTGGAGGTCGCCTCGAACCTGCACGCGGGGGCTGCCAAGCGGAGCATCCTGATCCAGCTCACGGTGGAAATGCTCGTGTGGGCCCTTCCGGTGGCTGTGCTGATCTGGCTCTCGGGGTTCGCGCTCGCCTTCGGATCGCCACCGGAGGATGCGACGCACCTGCGTTGGCAGGAAGGATTCAGTGCCGGAGCCTTCCTTCTCGGCGCCCTGCTCGGAACGGCCGCGTCGGCCTTCTCCGTCAATGAGACGCACTTCTTCCGCTACTTCAAGGATCGCGCGTGAGGCGGYTCGCCGCGGGGAAACGACCGCCCTTGATAGGCTGATGCCTTTGGGAACGTCGCGTTCCACAGTCGTAGGGATCGATCGTGACCGGAAGCAGAGCAGAGGGCGCCTATCTGCGCGCTCTTGCGGCGTTCAAGACGCCGACGCTCGATCTGCTGCACGGCCGGTACGCGCCCTTCGTCGTCGCGGCGCTGAGCCAGATGTTCTCCGCCGACCGGCCGACGGTGGCCGTCGCCGATGCGCACGTCGAGGTCGGCGAAATACTCGATCAGCTCCGCACGGCGGGCTATGAGGGCGGCGACCGGCGGCTGCCCGCCACGACCGGCCGCGAGATCTGCCGATACTGGGTCAGGGTCGGCTGGCTCGGGCAGCAGATCGAGGGCGAGAGCGAGGTCTATCGACTCACCGCGCACGCCGTGCGCGCGCTCGAGATCGCTGACCTCACCGGCGGTGGCGCGCGCGTCTCGAACTCTCGGGTGCGCACCCTGCTCGAGGCCGTGGAGCGCCTCGCGGGGAACGCGGACGACGACCCGGCGCGACGCCTGAGGCGCCTGCGCGCCGAGCGGGCGGCGCTCGACGCCCAGATCGCGGCGCTCGAGAGCGGTGCGGCGGATCCGGTGCCGGAGGACGAACTGCTCGAAGAGGCCGAGAACGTGCTGCACCTCTCGCGGGGGCTTCCCGCGGACTTCACGCGCGTGGCGGAATCGATCAAGGCCATGCAGCGCGACGTGATCCGCGACCTCCGTCGCGACGAGCGCCCGACCGAGGAGGTGCTGCGCGAGTATCTGCTGCGCGGCCAGCAGGTCATGCAGTCCACGCGCGAGGGGCAGGCGTTCGCCGGCGCGTTGCGGCTCATCGGGGATCCGGAGCGGATCGACGAGCTCACCGATCAGCTGCACGGCCTGCTCTCGCGCCCGTTCGCGCAGCTGCTCGACGGCACCCAGCGTGCGGAGCTCGACATGATCGGGCGCCGCATGGAACTGGGCGTGCAGGAGGTGCTGACGGCCCAGCGCCGCGCCTCGCACGTCATCGCCGGGCAGGTGCGCACGCACGACCCCGCCCGTGACCGCCAGGTCGACGAGCTGCTGCGTGACGTCATCGCGGGGATGCAGGCCTGGACGCAGACGCGGACGCCCGAGACCCCGGTGGAACCGCTCCGCCGCCTGCCCGTGGCGAGCATCGGCCACCTGCGCCAGTCGCTGGGCGACATCCGCCCTCCTGGGACGCCGGCGGCGCTGGGCATGCAGGGGCAGGACGTCGAGTTCGTCGATGCCGACACCCGCGCCTGGGGCGGCCCGCACTACGCCGAGCTCGAGGCGCACGTCGCCGGACTCGGCGGCACGTTCGATCTCGGCGAGGCGTTCCAGGCCATCGCGGAGCAGAGCACCCGCCGCCCCGTCGACCTGCTCGGCCTGCTCGAGATCGCCCACCGCAACGATCTCGTCGAGGTCGAGGGGATCTCGATCGTGGAGACCGTGCGCCCCGACGGCACCGCGCGGCGGTTCGCTTTCGGATCCGTCACCGCGCATACGAGGAAGGAAGAGGAATGACGACCTCCGATGCCACAGAAACCTCCGATGCCACAGAGACCTCCGGGTTCATCGAGCCCGTCGCGATGGAGGACGACCTCGCCGAGCTGTTCCCCGGCGACCGCGGGGTGCTCGACCCCGAGGTGCGGCGCACACTCGCGCTGATCCTGCACCGGCGGTTCCTGCTCGCCGACCGCAACCGCACCGAATGGCGCACCCTCCTCGACCACCAGACCGTGATCGAATCGCGCCTCAACGACCTGTACATCCGGCTGATCGTCGATCACGAGCACGGCCTGGCGTACAAGCAGCAGATCCGCATCGACGAGCTCGACATCCCGATCCTCCTGCGCGATACGCCGTACACCCGCTCCGAGACCCTCGTGCTGGTGCATCTGCGCACGGTCTACGAACGGGAGAACGTCGCCGGCGAAGCCGCGCCGCGCATCGACATCGAGGACGTCGAGCAGACCGTGCTCAGCTACTTCACCGATGCCGACGGCGACATCTCGCGACGTCAGAAGGCCGTGCGCGATGCGATGCGAAAACTCTCGAACGACGGGATCATCAGCGAGGAGACCACCGGCCGATTCCGGATCGGTCCGCTCGTCGAGGTCGTGCTGAGTGCGGAGAAGCTCACCGAACTGCGCGACTGGCTGCGCGACACCGCGGCGGAACGACGCGCCGGTGCGGGTGGCGTCGCGCTCGACGACGCTGCCGCCGAGGAAGCCCTGGAGGACGCCCTTTCATGACGATGGTCGACACGCTCTTCGGACTCATCCCCGAGGCTTCCCGCGGCCAGCAGTGGGTCGCCGAGGATCTGCAGCTCGTGAACTGGGGCGGCTACGACGGGGGACCGCATCGTGTGCGGTTCTCTCCTGCCGCGACCCTGCTCTGCGGCGGATCCGGATCCGGCAAGTCGACGCTCATGGACGCCTACATCGCGCTCATGATGCCGCACACGACGCCGTTCAACGGCGCATCGAACGGCGGCGTCACCGGACGCCCCCGCGGGGACGAACAGCGCAACGTGCTGTCTTACKGTCGCGGCAAGCTCGACGAGACGCGCACCGAGGAGGGCACCAAGGTGCAGGTGCTCCGCGGCGACGGAGAGGACACCTGGACCGCGATCGCGATGACGTGGCGCGACCACGACGACTCGCGCTTCACGGCTGTGCGTGCCTGGTATATCCCGGCCGGTGCGCGCGTGCTCGAGGACACCGTGCGCGTGCGGGCCACGGCGAACTCCGGGTTCGACCTGGCCGCACTCGAGCGCGCGGCCGCGCAGCGCCTCACCGACGCTTCCGTGCGCGCCGCAGGTCTCGAGCCCGTAGGTACGGACCGCGAGTTCTCGGCCCGGCTGCATTCGGTTCTGGGCATCGGAGCCGCGGGATCCGGATCCAACGCGATGAGCCTCCTCGCCCGCATCCAGGCGGGACAGCAGATCACCACGGTCGACGACCTCTACAAGCGTCTGGTGCTCGAGGAGCCCGAGACGATGCGCACCGCGGATGCCGTGGTCGTGCACTTCGACGAACTCGAGAGCACGAAGCAGCGCATGGTGGTCGCGCGTCAGCAGGTGGCGGCCCTCGAGCCGATCCGTGACCTGCGCCAGCGCATCGACGCCGCGGCTGGACGGATGACGCTCATCGACGAGGTCGGCGTGTTCGAGGATCCGGCGTCGGTCGCCTCCCTGTGGCGTGCAGAGCGGCGCATGGATCTGCTGCGCGAGGTCGAGGGCGAACTCCGCGACCGCACGCGCGTGCTCGACGTGCTCGTGCGGGAGAAGCGCGTGCAGGCGGAGGGTGCGGAGGTCGAGCACGATGGCCTGCGTGATCTGCTGCGCGAGCGCGGCGGCGACCGGCTGGAGACGGCGCAGCGGGAGCTGCGCGGAGTCGAGCGGCGCCTCGAGGAGGCGCAGGCCCTCCGTGCGAGGTTCGACGACGACCTGCGCGCGCTCGGTGCGGAGGTGCACAGCCGGGCAGAGTTCGACAAGCTCGTCGGGCGCGGTCGCGCGGTGCTCGGCGACGCGGATGCCAAGGGCAGCGCGCGCGAGGCCTGGGCCGACGCGCGTCGCACCCGGGATGGTCTGAAAGCCGAGCTCGCGCAGCGCGAGCGTGCGGTCGAGGAGGCGACGGCGTTCTCGGGCAACATCCCGGGCGACCTGTACCGGTCCAGGGAGCTGCTCGCCGAGGCGGCAGGGCTCGAGCCGCACCAGCTGCCCTTCGTCGGCGAGCTCATCGAGGTGCGCACCGAGTACGAGCCGTGGCGCGAGGCGTTCAACCTCGCTCTCGGCGGCTTCGCGACGACCGTGCTGCTCGACGTCGCAGACCTCGACCGGTTCCGCACCGCGATCGACAGCGTGCGCACTCCGCGCCGCCTCACCTATCAGGGCGTTCACACCGGGCTCCGGGCGAGCGGCGGGGGAGCCGAGAACCGGCTGCCGGGTCGCCTCGACTACGCCGACAGCCCGTTCACGGGCTGGCTGCAGGTGCGTCTGGCCGAGCGGTTCGGCTTCGTCTGCGTGAACTCCGCCGCAGAGCTCGTGGCGCACGAGCAGGCGCTCGCGATCACGGGTCAGGTCTCGCGGGGAGACCAGGGTGCGCACGGTGGCCACGGCCGAGCGAACGTGCTCGGCTTCTCGAACCGTGCGCGGCTGCGCGAGCTGGAGGCCGCGGCCGAGGAGCTGCGACCCGCTCTCGAGCGCGCCGACGCAGCGGTCGCGGCCGCCGAGACGGCGCTGGATCGATTCGACGCCGAGCGTGCGGCCTTCGCGCGGATCGTGGACGTCGTGTGGGACCAGGTCGATGTCGACGCCCTGCTCGCCGTGCAGGAGCGCTGGCGTGGTGTCGAGTCGGAGGTCGCGGAGAAGAACCCGGACATCGCCGGGATCGCGGCGCAGATCGAGAAGGCCAAGGCGCTCGCGGGGCGACTCCGCGAGGAGATCGGCGCGGCCATCGCCGAGCGCCAACAGGTCGAGCAGCGGTGGGGTGAGATCACCGACGACGTCGACGCCGGGCAGGCGCTGATCGATGAKGCGGCAGGATCCGATCTCGCCGTGGGCCCCGAGCAGGCGCAGTACCTCGACGACCGCTTCGCTTCGCCCGCGTCGGCCAAGGCCGCACCCTCGGTGCTGCTGGAGCGCTTCGACGGCACGCTGCAGACCGCCGGCAACCGTCTGACCGAGGACCGCGCGTCGGCGTTCGAGGCCCATCACGAGCAGCGCGAGAGCATGCGCCGGCTGATGGGCGGATTCCTGGAGCGCTGGGAGAACCCCAACCTGGTCGCCGATCCGGATCTCTACGTCGACGACTTCGAGAGCATCCTCACAGCGCTCGAGACGAGCGGACTGCACCGGCTCGAGAGCGAGTGGAGGGACAGCCTCGTCCACCTCTCCGGGAACGACCTGACGAGCCTCGACTCCGCGCTCGGCCGCGCGCTCCGGGACATCCGGGAACGGATCGAACCGATCAACCGGATCATGCAGGATCTGCCGTTCTACGACGATCACCACCGCCTGCAGATCACGACCCGCGAGAGCCAGTCCGAAGCGCGCAAGCGCTTCCGTCGCGACCTGCGCGAGGTGCGAGGGCTCATCGAGACCGCCGCCGGCGACCAGGATCGCGAGCAGGCCTACCGCCGGATGTCCCGTCTCATCGCGCACCTGCGGCGTTCCGCTCCCGACTTCGCCGACCTCATCGACGTGCGCAACCACGTGCGGGTGAGCGCCGAGCGGGTCATGGCCGACACCAAGCAGCACGTGGCTCTGTACGACCACATCGGCGAGAAGTCCGGCGGCGAGTCGCAAGAGCTGATCGCATTCATCGTCGGCGCCGCACTCCGCTACCAGTTGGGCGATGCCGGCGCCGAGCGTCCGCGCTATGCCCCGGTGTTCATGGACGAGGCCCTGATCAAGGCCGACGCGCATTTCACCAAGCGGGCGATCGGCGCATGGCGGGGGCTCGGTTTCCAGCTCGTGATCGGGGCGCCCAACGACAAGTACAGTGCGATCGAACCGCACGTCGACGTGGAGTACGACATCCTGAAGGACACCCAGGGCCGATCCTGGGCGAAGCTCAAAGTCGCCCTGCCCGAGTCGCACTGAGCAGCGGCTCGGATCCTCGCCTCAGGGGCGGCGCGTCACCAGTCGCTGCGGTCGAGTGCTGCCCGCAGGTCGTGCAGCGCGCGCTCGTCCTCACGAGTGGGTACGCCGCCGCGCTGCAGGATCCGTCGCGGCAGCCACGTCGGCATCGTGAGGCGCGGGCGTCGCTGCGGCGACGGCGCGGTGTCCGCAGCGGCTCGCGGGGACGCGTCTGTGCGGGTCAGGGGGATCCGGAAAGGGGCGGGGGTCGTGGCGGTCTCGGTCATGGCTTCAAAGCTACGAGCATCAGAATCCTGCCACCAGGTGGCGGAAAGACTTTCGCCACAAAGATCCAGCCAGTATGATCGGGGCATGCTGCAGAGCGTCACTCTTCCCGTGATCGACGGGCTCGCCGTGTTCGAATTCGGCCTGCTCAGCGAGGTGTTCGGTTTGGACCGCAGTGTCTATTCGGACGTCCCGGCCTTCGACTTCCGCGTATGCGGGATCGAGGCCGGGCGGCCCGTGACCACCGAGGTCGGGGCGCAAGTCATCCCTGCCTACGGACTCGAGGCCATGGAGCACGCCGATGTGATCGCGGTGCCCGCGGCGCGTGTGCGTCCTGCTGAGGAGTATCCGGCCGAGCTTCTGGATGCGCTGCGCCGGGCCGCGGAACGGGGTGCGATCCTGCTGAGCGCGTGTTCCGGTGCCTTCATCCTCGGGGCCGCCGGACTTCTCGACGGGAGGCCCTGCACGACGCACTGGCGGTACGCCGAGGAACTGCAGCGCCGCTACCCGACGGCCCGCATCGATCCCGACGTGCTGTTCGTGGACGACGGTGATCTCATCACGAGCGCCGGGACCGCGGCGGGCATCGACGCGAGCCTGCACCTCGTCCGCCGTGAGCTCGGCAGCGCGATCGCGAATGTGATCGCCCGGAACATGGTCGTGCCGCCGCAGCGCGACGGCGGGCAGCGCCAGTACATCGAGCGCCCGGTGCCGCAGGCGGACTCCGACACGCTGGGCGACGTCCTGGCCTACATGAGCGATTGTCTCGGCGCCACGCACTCGGTCGCGTCGCTCGCGCAGCGCGCCCACATGTCCACCCGCACGTTCGCCCGCCGGTTCGTCGCGGAGACCGGCGTCACGCCGATGCAGTGGATCACCGCCCAGCGCGTGCTGCATGCGCGGCTGGCGCTCGAGACGACGGACGCCTCGATCGAGGAGATCGCCGCGACCTGCGGATTCGGCAGCGCGACGCTGTTCCGGCACCACTTCACGCGCGAGGTCGGGATCGCACCGAGCGCGTACCGTCGCACCTACGCCTGCCCTGAAGCGGCGGAGGAGGCTGCGGAGCGGGAGCTGCTGGCCCTCGGGTAGCAGCCGTCCGGGCGGCCTGCTCGGAGTGCCCCGCTAGCGCGTCGACAGGTAGAGCACCAGTACGCCGATGATCACCAGGGCGACCGCGAGCATGCCCCATACCGGCGCTCCGTAGAAGTCGCGGAGGATCCACGGCGTGCGATATCCGCGCTCCGCGGCCGTCCGCCTGCGATGTCGCCTTCCGCCGTTCTGCGTCGCCATCGGGCGAGCGTAGGTCGATGGGCTGAGGCTCGGCTATGTCTGGGCCCGGTGTCGCCTGAGCGCGGTCGCGGGGTGCGGTGCGGTGCGGACGCGACAGGGCGCCGCTCTTCGGGGTTCCGGCGGGGGATGACAGACTGATCATAGGTCCGACGTCTTTCGGGGGAGCGAGCATGCACGACGATCGCAGCGATGCGGAGCTGCTCCGCGCTGTGCGAGACGGTGACGGCGGCGCCTGGGAGCGCCTGTGGCACCGGCACTACGACGCGGCTCTCCGTTATGCCAGGCGCCTGTACTGGTCGCGGGCGGAGGATCTCGTCTCGGAGTCCTTCCTCGCGATCTACCAGCAGCTGAGAACCAAGGGCAACGGGCCGGAATCGTCCTTCCGCGCCTACCTCAAGACGGTGATCCGCAACACCTCCGCGCGGTGGCACGCGGATGCCGGTCGCGTTCTCGACGCCGAGGACGTCGATCAGGTCGACACTCGCGACGGGCTCCGTCATGTCGAGCGCGAGTCCGGCTCGGCGGAGGTCCTCGCCGCCTTCGGATCACTTCCCGACCGCTGGCAGCGCGTGCTCTGGCTCTCCGAGGTGGACCAGGCGGCGCGTCCGGTGATCGCGCGCGAGCTCGGCATCAAACCGAACGCGGTGTCGGCGCTGCAGCGTCGGGCCCGCGCCGGCATGAGGTATCAGTGGCTGCTCAGGCAGGTTCCCACGGGGTTGCGCGGCGACGCTGCGCATGTCGCCCGGCTGCTGCCGCAGCATGTGGCGCACCCCCGGAATGCTGCTCTCGCCGCGGAGGTCGCCGCGCACCTTGTCACGTGCATGCTCTGCGCGGACCTGCTCCGGGGCATGCACGCCTCCGTCGCGCGGGCCCAGGGCGGGGCGCTGTCTGCGGTGCTGCTCGGTGCGGTCGGTGCAGGGGTTCCGATCAGTGCGTCGCTGAGCGCCGGATCGGCCGCCGCGGCCACGACCACCGCGGGAGTGGGCGTGCTCGCGTGGTTGTTCGCGGGCGGCGTCACCGCGGCAACGGTCGGAGGTCTCGTGGCGACGACGCTGCTCACGGCGGCGCCGGCGGTCGCACCGCCGGCGGATGCCCTCCGCGCCTCGCCCGCGCCTGCGCGGGCGACGCCGTCGCCGTCGCCGGGACCGTCCTCGTCCGCCGAAGCGGCGGGGATCGAGGCTCCTGCTCCTGTCGAGGCCGGGGCGGATCCGGCCGTCGACGCGGCTCCGGATCCCGTTGTCGAGACGGCGCCTGCGCGTGCCCCCATCGCGGCTGCTCCGGATCCGGCACCCGAACCAGCCCCGGTGACGGTGCCGGTCGCACCCGTTTCCGGGGCGGAACCGGCTCCGGCCGCCGAGCCGGCCCCGGTGACCGTGCCGGACGCACGCATTTCGGTGACGGCACCACTGCAGACGGGCGTGCCAGTCGTCGCGACGGTCTCCGTCGCAGGGGTGTTCTCCTCCGTGGATCCGTCGGCGAGCGCGTCCGGGGCGGTTTCGGTGGCGTCGCCGCTCGATGCGGTCGCTGCGGGGACGTTCGCCGTGCAGGCTCAATCGGTGGTGCAGGCTGAATCGGTGGTGCAGGTCGGATCGGCGGTGCAGGCCGGGCTCACGGCGCCGGCCGGGCCTGCGATGGCTTCCGCGGGTGTCGCGGGTGTCCCGGCTGTCACGGCTGTCGCGGGTGTCGTGGTGCAGAGCGGCTCAGACTGTGCCGTCAGCGCGACGTCGAACATCAGCGTGCCGGGGCTCTCCGTGGACCTGCATGTGGTGATTCCCGACCGCTAGCCGCGTGTCTGTGCGGCCCCTTTGCGCAGGATACGACGCGGGTGATCGTGCGGGCGGGGGTCATGAGCAGTGCGGTGGGGCATCGTGTCTTGAGGCCGCGTGACGGTCGCGGGGATCGCGGCGGCTTCTGCGGCCGCCTTCGCAGCGTCGTCGGCCGCGGCGACCGCGGTGATCACGGATAGGTTCCACGCCGCGCTGGGGCGCACCCTTCGCCGGTCGATCGTGCGCTCGTCCGGCTCATCCGGGTCGAGAGCGGATCCTTCGGGCGATGTCTCGGGGTTGCGCATGTCATCCTCACTCCTGCATCGACTCCTCGCGAGCCGATCCTCCGGCCCGACGACAGGCCTTCGATGTAGAGAGTCCGCAACTCGTCGATAGTGACGCGCCCCATCGAAGAAATCTCGAGGGGCGTCCGGGGAACGGCACGGGAACACCGAAGACGGGCAGGATGTTGCACCGGCCGTGGACATCCTCGACAGCATCGTGATCGGCGCCGGCCAGGCCGGCCTGTCGAGCTCGCACCATCTGCGTCGGCTCGGGATCGCACACGTGGTCCTGGACGCGGACGACGCGCCGGGCGGGGCGTGGCAGCACCGCTGGGACGCGCTCACGATGCAGGACGTGCACGGCGTCGCGGAGCTGCCGGGATCCGTTCCGCCCCCGCGCACCACGGAGCAGGCGAACCGTGCGGTGCCCTCGTACTTCGCCGGCTACGAGCGCGCCCAGGAGCTGCCGGTGATCCGTCCGGTGCGCGTCGACCGGGTGACCGACGACGACGGGATCCTCGTCGTGCACGCGGGCGATCGGAGCTGGCGCTCGCGCACCCTGGTCAACGCCACGGGCACCTGGACGCAGCCGTTCCTGCCGCATTACCCGGGCATGGAGACGTTCCTCGGGGAGCAGTTCCACACGGTCGACTACCCGGGGCCGGACCATTTCCGCGGCAAACGCGTGCTCGTGGTCGGCGGCGGGGCCTCGGCCGTGCAGTTCCTGGGTGCGCTGGCTCCGATCACCGACGTCGTGTGGGCCACGCGCCGCCCGCCCGTGTGGCGCAACGACGACTTCACCCCCGAGGCGGGGGCCGCCGCAGTGGCGCTCGTCGAACAGCGCGTCGCGCAGGGCCTCGCCCCGCAGAGCGTGGCCAGCGTGACCGGCCTGATGCTGCGGCCGCAGGAGCAGGCGGCGGCGCGACTCGGCGTCTATGACGCGCGCCGGCCCATGTTCGAGCGCATCGAGCCGGACGGGGTGCGCTGGGCGGACGGTTCGTTCGAGCCCGTGGACGCGATCCTGTGGGCCACGGGGTTCCGTCCCGCCATCGGGCACCTCGCCCCGTTACATCTGCGCAGCGAACGCGGCGGGATCCAGCTCGACCGCGCAGGGCGCGGAACGACGGCCGTGAAGGATCCACGCATCCAGCTCGTGGGCTACGGCCCCTCGGCGAGCACGATCGGCGCGAACCGGGCCGGCCGCACCGCGGCGCGGGGCGTGCAGCGGTACCTCGCGCGGACGCCCGTCGCGGTCGACGCGGGCTGAGTCGGTCAGGCCGCAGGGCCGTCGGGGCCGGATCCGGGACCCGGCGCCGCGTTCGGGGCGCGTTCTCCGGTATTGGGGCGCACCGCGCGGTCGAAACGGGACACGGCGCGCCCCAAAACGAGGGCGTGCGCCCCAAATCGGCCGAACGCGTCTCAGAGACGACCGGGGCTCAGCGGATGATGCGGATCGAGCCGGTCGCGGTGGAGGGGGAGACGGGGCGGGTGATCCGCAGCGCGTCCGCGATCAGTGCGCCGACCTTGGTCCCGATGCACAGGCTGATGAAGATCATCGGGGCGGCTGCGAGTGCCGCGGCGTCGAACGATGCGAGCGCGACAAGCCCGACCGTGCCGGGGACCAGCAGCAGGAAGGCCGGCTGGAACGAGACCGTGGCGGGGACTGCGAGCGTCATCCGCTCCAGCACGCGCGCAGCGAGGAACAGCAGTCCGGCCGTGATCCCGGTCGCGATGGTGCTGCCCGTGTACGGGCTCAGTAGCATCAGCGCCGCATAGGTGCAGATCATCACGATCACCGTCGCGATCGTGAGGCGGAATCCGGATCCGAAGCTCAGCCCGATCCCGATCGCGAGCACAACGACGCCGATCCAGCTCCAGGCGAGCGGCGGCACCGCCTCCCACCCTCCGTGCCCTGTGACCAGCGAGGTCTCGCCGACGAGGGCGGCGGACCGAGGATCCACGCGCAGCCCGGTCGCGGCGGCGCCGGTGAAGATCCCCGCCGCCATGAAGGTGAGCATGATCAGGCCGTACACGAGGCGCGACGCACCGGTGACGATGTCGGCGGCGGTGAGCTCGAGAAGAGCGTTCGTGATGAGCGCGCCGGGGACCAGGAGCGCGACCGGCGCGCACACCGCGAAGAGCGGCACGGCACCCAGATCCAGGCGATCGGCGACCACCCCGACGACGAGGGTGGAGATCAGCGACGCGACGAACGGGACCACGGCGGCGGCCGCGCGGATCCGCTCCGTGGCCAGCACGATCGCGGCGACGAGCCCGCCGACCAGCAGTGCGAGCACGATCGCCCACCACGGGCAACGGAACAGTATGGCGAGGCCCGCGGCCAAGAGCGCGCCGCCGAACGCGGTCTGCAGGACCGGGTGCCGGCGCTGCAGACCTCGGATGTGCGAGATGTGCGAGGGAACCTGGTCCAGCGTGACGCGCCCCGCCTCCAGCCGCCGCGCGAGGAGCGACGCGTGCGCGGTCTGGCGGAAGGTCAGCCCGGGCCCGCCACCGGCCGCGATCGTGGTCGCCCCAGGGACGCCGGGGCGGCTCACGAACACGTGCTCGGGGAGCACGGCGAACGAGAGCTCGGTATCGGGTGCGGTGGCGTCGCGGGCACGCTCGAGCGTGCCGCGCACATCGGTCACGGAAACGCCGGAGTCCAGCAGCAGCGCTCCGAGGTCGCCGAGTGCGACGTCGGGGGAGACGGGTTCGGAAGGGGACATCACCTGAAATCGTAGAACGTGCGACGCCTGTCCACGGTTCGCGACGGCCGGCACCCACCGGCGCCCCCGTCGGAGACGCTCAGCCGCGTCGACCTAGGCTGGAAGCATGCGGACCTTCAGGAAGCGAGCCCACGAGTCACACGCGGTCGGCAGGCGTGCGGGCGCCGTGGTCCTGCTGCTCTCGACCCTGCTCGCGGCAGCCGCCTGCGCACCCGGTGCGTCGTCGGCGGGCGGATCCGGTGGGGCCTCACCCACCGCTCAGACGCCGAGTGCCGGGCCGGCGCCGACGTCCTCGCCGCGCCCTCGTGCCGAGGACGTCGTGGCCAGGATGGATCCCGCGCAGCAGGCGTCAGCGGTGGTCATGGGCAATCTGCCCGGCACGAACCCGGCCGCGATGCGCGCGATGATGAGCCGCGGGTTCGGCGGGTTCATCCTGATGGGGTCCAATGTGCCGGCCGGTCCGAGCGAGCTGCATGCGATGACCGAGGCGCTCACGATCGATCCCGCGTTGCCGCCGCTGATCGCGACCGATGAGGAGGGCGGCGACGTGGTCCGCCTGCCCTGGGACGATCAGCCGGGTGCGGACGTGCTCAAAGCTCAGCCCGCGAGCGCGACCAGGGCCGCGTTCGCCCGGCGCGGCCAGCTGCTCGCGCAATCGGGAGTGACCGTCAACTTCGGCGTGGTCGCGGATGTGGCGACCTCGCCGGACTCGTTCATCTACGACCGCTCGTTCGGCACCGATCCGTCGGCGGCCGCCGAGCGCGTCGACGCCGCCGTGCGCGGAGAGGCGTCCTGGGTGTCCACCACCCTCAAGCACTTCCCGGGGCACGGCGCCGCCGAGGGGGACTCACATCACGTGATCCCGAGCACGGGGATGGATCTGGCCACCTGGCGTTCGCAGGTGGCGCCGCCGTTCCTCGCCGGGATCAGGGCCGGAGCGCCGATCGTGATGATGGGGCATCTCGCCTACACGGCCATCGACCCGCAGCCGGCGTCGCTGTCGCCGCGCTGGCACCAGATCGTGCGCGACGACCTCGGCTTCCGCGGCGTGATCGTGACGGATGACCTCGACATGCTGGTCGACTCCGGCGACCCGGCCTATGCGGACGAGGTGGCCGACGCCGTGCAGGCGGTCGCCGCGGGGAGCGACCTCGTGCTCGCCCTGGACGGCGCGGGGCCGGACACGGCGCAGAAGATCGCCGATGGGCTCGTCGCGGCGGTACGCAGCGGCGCTCTTCCCGCCGAGCGCCTCCGCGAGGCGGCATCCCGGGTGGTCGCGCTCCGCCTGGACATCGCGGCCCGCCGACACGACTGAGTCGTCCCCGGCTCCGCTCGTCAGCCCGCCGCGCCCAGCCAGGCGTCGAGGATCCGGATGCGCAGGGCGTTGCCGCGTTCGGCGAAGTCGCGCTGGCGACGCACGTACTCGGCCTTGCCGTCCGGCGTCTCGATCTGCACCGGGACCACGCCCCAGTCGGCGAGATCGTAGGGGGCGGCCGCCATGTCCAGGATGCGGATGTCGCGGGCCAGCTCGAACGCGTCCAGCAGGATCTCACCTGGGACGAGCGGTCCGAGCTTCATCGCCCACTTGTAGACGTCCATGCCCGCGTGCAGGCAGCCGGGCTGCTCGAGGAGGGGCTGGGTGTCGCGGGTCGGGACGAGCCGATTGCGCGGAACCGCCTCCGGTGTGAAGAAGCGGAACGCGTCGATGTGCGTGCAGCGCAGCTCGCCCTGCTCCACGACCGCGTCAGTGCCGGCCTGGCCCAGCCGCAGCGGCACCGCGTGCCGATGCTCCGGAGTCCGGTAGACCATCGCCCATTCGTGCAGGCCGAAGCAGCCGAACTGCCCGGGACGCGCGGCAGTGCGCGTGAGCATCGTGCGCACGAGGCGCGCGAGCTCCGGCTTGTCGGCGGCGAAGGCATCGGCGTCGGGCATGACGGCAGCGGATCCGGATCCTGAAAATGCGGATCCGGAGGATCCGGCCTGCGGTTCCTCGACGGCGGAGTACCAGCGCCAGTCCGCCCGTTCCGGGGCATCCTCGAGCGCCACTCCCGCCCCGGGGTGCCAGCGACGCAGCTGGCCCGGCTTGTAGCCGTAGTAGGTGAACAGGAAGTCGTGGACGGGGTGCTTCTCACGGCGCGCCTGGCGGGCGCGGTGCTCCGCGGTCAGCCCGTCGGCGCGCTCCGCGTGGGCCTCCGCACGGGCCGACCAGGTCTCGCGGTCCAGACGGGTGCGGGGGATCGTCGCGCCGGGAACGGTGGTCGGCACGCCGGCTGCGGCGCTCATGGCTCCGAGTGCACGACGCCGGCGTCGATGAGCTCTTCGAGAATGCCGGCGCCGTCCTCCGCGCTCACCCACGGCGCGAGGTCCTCATCGCGCGCCTCGGCGTCGGCCCCGTCGCCATCCGCGCGGGCCGCGGCGCGACGGCCGGCGAGCACGCCTTCGGCGGGGAGCAGGCGACGAATCGCGACGGCGGCCACGTTCTCGGGGTGATCGATGAGGAACTGCCCGTAGATGGCTTCATCGTGCTGCCCGTCGTCGCCGATCAGCAGCCACCGCATGTGCGGGAACTCCTCGGCGAGACGGGAGAGGTTCTGCAGCTTGTGCTCACGTCCGCTGCGGAACCAGCGCTCGTGCGTGGGACCCCAGTCGGTGAGCAGCATGGATCCGGCAGGGAAGAGGTGACGGGAGAGGAAACGGTTCAGCGTCGGAGCCACGTTCCATGCGCCCGTGGAGAGGTAGATCATCGGCGAGCCGGGGTTGTCGCGCATGAGCCGTTCGAGCAGAACCGCCATGCCGGGGACCGGGGTGCGTGCGTGCTCGTCGACGACGAAGGAGTTCCACGCGGCGATCAGCGGCCGCGGCAGGGCCGTCACCATCACCGTGTCGTCCACGTCGGAGACGACGCCGAAGCGGACGTCGTCGGCGACCACGAACACCCGCGCGGGGATCGGATCCTGCCCTTCGACGGTCATCGTCACCTGTTGCCAGCCCGGTGCGAGATCGGCCTCGATGCGGCAGTCGACGACGCCGCCGCGATCGGCCGCGACCTCGTGCGTGCGGCCCGCGACCGTGATCGTGACGGTCGCGAAGCTCACCGGGATGCCGACGAAGCTGCGCCAGCCGCGCACGCTCGCGTCCTTGCCGCCGCGACGCGTCTTCGGCAGGATCAGCACGCGGCCGACGACGCGGATCCAGCCCGCTCCGCCGTAGCCGGGGAAGGGCACCACGCTCGCGCTGCGGCCGCGTCTGCGGGCGCGCCGCTCACGCCACGCATGGAAGCGGTGCTCCAGGCGGGCGAACCAGTGGATCCGCTCCGGTCGGGCTGAGGACGAGGGCATAGCGCGTCTAGTCTTTCACGTCCGCGCCTGGACGCAGGCTCCGGAGCCGAACGCCGGTCCGCGCGGGCTGGGATAATCTGGAGGTTGCCCTGTTCTGGGCATTCTTTTCCCTGCAGCAGAGAATGGTCGTCGCGTTGTCTGAGAACCCGTCCCACACCGCCTTCCCGTCGAACGACGAGTCGCTGCCGGTGCACGAGCTTCAGGCGCATCAGGCCCAGCGGCTTCAGGAGAAGTGGCAGAAGTACTGGGCCGAGAACGAGACCTTCAAGGCCGGCGGCACCGAGGACGTGYGTCCCCGCAAGTACGTGCTGGCGATGTTCCCGTATCCATCGGGCGACCTGCACATGGGGCACGCCGAGAACTACCTCTACTCCGACATCGTGGCGCGCTTCTGGCGCCACCGCGGCCACAACGTGCTGAACCCGATCGGCTGGGACTCCTTCGGGCTGCCCGCCGAGAACGCGGCGATCCGTCGCGGAGCGGATCCGCGCGAGTGGACGTACCAGAACATCGCCCAGCAGAAGGCGGGCTTCCAGGCCTACGGCGTCTCCTTCGACTGGAGCCGCGTGCTGCACACCTCGGACGAGGAGTACTACCGCTGGAATCAGTGGCTGTTCCTGAAGCTGTACGAGCGGGGCCTGGCCTACCGCAAGAAGAGCCCGGTCAACTGGTGCCCGAACGACCAGACCGTGCTCGCGAACGAGCAGGTCGTCGACGGGCGCTGCGAGCGCTGCGGCGCCGAGGTCGTCAAGAAGAACCTCACCCAGTGGTACTTCCGGATCACCGACTACGCCGACCGCCTGCTGGACGACCTGAACCAGCTCGAGGGCTTCTGGCCGCACAAGGTGCTGCAGATGCAGCGCAACTGGATCGGCCGTTCGATCGGCGCCGACGTGGACTTCGCGATCGAGGGCCGTGAGGGCGTCGTGACCGTGTTCTCGACGCGCCCCGACACCCTGCACGGCGCGACCTTCATGGTCGTCGCGCCCGACTCCGACCTGGCCTCCGAACTGGCCGCCGGATCGTCCGAGGACGTGCGGATGCGCTTCCAGGACTACCTGACCCAGGTGCAGAAGACGAGCGAGATCGACCGTCAGTCCGCCGACCGCCCGAAGACCGGCGTGTTCCTGGACCGCTTCGCGATCAACCCCGTGAACGGCGAKCGGCTGCCGATCTGGGCCGCCGACTACGTGCTGGCCGACTACGGCCACGGCGCGGTCATGGCCGTGCCCGCCCACGACCAGCGCGACCTCGACTTCGCCCGCGCGTTCGACCTGCCTGTGAAGGTCGTGGTCGACACGACCGCACCGATCACCGGCGCGCTGCCCGTGATCGAGGTCGACGAGGACGGCGTCCCGATCGAGCCGCTGGAGGCGCTCGACGACCAGCACCCGGCGAAGACCGGTATCGCCCTGACCGGCGACGGCCGCATGATCAACTCCGGCGAGCTGAACGGCCTCTCCAAGCGCAACGCGATCGCCCGCGCGATCGAGCAGCTGGAGGCGGCCGGCACCGGCCGCGCCGCGAAGAACTACCGGCTGCGCGACTGGCTGATCTCACGCCAGCGGTTCTGGGGCACCCCCATCCCGATGCTGCACACGCAGGACGGCGAGATCGTGCCGGTGCCCGAGGAGCAGCTGCCCGTGCGCCTGCCCAGCATCGAGGGCCTCGACCTTTCGCCGAAGGGATCCTCGCCGCTGGGCGCCGCCACCAGCTGGGTGCAGACGACCGTGCCCGGCACGGGCGAGCCCGCGCTGCGCGACCCGGACACCATGGACACGTTCGTGGACAGCTCCTGGTACTACCTGCGCTTCCTCTCGCCGAACAGCGACACCGTGGCCTTCGACGTGGACGAGGCCCGCCGCTGGGCGCCCATCGACTCGTACATCGGCGGCGTCGAGCACGCGATCCTGCACCTGCTGTATGCGCGGTTCATCACCAAGGTCCTGTTCGACATGGGCCTGATCGACTTCACCGAGCCGTTCTCCAGCCTCATCAACCAGGGCATGGTGATCCTCGACGGCGCGAAGATGTCGAAGAGCAAGGGCAACCTGGTGCTCTTCCAGGAGGAGCTCGACGCCTACGGTGCCGACGCGCTGCGCGTCGCCCTGGCCTTCGCCGGACCCGTGGAGGACGACAAGGACTGGAAGGACGTCTCGACGACGGGAGCGCAGAAGTTCCTGGCCCGTGCGCTGCGCGCGGCGCACGACGTCTCGAGTGCCGTCGACGTCGTCTTCGACGGAGGCGATGCGGCGCTGCGGCGGATCACCCACCACCTGCTGGCCGACGCGCCGGCGCTCGTGGAGCAGACCAAGTTCAACGTGCTGGTCGCGCGTCTGATGGAGCTGGTGAACGCGATCCGCAAGACGATCGACGCCGGATCCGGTCCCGCCGACCCCGCCGTCCGCGAGGCCGCGGAGACGGTCGCCGTCATGCTGGACCTCGTCGCGC
This sequence comes from Microbacterium sp. 05N427, assembly GCF_056397105.1. Taxonomy (NCBI): domain Bacteria; kingdom Bacillati; phylum Actinomycetota; class Actinomycetes; order Micrococcales; family Microbacteriaceae; genus Microbacterium; species Microbacterium sp. 05N427. The sequence continues at coordinate 38,977 of NZ_JBFTMT010000015.1, forward strand.
CGCACACGGCGGAGGAGATGTGGGAGATCCTCGGTCACGAGCCGTCCGTGGGACTGGTCACGTGGCGCCAGGCCGATCCGCTGCTGCTCGTCGAGGACACGGCCACCTGCGCCGTGCAGGTCAACGGCAAGGTGCGCACGACGCTCGAGGTGCCGGCCAAGATCGGCGACGCCGACCTCGAGTCCCTGGCCCGTGCGGACGAGAAGGTTCAGCGGGCGCTCGACGGCAAGGAGATCGTGCGCGTCATCGTGCGGGCTCCGAAGATCGTGAACTTCGCCGTCAAGGGCTGAGATCCACTGCGCTCCTGTTAGGGATCGCACGCCGTCCGGGTAATGCGGCGCCTGCTCGGCCCGGCGGCGGTCGTTGCCCTGCTCGCGCGCGGGGGGCCGCTGCTGGCCTGGCCGCTGCCGCGCCCCGTCAGCGACATGAGATGTGGCAAGAGGCCTATCCGAACGCGGCGATCGTCGTGGACGGAGTGATGAGCCGCGCCGATGCCGCGCGCGCCGCACGCCGCACGATTACGCCGGCGCGCTGCGCGCTGCGTGCTGCGTGCTGCGCTCGGACGCTGATCCGGCCGACGCTCCGCGCACATCCCGGATCGCGGGCCCTGGATCCGGTCAGATCCGCTGGGGCGGGTTTATTGGTGAGCTTGCTCGGCCCGCGTGGGATCGGGCTCCGCTCTTGCTGGGACCGGCGCCGGTATGTAGTCTGCCTTCAATGAATGTGGTCAAGTTGACCGGTTTTAGCGCGCGAAGGAGATACCCGTTGCCCCTAGTCCTTGCGGTTCTGCAGCACGGCGGCCACGGCGATGACGTCGACGCCAACCTCAGGACCCTGAACCAGTACGCGGAGCAGGCGGCGAATCAGGGCGCTGGACTGCTCTTGACGCCGGAGATGTTCGTCACGGGGTACAACATCGGCGATCGCGTGCATGAGTACGCGCGCATGCCGCTGGTCGAGCGTATCCGCGAGATTGCAACCAGCAACGGGCTCAGCATCGCTGCAGGCTTGCCTCTCCCCAGTGAAAGCGGAACGACCAACTCCGTCGTCCTCGTGGACAAGAACGGAGAGTTGCGCGCCCGCTACGACAAAACCCACTTGTTCGGCGAACTGGATCGACGCATGTTCACGGCCGGAGCGGAACTTCCGCATACGCCCGTCGAGATAGACGGAGTTCGAGTCTCGTTCCTGATCTGTTATGACGTCGAGTTCCCCGAGGCTGTGCGGACGATTGCGCGCAGCGGCACAGAACTGCTGCTCGTTCCCACCGCGCAGATGGAGCCTTTCTCATTCATCCCCGCGCACCTTATCCGTGTGCGCGCTTGGGAGAACCAGATCTACGTCGCCTACTCGGATCGGATCGGGGACGAGGGTGAACTGCGGTATGTGGGTCGCAGCAGCATCGTCGGGCCGTCAGGCGATGTCCTCGCGGCGGGGAGCCCCTCCGATCCCGCGTTGCTTCTCGCACAGATCGACCCTGCGGCAGTCGTCGATGCTCAACAACGCAACCCCTACCTCGCCGACACCCGGCCCGAGCTCTACCTCTGATCACGAAAGATGACAATGTCTGAATCTCTCCGTGTCCCCAGCTCTGACCGCCTCCGCGGGCAGCTCGGTACCAGCTCTATCGTCTTCATGGTTATTGCGGCCGCAGCACCGCTCACGGTGATCGGCGGCAATGTGCCGCTCGCCGTAGGCGTCGGTAACGGGGTCGGCGCCCCGATAGGCTTCCTCATCGCGGCCTTGGTGCTGCTGATCTTCTCCGTGGGCTTCGTCACCATGACGCCCCATGTGCGGGAGGCCGGCGCCTTCTTCTCCTATGTGAGCGCAGGCCTCGGGTCGCGCGCCGGCCTCGGGACGGCCTTCACCGCCCTGGTTGCCTACACCGCCATTCAGGTCGGTGTATACGGATACCTCGGCTGGGCCGCCAACGATCTGGTCACTTACTTCGGCGGCCCCGCCATATGGTGGCCGGTGTACTCGTTCGCCGCTCTCGCGGTCGTCGCATTTCTCGGCTACCGGCATATCGACCTCAGCGCACGAGTCCTAGGAGTCGCCCTGGTTCTGGAAATCGCGGTGGTCGTCATTCTCGACGTTGTCATCTTCGGACAAGGGGGCCACGACGGGATCGTCTTCGAGACGTTCGCACCTCAGAACGTCTTCACTCCCGGACTCGGAGTCGCAGTCCTCTTTGCGCTCACGGGGTTCATCGGCTTTGAGGCGACCGCCGTCTTCCGCGACGAAGCGCGCGACCCCGAGAAAACGATCCCCAGAGCTACCTATCTCGCCGTACTGATCATCGGCTCCTTTTACGCGATCTCCTGCTGGGCACTCATAACCGGGGCTGGCGCGGACCACGCCACCGCCATGGCGAAGAAGACGCTTGCAGGTGACGGGAACTTCCTCCTGGACACGGCCGGTCTGTATTTGGGCCCCGTGCTGCGCGACATCATGCAGGTTCTGCTCATTACGAGTCTCTTCGCCTGCGTTCTCTCGTTCCACAACGTGATCGCGCGCTATCAGTTCACGCTTGCGAACAAGGGTGTGCTTCCCCGGGCGCTCGGGCACCGCCATGCTCATCACGACGCACCATCGATGTCATCCGTCGTGCAGAGCATCACAGCGGCCATCGTGCTCGCTGTCCTCGTGCTCGTGGGGTTGGATCCACTGGTCGGTGTGTTCGGATCCATGGCGGGGGTTGCGACGGTTGGAATGGTCCTGCTCATGCTGGCCACCTCGGTCGCGGTTGCCGTGTTCTTCGCTCGGAGGCCTGGGCTCGCTCAGGGCCGCCCCGTCAGGACTCGGATCGCCCCGATCCTGGCCGCGGCCGGCCTCTTGGCCTGCCTCTGGCTCGTGCTATCGAACTTCACCCTCGTGACAGGTGGCTCCCTGACCGTGAGCATCATCCTCGCGGCCGTGCCTGCCCTCGCATTCGTTGTCGGGGTCGCTCTGGGCGGACTCTTCAAGCTCCGAGGAGACGACGAACTAGACTCGGATCATGAAACGGCATCCGCCGTCCGTTGAGTCACGGCTGGAAACAGTGAACACGTCGAGATCCCCTGTTGCCGCAGACGCGATGATGGATCTCGAGGCGCCGCCCCTGTCGGCGATCAAGCGGCTCAGCGCTGTCGAGGCGGTCGAGGCCCGCATTCTCCTCGCGCTGCAACTGGACCTCCTCGCTCCGGGCGACCGCCTACCGCCCCCGTCGGTCGCGGCCACCGCGCTCGGCGTGAGCGACACCAGCGTGCGGCGTGCGTACCGGTTGCTCGACACGCGGGGAGTGCTCCGAAGCGTCCGTGGAAGGGCCGGCGGAACGTACGTCGCCGCGAACCCGCCGCACAGCGATTCCCTCGCACTGGCCGCGTACGACGCTGACAGTTCCCGCGTACACGGGCTCATCGATGAACGAGCCGCAATCGAGGCGGGCCTCGCTGCGATCACCGCAAGCCGTGGCGACACTGACGCATTCGCTGCCATGCATGCGGAGGTGCGACGCATGCACGCTGCGAGTGACTGGGCCACTTTCCGCGAAGGTGACGCAGCATTCCACGACCTTCTCGCTACGGCGGCGGCGATGCCTGCAGCCGCCAGCTTGCACCGCCGGATCTCTCGGGAGCTCTACGCCTACTTTCTCCCTTACCCGATCTCGTACCTGCACGAATCCAACAAGGAACACGCCGCCATCCTCAGTGCGATCGAGCAGGGCGATGTCGCAGAGGCCGCCCTGCTCGCCCACGCCCACATCACTGAACTGCACCGATCGATGTACGTGGGTCAGCGATAACTCCGGTCAGATCCGCTCGAGCGGGTTGTCCGCCAGTTTGCCGATGAGCCCGCCCTCGACGAGACGGCGCGCCTGGCTGTACGGCTTGCGCTCCGCCTGCTCCTGCACGCTGTCGCCGAACTCCGCGGCGAGGTCGAGCCGGGGGTAGGCCGCCAGCACCTCGCGGCGGAACTCGAGCGGGATCTCCTCATCCCGGCGTCCGGAGATGTCGAGACCGGTCGCCGTCTCGAGCAGGTATCCCTCGGCGTCCTGAGCGGGATCCACGGACGGCCAGTTGTGCCGCACGATGATCTCGTTGACGCGGCGCTGCCGTTCGACGGGCCATCCGGCGCCCGCGGTGAGTGCCTCGCCCACGAAGCCGCCCGCCTCCTCGTAGCCGAGCACGTGGTTGTCATACGCCGGCGCGAGTCCGATGTCGTGCAGCACGGCTCCGGTGTAGAGCGGCTCATGGTCGATCTCGCGGTGCCCCTCCACAATCGCGAACGCCTCCGCCCACAGCCAGCTGCGCAGGACGTGGTTGACCAGAGCGGGGGACTGGAACCGGGTGACGAGCTCGTGCGCCCCGCGAGCCGCGGCGGTGTCAGGTGGGAGGAAATCGTGCAGGCGCATGGCGGCTCCGGGTCGATCGTGGGATGCGATCAGCGTAGCGCGAGGCCCGGACCGCGCATCAGCATCTTGGCGCGGAACCCCTGCCTGACGCTGACGCTGGTCGAATCGCTCGAGGCCATCTTCTTGTCCACGTTCGTCATGATCGGTCAGAACAGGCAGACGTCCTTTCAACAGGCCAAGGCCGATCGGGACTATGCCGACCAGGAGTAGTTCGTCGGGGAGAACACCGAGCTCACCCGCACCATCCGCGACCTGTCCATGCAGATCCGCGACTTGAGTGCCCAGATCCACGCCCAGGCTACGCGTCGCCGATCACGTCGAGATAGGCGCGGAGTTGATCCGACGGCCCCGACCTTCTTGGCGGCTGACGTGCTTGGATCGGGTCCCATTTGCAACTCACCTGGCGGGTCGGGGCCCAACTGTCCTGGCTGCGGTCGAGCTGCAGGGAGACGCTTCTGTTAACTGACGCTCTGCCAGACTGCGTGCATGGATCAGCCGGATTTCGAGGTGCGCGTGGGAACGATGCTGGAGGGGGTCATCATCAACGTACGTGGCCGGGAGGTTCCTGGAGCGATGGACTGGGCGGACGGGAACTGGCTGGTCAGCCCGATCCGGATCGACGTGGGCCGTTTCCAGGCTGACCTGCCGGCCACGCTCCGCGTCGATGAGCTCGCCCGATTCCGGGCCGGCCTCCAGGAGATGTGGCAGACGGTTTCAGGCGAAGCCGTACTGGTTTCGATGGAGAAATGGCTGCAGTTGACCGTGCGGTGTTCTCCCACGGGAGCGTTGCAGGTTATTGGACTCGCAACCGATTTGCCAGGGCTCGGGAACAAGCTTCAGTTTGAGATCAAAGGAATGGACCAGAGCTTCCTTCCGGATCTCATCGGGCAGCTATCGTGCGTCGAACAGGCTTACCCATTGCGGTCGTGACGCTCAGCACGAAGTTCCCGTGCTGAAGCAGACAGTTGGTGTCTAGGCCAGTTGCAGGGTAGGGCAACGGCGAGCAGCTTCGCGGGAAAGAGGACCGGGCTGGTGCTCGTCCTCCACAGCGCTTGTGTCGCCGGGACTCCGCACCGGTTGCGTGGATCCGTCTCCGGGCGCGTCCGCGCGCGCCTAGCGTCGGCGTGTGAGCGAGCAATCGGGGACGGACGGGGCACAGCCGACGATCGTCGTGCGCGCCCCACGTCGGTTCCGTCTGGGGCTCGGCGCGGCCGTGGTGGTCGGGCTCGTCGCGGTCTCGGTCACGGTGGGCATCGGCCTGCTCGGCCGGTCGGCGGTGCCGGAGGGGATCACGGTGTCACCGTCGCCCCGCGGGACCGGGTCTGCGGTGTCCACGGGTGCGGTCTACGCGCACGTGCTCGGAGAGGTGACGAAGCCGGGGCTGTATGTGCTCGACGACGGCGCGAGGGTCGCCGAGGCACTGGCGGCGGCGGGCGGCACGCTGCCGACGGCCGACCTGGCTGCGGTGAACCTCGCCCGCACGGTCGCCGACGGCGAGCAGATCCTGGTGCCGGCGGTGGGCGCGTCCGGCGCTGCACCGGGCGCGACTTCGGGCGCGACTGCGGGCGGATCCGGCGGGGGAGCAGCGGGCGGGCTCGTCGACCTCAACACCGCGGACGCCGCCGCCCTCGACCAGCTGCCCAGGATCGGCCCCGCGCTCGCGCAGCGCATCATCGACTGGCGCACCGCCAACGGGCGCTTCACGAGCGTGGATGATCTCCTCGGCGTCTCCGGCATCGGCGAGAAGATGCTGGCCGGGATCCGCGACCTGGTGCGGGTATGACAGCGTCGGGACACGCGGCGGTGACCCGCGCTCGACGCCGGGAGGCGGGGCGAGGCGCAGCGCCCGACGCATCCGAACTGCGGGCTCCGCGTCGTCGGCTGCGGGACGTGCGGATGGTGCCGATCGCCGTCACGGCGTGGGCGGTCGCGCTCCTTGTCGCGTTCCTGCCCTGGACGGCCGCGACGGTGATCGCTCTCTCCGCAGCAGGGGGCGTCGCGCTGCTCATCATGTGTCGCCTCCGGATTCGCTGCGCCATCGTTCGTATCGCGCCCCTCTCGATAGCGTGCCTGATGGTCGCGGCGTCGATCGCCGGCGCAGCGGCGGCGGCCGCGCCGGCGCGAGGGCAGGCCGCCGCACTGGGTGGACACGCGGTCATCGCCGAGGTGAGTGTGCGGTCCCTTCCCTCGCTCGGCGCCGACGGCCGGCTCTGGGCGGACGCGGACGCCCTCCGACTCGGTCCGGGACCCGAGCCCGCTCCGCTCCGGGTGCCGGTGCGCATCGGGATCCCGCCCGACGCGGGCTCCGCCACGCTCGGACCGGGGACGGTGCTGCGGTTCACGGCGCAGACGAAGCGCACGGATCCGGGTGAGCGGGCGGCCCTCGTGCTGTTCGCGAACGGGGCGGCGGAGCAGCTTTCCCGCGGCGGTCCGGTCGAGCGGCTCGCTGGTGATGTGCGCGCTGCGTTCATCGAGCGTGCCGGGCGGCTGCCCGAACCCGGCTCCGAGCTGCTTCCGGGGCTCGCGGTCGGCGATGTGCGGGCGGTGAGCGACGATCTCGACGCCGCCATGAAGGCCAGCGGGCTGTCGCACCTGACCGCCGTGAGCGGCAGCAACCTCGCGCTCGTGGGCGCGGCAGCGTTCGGGATCGTGGCACTGTGCGGTGGCGGAAGGGTGATCCGCGTCGCGGTCGCAGTGCTGGCGCTCGCCGGTTTCGTCGTGCTGGTCACGCCGCAGCCCAGTGTCATCAGGGCCGCGGCCATGTCCGGAGCGGCGCTGGTCGCGCTGCTGCTGGGGCGCCCGCGCGCAGGGCTCTCGGTGCTGCTGCTCGCCGTCACGGTCCTGCTGCTCGCGGATCCGCAGCTCGCGGCTGCTCCCGGGTTCGCGCTGTCGGCCGCGGCGACGGCCGGCCTCATCGTGCTCGCCCCGCCGCTGGCCCTGGGTCTTGCGCGCCGGYTGCCCCGACCGGTCGCCGTGGCGATCGCGGTCCCGTTGTCGGCGCAGCTCGCCTGCGGTCCCATCATCGCGCTGTTCGCGGCGCAGCAGTCCCTGGTCTCCGTGCTGGCGAACCTGCTGGCCRGTCCTGCTTCGCCGATCGCGACGGCGCTCGGTCTGCTCGCGTGCCTCGCGATGCCGGTCCCTCCGCTCGCCGACCTGTTCGCGGCCGCAGCCTGGCTGCCTTCGGCCTGGATCGCGCAGACCGCCGTGACGACCGCAGCGCTGCCGCTCGCCACGATCGAGGCCCCGGCCGGTGTCGGCACGGCACTCGTCGTCGCGACGCTCAGCGCAGGGGCCTTCTACGCGGTCGCGCCGCATCACCCCCTTCGTGCTCCCTGGCGCGCCGTCGTCGGCGGCCTCCTCGCACTCGTGGTCGGCGCGGGGGCGGGCTGGGGCATCGTCGCCGGTCCCGTCGCTCTGCTGCAGCGCCCGGCCGACTGGGCGATCGCCGTGTGCGACGTCGGGCAGGGCGACGGGGTGCTGGTGCGCTCGGCCGGCCGCACCATGCTCATCGACACCGGGCCCGAGCCCGAGCCGCTGCGGCGCTGTCTGGACGGGCTCGCGATCGCGCGGCTCGACGTGCTGCTGCTGACCCACTTCGACCAGGACCATGCCGGGGCCGCCGACGCGGTCCTCGGGCGTGCCGACATGGTGCTGCACGGGCCGGTGGGCACCGCCGCGCAGCAAAGCCGGCTCGATCGGCTCGGAGCAGGGGGAGCGGATCTCGTCGAGGCGGCGGCCGGCATGACTGGACGCCTTGGGGACGCGGAGTGGCGCGTCCTCTGGCCTCGTCGTGCCGAGAAGGTCTTCCCGCCCGGCAACGACGTGGGTGTGATCATGCAGATCGAGGGCGGTGGCGTCCCGCGGAGCCTGTTCCTCGCGGACCTCTCGGGAACGGCGCAGGGAGCGTTGCGACGGTTCGCGCGCCCGCACGATGAGAGTGTGGTCAAGGTCGCCCACCACGGAAGCGCCGATCAGGATCCGCAGCTCTACGCGGATCTGGATCCGGCGCTGGCCCTGATCTCTGTGGGCGCGGGAAACGACTACGGACATCCGCGCGCTCCGACGCTGGAGATGCTGCGGGCGCTGCGCGCGCCGATCCTGCGCACGGACCAGCGCGGCATGATCCTGGTGTCGCAGGGGGAGGACGGGGTGCGCGTCTGGGCAGAGCGCCCTGATCCGCAGGGTCGTCCGCCGGACCGTCCGCCGTGATCCTCGGCCGATCGCCCGGTGCGGCAGTACGATCGTCCACGACATATAATCGTTCATATAGTGCATGAGAGGAGGCCTGACATGGCTGTGACGAGCGTCGACCTGAACCCAGAGCTCATCGAGCGCGCCCGGGCACTCACCGGTGAACCTTCCAACCGTGCCGTCCTCGATCTCGCGCTGCGTCGGCTGATCGCGTCGAAGCAGAAGGGCGCGATGATCGACGGCATCGCAGAGCTTGCTGACATGCCTGCGGGGCTGGACGCGCCCGTGGAACGGCCCGCGGTCGCACCACAGTGACCGACTACCTCGTCGACAACTCGATCTGGGCACGACTCGCGCTGGGAGATCCCGTCGTCAGCGCGAGGCTGCGACAGATCGAGCGCGCGCCCGCGGATCTCTTCGTCACCTGTCCGCCCCAAGTTCTCGAGTTCTGTCACAGTGCACCCAGCCCCGAACAGCACGCCAGGTACAGAGAGCGGATCAGTCTCGGCTTCCCCCTCGAGCGAGCCCCTGATGAATCGGTTGTGCTCGATATTCAGAGCGCGCTGTGGAACTCGGGCCTCGTGCGCGCCGCCGGCGCCGTCGACGTCCTCATCGCCGGATACGCACTCGTGAACGACGCCACCGTGCTGACCGCGGATCATGACTTCGATCACATCGCCGCGGTAACCGAACTGAGCCATGAGTACGTGGCGCCGGCCGACTGAGGCGTCACGTTTGTCCGTCTCGGAGCACGTCTTCGGGTCGAGGTCGCCCGGTGCGGCATATGCGCGGCGGACGCGCGAAAGCTAGCCTGTACCCGGGGTCGCGACGAAAGGTCTTGATGGAAGGCACGAACTTCACTTATGTCATCAAGCAGCTCGAACTCGCGCTCCGTCCTTATTTCGAGGAGGTCTGCGCCCAGGCAGGCATGACGATCGCGCAGTTCACGGCGCTCACCGTGCTGGAACGGCGCCCCGGCATCACGAGCTCCGAACTCGCCCGGCGTTCCTTCGTGCGTGCGCAGACGATGGCCCAGACCATGGATCCGCTCCTGGACGCCGGCCTGGTGCGACGGGAGCGCGATCCTGAGCACGCTCGACGGCTGCTGCTCTTCCTCACCGAGGAGGGCGCGGCGGCGGTGGCGCGCACCGCGCCCCGGCTGGCCGAGCTGGAGCGGCTTCTGACCACGGGTTTCGCGGAAGAGGAGAGCGCGGCGCTGGCGGACTATCTCCGACGGGCACGTCGCACGCTCGAGTCGCACACGCTGGCCGAGTTCAGAGCGGGCGCCACCGACCTCGTGCCCTAGCCGGCCGTGCCGTCGTTCGGCTGGACGTGCGCTTCTGTCGTCGCCGAGCCTCACGCGCTGGTCGTGCGCCAGCCACCCTGATACTCGGTGCGGGCGGTCACGGCATAGGGCACCGGGCTCACCACGGCGCGCACCGCGAACTGCTCATGCGGCTCGACGGTCGTCTTCCGCGAGCCGCCGTCGGGCTCGCCCCAGACGACCCGGACCTCGGCGCCGATCGGCACGTCGTGGTCGACGGTCGCCAGCGAGAGCCCGCGTCGCTCGTTCGCGGTGACGCCGGTGAACAGGGAGAGTCCGACGTTCTCGCCATCCGCGTCGATCACCGCGTCGTAGTTCGATGAGCCGTAGTTCGCGTTCGGGAGGTCGAAGAACTGGTACCCGGGGCCGTTCCGGTCGATCGCGCTGACGAGGATCTTCCCGAGGTCCTCGTCGTTCCAGGCGAGTGTCACCTTCTTGCGCTGCAGCGAGGGGTCGATCTTCTCGAGCGCGTCGCGTCCGATGAAGTCGTGGTCGAACTTCACGAAGGAGCCGTACCCGAGCTCCCAGGGGTTGAGGTAGTAGTCCTCGATGTCCTCGGACACGAACGACCCCGCGACGGCGTTCACGGCCTCGTAGCCGGTCGCCGGCAGCCACTCCCGGTAGGATCGCTCCGCCTCGCCGGTGTAGATGGCCGGCAGCGGTGAGGGGATCCAGCCCGACTCGAGCGTGTTCGAGGAATACGCACGCGATCCGCAGGGCTCGATGCCGAATTCGCGGCCGGCCTCGAGGATCGCGTCGCGGATCCTCCCGTGCTGCGCATACGGACCCCACAGCTCGAGGCCGGGCGCTCCCGCCATGCCGTGCCGGAGCGTGCGCACGCGCTCTCCCGCGATCGTCATGTGCCCCATCCGGAAGAACCGCACCGGTTCCACGGGGCCGCCTGCGAGCTTCTCGATGATCGCCCAGGCGTTCGGGCCCTGGATCTGGAAGCGGTAGTACTCGCGGTGCACGGCCTGGCCGTACGGGCGCGACGGCGACCGATCGTCGTAGCGGAACTCGACGTCGTAGCCGCCGGTCTCCGCGTGGAACTGGAGCCAGTTGGCACCAGGGGCACGGCCGACGTACACGTAGTCCTGCGCGGCCTCGTGGAACAGGATGCCGTCGCCGATCACGCCGCCGTGCGATGCCGTGGGGACGAACTGCTTCGCGGTGTCGACGGGGAAGTCGGCGAACGAGTTGATGCCGGTGTCCGACAACAGGCGCAGCGCGTCGGGGCCCGAGACGAAGAAGTTCACCATGTGGTGCGTCTGGTCGTACAGGACGGCGGTCTCCCGCCAGGCCTTCTGCTCGCGGCGCCAGTTCGTGAACTCCGCCGGTACGACCGGGTAGATGTACGTGCCGAGGGGCGAATCGCGCAGCATCCGGACCGCGTCGCCCTTCTCGTCGAGCAGTTCCTGCAGGGTGCTGGCCATGGTGTCTCCCTCGACATCGATCCGGCTGATCGATGCCGCCTTCGGCCCGATCTGAGCCCTGATGCTACGGAACTCGTGTCCCTCTGTCCATAGGTAAATCGAGAAGGGAAATAATTGGCGACAAGATTGGCGACAATCCTTGACCTCGGGGGAGACGCTGTGTTTGTGTGGGGGCCGGCGCGGCGAAGATCGGCGCCGGCCGGCCCTGTCCGGCGCGGACACGAGGAGTCCCATGTCGCAGAACAAGCCCTGTCTGGTGGTGGTGAGCGCGCACGCGGGCGACTTCGTGTGGCGGGCCGGAGGCGCCATCGCCGCGGCCACGATGCGCGGCGAACGCGCGGTTGTGATCTGCCTGTCCTACGGCGAGCGAGGGGAGTCCGCGAGTCAGTGGCTTGCAGGCAAGGGGCTCGATGAGATCAAGGCGATCCGGCGGGCGGAGGCGACGGAGGCGGCGAACGCGCTCGGCGCCGAGATCGAGTTCCTCGACCTCGGCGACTACCCGCTGCGGGAGTCGCCGGAGGCGGTCGCGGCGCTGGTCGACGCGTTCCGGCGCGTGCAGCCGACCGTGCTGCTGACCCATCCGCTCGCCGATCCGTACAACGGCGACCATCCGGCGGCGGCGAGGATGGCGCTGGAGGCGAGAGTTCTCGCGCAGGCGATCGGTGTCGCGAACGCGGATGGCTGCTATCCGAGGGCTGACGACGTCATCGGCGCCCCGTTGGTCTTCTTCTTCGAGCCGCATCAGAGCGAGCAATCCGGTTTCGTGCCCGGCGTGCTGCTGGACATCACCACGGCGTTCTCGCGCAAGCAGGCGGCGATGGAGTGCCTGCCCGCCCAGCAGCACATGTGGTCCTACTACACCGATCTCGCCGTGCGGCGCGGGGTGCAGCTGAAGCGCAATGCAGGGCCCAATCTCGGCCTCGCCCACCAGACGATGGCCGAGGCATACATGCGCTACTACCCCCAGGTCACGGACGTGCTGGCATGAGCCCCGTCGTCATCACCGACATCGCCCGCGCCGAGCGCGCACTCGTCGACGCCCTGGCCGCGTTCGGCTCGGCCACGGTGCACGAGGCGCTCGGCCGGATCGGCTGCGCGGGGGCGCGGATCCGCCCGATCCAGGAGGGCGTCGTGGTCTCCGGCAGCGCGATCACGGTGCTCCCGGCGCCGGGGGACAACCTCATGGTGCACGCCGCGATCGAGCAAGCGAGGGAGGGCGACATCATCGTGGTGGCCCCGGCGTCCGAGTCTCTGCACGGCTTCATCGGGGAGCTCATGGCGACCCAGATGCAGGCTCGAGGGGTAGGCGGTTATGTGACGTCCGCCGGGGTGCGTGACGTCGCGGAGCTGCGGGCCATGCGGTTCCCGGTGTGGACCGCGTACATCACCGCGCAGGGCACCGTGAAAGAGGCGGCCGGATCGGTGAACGTGCCGGTCACGCTGGACGGCGTCGTCGTCGAGCCGGGCGACATCGTGGTCGCCGACGACGACGGCGTGACGATCGTGCCGCGTCGGCGTGCGGCCGAGGCTCTGGACGCCGCGCGGCGGCGAGCGGAGCGCGAGGCCGTGGCGCGGGAGCGCTACCGGGCGGGCGAGATCTCGATGGACGTCGGTGGCCTCCGGGCGGTGCTCGACCGGCTCGGCGTCGAGCACGTCGCCCAGCGGAGCGGCGATGCGCGCTGACGCCGCCGCCGGAGGCGCGTACCCCGGAGGCATCCGCTGCATGCTCATGCGCGGCGGGACGTCGAAGGGGGCGTTCTTCCTCGCGTCGGACGTCCCGGCCGATCCCGAGGAGCGCGATGAGCTGATGCTCCGGCTCCTGGGCAGCCCGGATCCGCGGCAGATCGACGGTCTCGGGGGCGGACACGCGCTGACCTCCAAGGCGGCGATGGTGTCCGTCTCCGAGGACCAGGATGCAGACCTCGACTACCTCTTCCTGCAGATCGGCGTCGATCGTGCCACGGTGGGCGATGCGCAGACCTGCGGCAACCTCCTCGCCGCCGTGGGGCCCTTCGCCGTCGAGCGCGGGCTCCTGGCGGCCGGCGGCGAGGGGATGACCACCGCGCGCATCCGGCTGCGCAACACGGGCGGTGTCGCGACGGCGACGTTCGCTACCCCCTCGGGGATGCCCGACTACGACGGCGACGCCGCGATCGACGGCGTGCCGGGCACCGCGGCACCGATCGAGCTCCGGCTCGGTGTCGGCGCGGGGCCCGTGCTCTCGACCGGTCTGGCGATGCAGGAGATCGCCGGCCACCGCGTGACGCTGGTCGACAACGGCATGCCCGTCGTGCTCATGGTCGCAGCGTCGCTCGGCGTGACAGGAGATGAGGATCCGGGCGAGCTCGAGGCCGACGCCCGGCTGTGCGCGGTCGTGGAGGAGGTCCGCCGCGAGGCCGGATCGCTGTTCGGCCTGGGCGATGTGGCCGAACAGACCGTGCCCAAGATCGTGCTGCTCTCGCCGCCGCGGCACGGCGGGACGATCTCCACGCGAGCCTTCATCCCGTTCCGCGTTCACACGTCGATCGGCGTCCTGATGGCGGCATCGGTCGCCGCCGGCGTCAGCATCCCCGGCGCCGTCGGACACGATCTGGCCCCGCTCCCCGCGGGGCCGGAGCACGACATCGAGCACCCCTCCGGCGTGCTCCGCACCCGCGTCGACGTCACGCGCGGGGACGACGGGGAATGGCGGGCGTCGTCTCGTTCGACGCGCACCGCACGCAAGATCTTCGACGGCATCGTCTTCCCGCGTCCGCGGCGCTGATGTCGCCCCTCACACGACCAGAGCAAGGACGGATCCCATGGCAACCAGCGACAACTTCGACCTCGCCCACCTCGGCGCGATCGAGCTGCACACCCCTAAGTTCGAGGAGAGCCTGCGCTTCTTCCGCGACATCTGCGCGATGCGCGAGGTCGCCCGGGTCGGCGACTCCGCATACCTGCGCTGCTGGGACGAGTATCAGCGGTACACGCTCAAGCTCACCGCATCCGACACCAACGGGGTCGGCCGCACGCTCTTCCGTACGACCAGCCAGGAGGCGCTCGCGCGCCGCGTGGCCGCGATCGAGGCGACCGGTCTCGGGCACGGCTGGCGCGATCCCGAGATCGGCGTCGGACCGTCCTACGAGTTCGAGGATCCGGACGGGCACCTCATGGCGCTGCACTACGAGACCGACCTCTACGTCCCGGACGAYGAGGACCGGCCCGCGCTGAAGAACCAGGCCTCCGCGTACCCGGGGCGCGGCATCAACACGCGCCGCATGGACCACATCAACTACCTCGCGAGCGACGTGACCGCCGCCGGGGAGTTCTGGGCGGATGTCATGCGCGCGCGGGAGTCCGAGCGGGTGCGTCAGGACGACGGCCGCTACGCCGCGCGGTGGTTCCGGTTCCATCAGAAGTCCTACGACGTGGTCTACTCCGCGGACTGGACCGGCAGCCGCGGCCGCTTCCATCACTTCGCGTTCGCGCCGGACTCCCGTGAGGACATCCTGAAGGCCGCGGACATCTGTCTCGAGAACGGGATCCACATCGAGTACGGGCCCTACAAGCACGCGATCAACCAGACCTTCTTCCTCTACGTCTGGGAGCCGGGCGGTAACCGCATCGAGTTCGCGAATGCGCAGGCCAGGCTCCTTCTGGATCCGGACTGGCCGGTCGTCGAGTGGAGCCAGGCCGAGCGCGCCAAGGGGCAGGCCTGGGGCATGAAGACGGTCGCCACGTTCCACACGCACGGCACGCCGTTCGTGGAGAACCAGGAGGAGATCGACCGCGAGGCGCTCGCCGGATCCCGGTGAGGCCGCGCTCCCGGCCTAGTCGCCGAGGCGGTCCACGAGGTCGAGGCCGCTCCTGGCCCAGGCGATCTCGAGCCGTGCCCGCTCGACCAGGCCCTCGTAGGCGAACCTCTTGTAGGCGATCGTGCGCTCGCGCTCACTGTCCGGCGTGACGTTCAGCCGGCGC
This sequence comes from Microbacterium sp. 05N427, assembly GCF_056397105.1. NCBI lineage: Bacteria > Bacillati > Actinomycetota > Actinomycetes > Micrococcales > Microbacteriaceae > Microbacterium > Microbacterium sp. 05N427. The sequence continues at coordinate 54,278 of NZ_JBFTMT010000015.1, forward strand.
GTCAGCATCGGGTTGCTCAGGTTCTCGATGTGGGTGAGCTCGCCCTCCCACTGCTCCAGCTCGCCCTCCCACTGCGCGATGTGCCGGCGCAGGAAGTCGCGCGCCGCCTCCGGGGTGGTGTTCTCCAGGTAGGCGGCGCGCAGGTGCGCGGGATCCCGCACGCGCTGGTAGTCCAGGGGCGTCTGCATCCACGCGAGGTAGTCGGCGTCGCCGGCGGGGGTCACGGTGTACATCCGCCGGGTGCCGCGCTGGCCGCGGGCCTGCTCCTCGCCCTCGATGAGCCCCGCGGCTTCCATCTTGCGCAGCTCCGGGTAGATCTGCGAGTCGGGGGCGTGCCATACGTGGCCCACGGACTGCGAGAACTGCTTCTGCAGGTCATATCCCGACAGCGGCCCGACGCGCAGGATCGCCAGGATTGCGTAGCGCAGACTCATGCGGTTCCTCCCGCGTCGAGCCTACTGCCGGGATGACGGGATTCAGTTCTGGTAGCCGGTGCGCCACCCGCCCTGGTAGGTCTGCCGGGCGACCGAGGAATACGGCGTCGGGCTGACGACCGCGCGGACCGCCAGCTGCTCGTGCGGCTCGACGGTCGCCTTCGCGGTGTTCGGCCCCTCGCCCCACAGCACGCGGAGTTCCGCGCCCTCGGGGACATCGGGGGYGACGGTCGCGAGCGAGAGCGCGCGGCGCTCGTTCGCGCTGTAGCCGGTGAACATGGAGAATCCGACGACGTTGCCGTCCGCGTCGACGACCGAGTCGTAGTTCGCCGACCCGTAGTTCGCGAGCGGCAGGTCGAAGAATTTGTAGCTGGGGCCGTCCACGTCGAACAGCGAGCCGAAGATCTTCGTCATGTCCTCGGCGTCCCAGGCCAGGGTGACCTTGCGGCGCTGCGTCGCGGGGTCGACCTTCTCGAGCGCGTCGCGGCCGATGAAGTCGTGGTCGAACTTCACGAAGGATCCGTAGCCGAGCTCCCACGGCGTGAGGTAATAGTCCTCGATGTCTCCCGACACGAACGAACCGGCGAGCGTTCCGGTGGCCTCGTAGCTGTCTGCGCCGAGCCACTCGCGGTAGCCGCGCTCGGCCTCGCCGGTGTAGATGGCGGGGAGCGGCGAGGGGATCCAGCCCGACTCCAGCGTGTTGGACGGGTACGCCCGGGATCCGACCGGCAGCAGCCCGAACTCGGCGTCGGCGGCGACGATCGCGTCACGGACACGGTCGTGGTCCTCGTACGGGCCCCAGACCTCGAGGCCCGGCGCGCCGGCCATGCCGTGGCGCAGCGTGCGCACCTGCGCACCGTCGATCGCCATCGTGGACATGCTGAAGAACCGGAGTTCCTCGAGCGGGCCGCCGTTGAGCTTCTCGATGACCTGCCAGGCCTTGGGCCCCTGGATCTGGAAGCGGTAGTAGCGGCGCGACACCGCATGCCCATAGGGGCGGGACGGCGAACGTCGGTCGACGGTCACCTCGAGGTTCCCGTATCCGCCGGTCTCGCCGTGATACATCAGCCAGTTCGAGGCCGGGGCCCGGCCGACATAGACGTATTCGTCCTCAGCCTCGCGGAACAGGATGCCGTCGCCGATGACGTGCCCCGACGCGGTGGTCGGCACGTACTGCTTCGCACGATCGACCGGGAAGTTCGCAACCGAGTTGATCGCGGTGTCACTGATCAGGCGGATCGCGTCCGAGCCCTTCAGGAACACGTTGTCCATGTGGTGGGACTGGTCGTAAAGCACCGCGGTGTCGCGCCAGGCCCGCTGCTCCTTGATCCAACTGCTGAAGTCGGCGGGCACGACCGGGTAGATGTACGACCCGATCTGAGAGTTGCGCAGCAGTTCGACGGGATTTGTCGCGTCGATCAGCTGCTGAAGGTTGTCGGCCATGGAAGCCCTCTCTTGTTCTTTCGTTGTGGTCGGGGTCAGGGGCGGTCGGTGAAGACGACGGTCTGGTTGCCGTTGCGGATCACCCGGTCCTCGGCGTGCCACTGCACCGCGCGGGAGAGCACGGCGCGCTCGACGTACGCGCCGCGGGCCTGCAGGCCGGCCGCGCTCATCGAGTGGTCGACGCGGGCGACGTCCTGCTCGATGATCGGGCCCTCGTCGAGCACCTTGGTGACGTAGTGGCTGGTCGCGCCGATGAGCTTGACGCCGCGCTCCTTTGCCTTGCGGTAGGGGGCTGCGCCGATGAAGGCCGGAAGGAAGGAGTGGTGGATGTTGATGACCGGCACGTCGACCTCGTCCAGGAAGTCCTCGGAGATGATCTGCATGTACCGGGCCAGCACGAGGAAGTCGACGTTTCCCTTCACGAGCTCCAGGATCCTGGCCTCGGCCGCGGACTTGTCCGGTCCCTGCGAGGGCACGTGGAAGAACGGGATGCCGAAGGAGCGGACGTCCTCAGCGACGTTCGTGTGGTTGCTGATCACCATCGGGATGGTCACCGGCAGCTCACCGCGCCTGTGCCGCCAGAGGAGTTCGAGCAGGCAGTGGTCGCTCGTGGAGGCGAGCACGGCCATCCGCTTCGGCACGGACCGGTCGGTGAGGCGCCAGGACAGGCCGAGCGGTCCGAGCGTGGTGGCGAGGTCGGCCTCGATGTCGGGCACCGCTGCGGTCAGGTCCTCGCGGTGGAAGACGACGCGCTGGAAGAAGCCCCCGCCCTGGGGGTCGTCCGTGTACTGATCGAGGGAGACGATGTTGCCCCGGTTGCGGGTGATCAGGGCGCTGACCGCCGAGACGATCCCCGGTTGGTCCGGGCCGTGCACGATCAGGCAGGCGTCATCCCGCAGCCGCTCGACATGGATGGTCATCGCGACCTCCTCAGGGGCGGGCGGCGACGAAGTCGCGCGCCCAGGCCGACGTGGCGAGCAGGCCGCCGAACGTGTAGAAGTGCAGCTTCACGGCGCCGGTCTCGGCGTCGGCTGCGAGCAGCGCTGACAGGTCGGAGACGAACGCATCCGGCCCCGCCGTCCCCATCAGGTTCGTGAGGGAGAAGCCGTACTTCTTCACGATCATCGCGTTCGCCCCGATCCCGAATCGGCGGGCGAACCCGAGGAGCCGCTTGACACCGGCCGGTCCCGGCGTTCCCACCCGGATCTCGGAGGCGATCCCGCGTGCGCGGACCTGGTCGATCCAGGCCAGCACCGGCTCCGTGTCGAAGGCGAACTGGCTGAGGATCACGGCGTCCAGTCCCTGCTCCGCGAGCACCGCCGACTTGCTCTCGAGGTGGCGCCACAGCTCGTCATCGCCGATGTCGGGGTGTCCCTCGGGATAGCCGGCGATCGAGACCTCGCGGACGCCGTAGTCGAGCAGAAGGCCGGTGTAGATGACGTCGAAGGCCGAGGCGTAGGGTCCGTCCGGCGTGGCGGGATCCCCGCCGACGACGAACACGTGGTCCGTGGCGCCCACCTCCTGCAACCGACCGAGGAATTCCTCGAGCTGCGCGCGGGACCGCAGCCGGCGTGCCGAGATGTGCGGGACCGGCACGAACCCCAGATCGCGGACCGCCTTCGCGGCGGCCACGCGCATCTCGAGATCCTCATTGCCGAGGAACGTGACGTTGATCTTGGTTCCTGCGGGGATCGTGTGGCGCGCCTCCTGGAGGCCGGGGACGTCCTTCCCGGTCATCTCGAGCGAGAAGTCGTCGACGAGTGCGCGCGCCGCGATCGGGTTCGCGACGGGTGTGGTGCGTGACACGGATCGGCATCCTTTCGGCGGGTCCGCGCGCGGCATCGCGAGCGGAGCTGTCCGGCTCCGTTCGACGATGAACGGGGCCTGCGGTCAGAATACCTATGGCAATAGGTAATGGCAAGAGGTAAATTGAGAACATGGCTCAGCGCAGTGCCGCGTCGTCCCCGTCAGCGCACGCTATAGGCGCCGCTGGCGGGGACGACTCGAATCCACTTCCGCGGCGTCCCTGTCAGCGGACGCTGTGGGCACCGCTGGTGGGGACGACTCGGAAGTGGGGGCAGTGGGCGGGTGGGTCAGTCGGCGGTGCGGATGAGGCTCAGCATGCGCAGCAGGGCGGTGTTGAATTGGGCGATCTCGGCCTCGGTCATCCCGGCGAGAATGACCTCCTGGCCGCGCATCGAGATGGGGCGCATCTCGTGGTGCAGCTGGGCTCCGGACGGGGTCAGGTGCATCGGGCGCGATCCGCGCGGGCCGTCGAAGAGTGCGATGAGCCGCCGCTCTGCGAGGGTGTTCACGCTCTTCGAGACGATCGCCTTGTTGACGCCCAGGAACTCCGACACCTCGCTCGCAGAGGATCCGGGTCGCGTCGCGAGCGCCGACAGCACGCGCCACTCGTTCGTGCCGAGACCGAACTCGCGGCGCAGTTCCTGCGACTCGCGCCAGACCAGGGCATTGGAGAGCAGGGCGAGCAGACGTGGGGTGAAGGACTCGGGGTCGACCACGTCGTACAAGGGGTCGCGCACGACCTCGGACGATGGTGCGGCGCCGGGGCGGGCGTCATCCTGTGCGGGCATGCTGTTCCTCCTGCGTGCGGGAGCTCACAGAGCCCCCTCAAGTGATGAGTGTTCCAGAAGACAGGGGCCCTGGCGTGAGCGCACGCCAGGGCCCCTGTCTTCGCTAGTGCGCCATGGCGGCGAGCGCCGCCGCGTCGATCGTGGCGATCGCGCGGGTGTCCTGGAACGCCCTGACGCCCTCGATGCCCTGCTCGCGCCCGATGCCGGACTGCTTCATGCCGCCGAAGGGAGCGCGCAGATCGAGCCGGGTCGCGCCGTGGTCGTTGATCCAGACGTAGCCGCAGACCAGCTGGGATCCGACCCGCGCACCGGAGGAGGGCGAGGCGGTCCAGACCGAACCGCAGAGTCCGCCCCAGGTGTCGTTGGCCGCGCGCACGGCCTCGTGCTCGTCGTCGAACGCGATGATCGGGATCACCGGTCCGAACTGCTCCTGGGTGACCACGCGCAGCCCGGGATCGGGGTCGATGACCAGCGCGGGGCGCAGGAAGTTCCCGCCCTCGAGCTCCCCGCCGGGAAGCCGCCCGTACTCGCGGACGTCGGCGCCGGCGTCCTTGGCCTCCTGGATGAGCTCCGCGACGAACGCGCGCTGGGCGGGGGAGTGCAGTGGCCCCATCGTGGTGCCCTCGTCCAGCCCGTAGCCGATCACGGCGTGCTCCAGGCGAGCGGCCAGTCCCGCGACAAGCTCATCGCGCCGGGAGCGGTGCACGAAGACGCGCTTGGCGTTCATGCAGATCTGTCCCGTGGTGTCGAAGATCGCCGCGTAGAGGCGGTCCAGATGCGCATCGTCGAGGATCGCGTCCTCGAGGAAGACCGCCGCATCGTTGCCGCCGAGCTCAAGCGTGACCCGGGTGAGGCTCTGCGAGGCCATCTGCATGATCCGCTTCCCTCCGTTCACGCTGCCGGTGAAGCAGACCTTCGCGACGTCCGGGTTCTGGATCAGGCCCGCCATGTTCTCGTCCCGGCCGCTGATGACGTTGAGCACCCCTGGTGGAAGCTTCTCCGCGACGCGCTGTACGAGCCGCGCGATCGCCAGCGGCGTGGTCGGGGGGACCTTCACGATCGCCGTGTTGCCGGCGAGCAGCGCGTGCGGCAGGGAGGCTCCCAGGATCGCGATCGGCCAGTTGAACGGGACGATCACGGTCACCACCCCGAGCGGCTGGTAACTGACGTCGGTGGAGACGGGAATCGCGCCGGGGATGACCGGCAGCGTGTGCGAGGCATCCACCTCGTCCGCGAGCATGAGTGCGAGGTTCCACCGGATCTCGAACACGAGGGCGTCCACCCACGCTTCGAACCGGATCTTCCCGTTCTCCTGCGACAGGATCGCGGCGTCCTCGTCGCGATCCTCCGCGATGCCGGTGATCGCCACAGCCATCTGCGCGGCCCGCTCAGGCGCCGAAAGCGCCGCCCAGCCCGGGAACGCGGCGTTCGCCGCCGCGACCGCGTCGGCGACGTCCGTGGGCGACGCCGACGCGGCCTCGCCCACGATCGCGTCCGGCTTCCCCGGATCCGCGACGCGGAGCACCTCTTCCGTGAAGCGCTCCTCACCGCCGATGAACAAGCCTGTTCGTACGCTCACTCCTRCGGCGTCGATCGTTCTCGTATCCGTCATGGCGACTGCCCACCTCTCTGTGTCCGTCGTTTCGAGACGACGGTCCGGGCGTCCGCGGCAGGATGCCGGCGGCCTTTTGCCCGGGCCACTTCGAGTTTAGAACCATTCTTGTTTACATGTAAACGAAATGATGCTACGTTCATAGCCACGGCCCGGCTCGTCATTGTCGACGGGCGCCGGATGTCATCGACGAGGAGGACATGATGAGCGATCGTGCGTTGCCCCAGCGCGGCGAGCACAGCGTCGAGGAGCTGGAGGATCTGGCTTTCGAGCTGCGGTCGAAGCTCCTGCAGCTCTGCGGCACCTACGAGGGCGCCGTGCACATCGGCGGCGATCTCTCCGCCGCCGATATCTTCACGGCGTTGTTCGGGTACGGCCTGCGGGTCGATCCCGCGGACATCACCCACCCCGGCCGGGATCGGTTCGTGCTGAGCAAGGGCCACGCGGCGGTATGCATGTACATCGCGATGGCGATCCGCGGGTTCTTCTCCTACGAGGGCATCGTCGAGACCTACGGCAGGCTCGACAGCGCGTACGGGATGCACCCGTGCAAGGTGCAGCTGCCCGGCGTCGAGTGCTCCACGGGATCGCTCGGTCACGGACTGCCCCTCGCGGTCGGGATGGCGCTGGGCGCTCGGCACCGCGGAGAGGATCACCGCGTCGTCTGCCTGCTCGGCGACGGGGAGACCGGCGAGGGCTCGGTGTGGGAGGCCGCGATGGCGGCCAGGAGCAATCGGCTCGGCAACCTCGTGGCGTTTGTGGACCGGAACCGTCAGCTGATGACGAGCTTCGCGGAGGAGCGCGTGCTGTTCGAGCCGTACCCGGACAAGTGGCGGGCCTTCGGATGGAACGTGGTCGAGATCGACGGTCATGACATGGGCGAGCTGGTACGGGCGATCGACGCGCTGCCGGACTCCGGCAGCGATCGGCCGACGGTCGTGATCTGCGAGACGGTGAAGGGGAAGGGCGTCGACTTCATGGAGCACAATCTCGCCTGGCACGCCGGCTCGCTCGGCGCCGTCGACCTGGAGCGGGCGATGGCCGCGCTCACGGCCTCTCGCACGGCGGCGGTGGCCTGATGCCCATCACGTTCACCTTCGGGGAGATGCTCTCCGCACGCTCGGTCATCGGATCGACCCTCGCCGAGCTCGGCGAGGAGCACGAGAACCTCTGGGTCATCACGCCCGACATCGGCGCCACTCTCGTGGAGTTCCGCGACAGGTTCCCGGAGCGGTTCCTCGATGTGGGCCTCGCCGAGCAGGTGAGCGTCGGCATCGCGGCGGGACTCGCGTACGACGGGAACATCCCGGTCGTGTCGGGCATGCTGCCGTTCCTGAGCATGCGGGCGCTCGAGCAGGTGCGCACCGATGTCTGCTATCCGAACCTGCCGGTCAAGATCATCGGCACGCATGGCGGCCTGGTCGGCAACGGCGGATCGACGCACTACGCGGTGGAGGACCTCGCGCTGATGTGCGCGCTGACCAACATGACCGTCACCTCGATCGGCGACCCGCTCATGGTCGGCGAGATCCTCCGTCAGTCGATGACGATGCCGGGCCCGATCTACATCCGACTCGCGGTCGGCAAGAAGGACATGGTCCTCTACGAGCCTGGCGCGCACGAGGTGCGGATCGGGAAGGGGATCGTCGCCCGGGACGGCGCGGACGCGACGATCTTCACGCACGGCACCACGGTCGCGCAGGCGCTGCAGGCGGCGGACGTGCTCGCGGAGGACGGGCGGTCGGTCCGGGTCGTGGACATGTTCACGCTCAAGCCGATCGACGAGGAGCTCATCGTCCGCTGCGCGGAGGAGACGGGCGGTCGCTTCGTCGTGCTCGAGGATCACCTCGCCTACGGCGGGCTGGCGAGCCGCATCGCCGACGTCGTGGCCGACCGCGGACTGAACCTGACCGCGTTCGAGAGGCTCGGCATCCCGCAGGTCTACGCCGGGTTCGGCGAGGACGAGCAGCTGCGCGACAAGCACGGCTACGGACTCGCCGCCACGTTCGCCGCCCTGCGCGGCGTCCTCGGCGCTTCCTGATGCTGGCACCACGAGACCGACGGAGAGACGGATGAAGACGGTGGCCGTGACGAGGATAGGGAGCCTGCGGGATCCCGATGAGACGACCCGAGGGCGGGTCGGGGTGGTGGACTTCCCCGAGCAGCCGCTGGGGCCGGAGGACGTGAGGATCCGGGTCGCGTATGCGGCGATCTGCGGCTCGGATCCGCATCTCGCCGAAGGGTTCTTCGGCACAGACGTGCCGATCGGCCTGGGGCACGAGATCTCCGGCATCGTCGAGGCGCTCGGGGAGCGGGCCCAACGCAGCGGGCTGGCGGTCGGCGACAGGGTCGCGGGGAACTTCCTCCGGTTCTGCGGCAGCTGCCGCCCCTGCCAGGACGGTCGGCAACAGTTCTGCGAGAACATCCAGGACTACAACCGACCCGGGATGGCGGAGACGATCACCTGGCACGTGTCGCAGGTGCATCGGCTCCCCGACGACGTCACGCTCCGGAAGGGCTGCCTGCTCGAGCCGACATCGGTTGCGGTGCGCATCGCGGACAAGACCCGGATCAGGGTCGGCGATCGGGTGCTGATCTGCGGGGGAGGGCCGATCGGTCAGCTCGCGCTCCAGGTCATGAAGAGCTACGGAGCGACCTCGCTCACGATGGTGGAGCCGATCGCCGCCCGTCGGGAGATGGCCCTCCGCCACGGCGCGGAGCATGTGATCGACCCCGTCGCGGAGGATCAGGACGCCCGTGCGGCGCAGATCACCGCGGGGCGCGGCTATGACGTCGTGATCGACGCGTCAGGGTCGCCCCGTGCCGTGCGGGGACTGCTGGACCTCGCGGCGAAGGGCGGCGTCGTCGTCTACGGGGCGATGTACCCCGAGACGTTCGAGATGCCCCTCGGGCTCTCCTCCTACCTCTACCTCAAGGAGCTCACGCTGACCGGCGTCTTCGTCTCACCGTACGCGTTCCCGCGGGCGCTGCAGATCCTGCCGCACCTCGACGTCGACGAGCTCACCTCCGCGGTGTTCCCGCTCGACGAGGCCGCCGCGGCGTTCGCCGCGCACGTCGCGGGCGAGCACGCCAAGGTCCTCATCCGCTGCAATGATCTCGAGGACGTGATGTCATGACGGATCAGCCCGTCGCGGCGCTCGAGGCCGTGGACATCGTCAAGCGCTTCGATGGCGTGCACGCTCTCGAAGGGGCGCGGCTTTCGGTGCGGTCCGGCGAGATCCACGCGCTCCTGGGTGAGAACGGCGCGGGGAAATCGACGCTCATCAAGGTGCTGACCGGCATCCACGCCCCCGATGCGGGGGAGATCCGCCGGGACGGAGTCGACGTCGAGTTCGCCAGCGTCCGCGCTGCCGGCCGCGCCGGAGTCGTCGCGCTGTACCAGGAGCTCTCCACAATCCCGACGATCGACGTGGCCGAGAACATCCTGCTCGGGGAGCACACCCCGAGCCGCGGCGGCTTCGTGCGGTGGGCCACCATGCGCCGCCGCGCCAAGGACCTGCTCGAGCGGCTGAATCAGAGGATCCCCGTCGGGCGGCTCGGGGCCGATCTGACCCCGGTCCAGCAGACGATGGTCTCGGTGGCCAGGGCGCTGGCCGCAGAGGCCCGGGTGCTGATCCTCGATGAGCCGACCGCGTCGCTGACCGACACCGAGATCCGCGACCTGTTCCGGGTGCTGCGCTCGCTCCGCGAGGAGGGCGTCGCGATCGTCTACGTCTCGCACCGGCTCGAGGAGGTCTTCGAGCTGTGCGACCGCCTGACGGTCATGCGCAACGGGAAGACCGTGCTGACGAAGGAGGTCGCCGACTCGTCGATCGACGAGGTGATCTCGACCATGGTCGGCCGGGAGGCCGGAGAGCTCTTCCCGCCGCGCGGCACGGCGACCGCGAACGTGGCGCTGCGCGTCGAGGGGCTGCACGGGCGGCGGGTCAAGGACGTCTCGTTCTCGGTGCACGAGGGAGAGGTGCTCGGCATCGGCGGGCTCGCGGGGTCCGGACGCAGCGAGCTGCTGCGGCTGCTCGCCGGCGCCCAGCCGCATCGCGCGGGAAGCATCACGATCGGCGGAACCGGCGCGGCGACCGTGTCGCGCGTCGGACGCATGCTGGAGGCGGGCATCGCGCTGGTGCCGGAGGAGCGGCGCAGCCAGGGCGTGATCCTCGGGGCCTCGATCCAGGACAACATCGCGCTCGCGAAGAAGGTCGTGCTCGCCAAGATGCTCGCGCGTCGGCCGAGGGTGCTGCTCATGGACGAGCCGACGCGGGGGATCGACGTCGGCACCAAGGCCGAGATCTACCGGCTGATCCGCGAGCTCGCGGCCACGGGGACCGCGGTCGTCGCGGTGAGCTCCGAACTGCCGGAGCTCATCGGGATGAGCGACCGGATCCTCATCATGCACGAGGGCACCATCGCGGGGGACGTTCCCGCCGAGGGCGCCGACGACGAACTGCTCCTGTCCTATGCCTATGGAAGGGCCGACTGACATGACCTCCTCCCRAGAGGCGACGACGGCCGCCGTCGTCGTCACCCACTCCCGCACCGTGGGCCGAGTGCTGCTGCAGGCCGGCACCGTCGTGGCCCTGATCCTACTGCTCGTGTTCTTCTTCGCGATGCGCCCTGACACCTTCCTCTCCTTCGTGAACGTGCGCAACATCCTGTACCAGGTCTCGATCCTCGCGATCATCGCGGCGGCGCAGACCATCGTCATGGTCGTCGGCGACTTCGACCTCTCGGTCGGCGCGACGTCGAGCTTGGCCGGATCGGTCTCCGCGACCCTGATGCTCGGACACAGCCCGATCCCGGTGGCGATCGCGGCGGGACTCGCGGTGGGCCTGCTCGTGGGGCTCATGAACGGCGTCCTCATCGCCTATCTGAACCTGTCGGCCTTCGTGGCCACCCTCGCGACCATGACGTCCGTCATCGGGCTCGCGTATCTGGTCACCGCGGGGACGACCCTGTTCGGGATGCCGGCCGCCTTCAACACGCTCGGACAGGGGAGGTTCCTGAACATCCCGCTGCCCGTGTACTCCGCGATCGTCATCGCTCTGGTGATCTGGTGCGCCCTGCGATTCACGACGGTCGGCCGGCGCTGGCATGCGATCGGCGGCAACGTCGAGGTGGCGCGGCTCTCCGGCGTGAACGTGCGCTTCGCGCGCCTGCTCGCCTTCACCATGGCGGGGCTCGTCTCGGCGATCGGCGGTATCCTGCTCGCCGCGCGGCTGGGCAGCGCGAGCGCCGAACAGGGCGGGAACAACATGATGTTCTCGGTCGCGGCCGTCTTCCTCGGCATGACCGTGCTCCGCTCGGGTGCCGCGAACCTCGGCGGCACGATGATCGGCGTCGCGATCATCGGCGTGATGAGCAACGGCCTGAACATCCTCGGCGTCAACGCCTACGTCCAGCAGGTCGTCACCGGCCTCATCATCATCGCGGCCGTGACGCTCTCTTCCCTCAAGACGCGGGAGAGGTAGCGATAGCCCTCCCTCGCTGCGGCGGTGCCATCGCCGCAGCTTCCACCCCATGCACCACACGCAAAGGAGTAGTCACGTGCGTAGGAAAATCACAGCAGCGGCGGCCCTCGCGGCGGCGGCGATGCTCGTGCTGAGCGGATGCAGCGGTCAGAGCAGCGCCGGCAGCACGGGCGGCGCCGACGGGAAGCCGTTCAAGGTCATCGCCTTCACCTCCGGCAACCAGACCCCGGTCGGCGCGTGGTGGGTCAAGGCCGTCACGGCACGGGCGAAGGAGCTCGGCTGGGACCTTACGATGATCCAGGGCGACTTCGACTTCCAGAAGATGAACCCCGCCGTCGAGAGCGCGATCGGCCAGGGCGCCGATGTCATTCTCGACGGCTACACCGACGTCGAGTCGATCGGATCCATCGTGACGGCGGCCAAGGATGCGGAGATCCCGATCTTCGCGATGGACTCCGCGACCGCGGCGAACGACGCGTTCGCGCTGAACATCACGACCGACCAGCAGCAGATCGTCGATAAGACCGTCGGCTCGCTCGACGCCGCGGTGTCCGGCCTCAAGGGCAAGACCGTCATGGTCATCGGCCATGATCCGCACCCCGGGATCCGATTGCGCTCCGGCCTGGCCGAGAAGGCGTTGACGGCCGCGGGCGCGACGATCGCGGGCGGCGCGATCCAGAAGGTGACCAATCCCGCCACCGGGCGCACGGAGGCACTCAGCCTCGTGGCCGACTACCTGTCCGCGCACCCGAACGGGCTCGACGCCGTCTGGGTCGGCTGGGACGACGCGGCACTCGGCGCGTCGCAGGCGCTGAAGGAGGCGGGCTCGACCGCGAAGGTCTCGGGCGTCGACGCCCTCAGCGAGACGCTGTCGGTGATCGAGGCCGGYGGCAACATGCAGGCCACGATCGAGCAGCCGTGGCCGTCCATCCTCGACTCGGTCATGACGCAGGTGCAGGCGTACCAGAAGGATCGCACGCTGCCCTCGAAGAACTTCGAGGCGGTGGGCGTGACGCTGGTGACGAAGGAGAACGCTGCGACGGTGACCCCGTCGGACAAGCTGGGCTGATGCCCTGGGCGGGGGCGGCACGACGCCGCTCCCGCCCGCCGTCCGCGGGGACGGCTCGAAACCGAGAGCGCCATGCGCGCCGAGCAAGGAAGGCGGGACGCGATGCGTCTGGAAGGCAAGACAGCCCTGATCACGGGCGGTGCGAGCGGGATCGGCCTGGCCACCGTGCGCACCTTCGTGCGCGAGGGGGCGAAGGTGATGATCGCGGACATCGATCTGCGGCAAGCGGAGGCGGCCGTCGCCGCGATCGCCGGCGAGGGGTTCGAAGGCGCCGTCGCCGCCGTTGCGGTCGACGTGTCGGTATATGCCCAGGTCGAGGCGGCCGTCGCGCGCGCGGTCGAGGTCTTCGGCCGGCTCGACGTGATCTTCAACAACGCGGGGATCGCCGGCGGCAGGCCCCTCCTCGACCACGAGCCCGAGAAGGACTACGAGCCGATCATCCGCATCGACCAGAACGGGGTCTACTACGGCATCCTCGCCGCGGGGAGGCAGTTCCGCCGGCAGGGCACGGGGGGCGTGATCGTGAGCACCTCCTCGATCTACGGCGAGCAGGCCGCCGAGCTCTCGTTCAGCTACAGCGCCGCCAAGGCCGCGGTCATCTCATTCACCCGCTCCGCCGCCTACGAGCTCGCGGAGTACGGAGTGCGGGCCGTCGCGATCACGCCGGGGCGCGTCGGCACGCCGATCATCAACCAGTTCAGCGAGGAGCTGAAGTCGACCTTCGCCGCGGAACAGCTGCGCAACCGGCTCACCGCTCCCGAGGAGATCGCCGAGGTCGTCGCGTTCCTCGCCTCCGATGCCGCGAACGCGATCAACGGCACGGTGGTCAGCGTCGACGACGGGTACTCGGTCTTCAAGCAGCGTCTCGACCTGCCGGTGTTCTGACATGACGCCCGACCTCGACGTCGCGTGTCAGCTCAGCGTCCTCGTCTCCGATCCGCAGTCGCCGCGGCTGCCCTGGAGCCTCGACGCGCTCGCGGCGAGCGGCTATCGCCGCGTTGTGGTGCCGCCGTTCGACGCAGAGACCGTCGACGTGCCCCGTCTGCGCGCGCTGCTCGCGGACCGGGGGCTGGCGCCGATCGCGATGGCGATCCAGCTTCCGCACGCGGACGTCGCAGCGTCCGATCCCGCCACGCGGGCCGCGGGCGCCGCGCTGCTGCGGCAGAGTCTCGCCCTCGCCGTCGCCCTCGGTGCGGATCAGCTCAACGGAGTCCCGTACGGGCTCTTCGGCCCGCCCGGCGGGACCACGAGCTCCGCCGCATTCTCGTGGTCGGCCGCCGCGGTGGGACGGATCGCGGATGAGGCCCAGGAGCAGGGCGTTGCGATGGTGTTCGAGGTGCTGAACCGATATGAGACGTCCGCGATCAACACCGCGCGGCGAGCGATGGACTACGTCGAGGCGAGCGGATCCGCTCACCTCGGCATCCACCTCGACACGTTCCACATGGCGATCGAGGAGTCGGACATCGCGGAGGCCGTCCGGCTGGCGCTGCCGCGGCTGCGCTATCTGGAGCTCGGGCAGTCCGGCCGCGGCGCCCTGTCCGGCGGCGCGATCGACATCCCCGGCATCGTCCGCGATGCGCTCGACGCGGGCTATCAGGGCCGCTGGGGCGTCGAGGCGTTCTCGCGGTCGGTCCTCGCTCCCGAGGGGGCGAGGGGGCTCTCCATCTGGCGTGACGTCTACGACGACGGCGCGGAACTCGCGCGGGACGCGATGCGGGTGATCCGCGCGGGCTGGGCGACCAGCACGGTCGGAAGGCGCGCGAACCGGCTGTCGCGGATCACCTCGACCTGACGCGGCAGGGGTGAGGATCCGCTCAGCGCCAAACGTCGGCGGCGATGTCCACGACGGAGCGGATCTTCGCCCACTGCTCGTCCTCGGTGAGCACGTTGCCCTCCTCGGTCGAGGCGAAGCCGCACTGCGGGCTGAGCGCGAGCTGCTCGAGCGGCGCGAACGCCGCCGCCTCATCGATCCGGCGCTTGACGACGGTGGGATCCTCTGGCTCGCCGCTCTTCGAGGTCACCAGCCCCAGCACCACGGTCTTGTCGCCCTTCGGCAGATGCCGCAGCGGCTCGAACCCTCCCGCGCGGTCGCTGTCGTACTCGAGGAAGTACCCGTCGTACTCCACCACGTCCAGGAGCTGCTCGGCGACGGGCTCGTAGCCTCCCGAGGAGATCCAGGTGGAGCGGAAGTTGCCGCGGCACACGTGGGTGGTGACGACGAGGTCGTCCGGCTTGCCCGCGAGCACGCGGTTGAGGACGTCGGCGTACCGCTCGGCGATGCCGTCGGTCACGATGCCGCGCTCGCGGGCCTTGGCCAGCTCGGTCTCGGAGCACAGGTAGGCCCAGGCCGTGTCATCGAGCTGGAGATAGCGGGCGCCGGCGTCGTAGAACGCGGCCAGCGCATCGCGATAGGCCTGGACGAGATCGTCGACGATCGCGTCCCTGCCGTCGTAGTCCTTCGTGGTGATGTGGTCCGGCTCGAGGCGGAAGTCGAGCACGGTCGGCGCCGGGATCGTGAACTTCGGGACGGCGCCCGTCGAACCCTCGATCGTCTCCTGCAGTGCGGAGTAGTGCGCGAGGAAGGGGTGTGCGGGATCGAAGCGGATCGGCCCGGAGATCTCGACGCCGCGCGGCTTGGTCTGCACTCCGCGGAACTGGATCCCGTGGTCGAGCTCGACGATGTCGACGCCGTCGAGGAAGTCGAAGAAGTCGAAGTGCCACCAGGAGCGGCGGAACTCGCCGTCCGTCGCGGGAAGCAGGCCGGCATCCGCCTGCTTCGTCACGAGGTCGGCGACCGCGGCGTCCTCGGCGGCGCGAAGGCCGGCGGCGTCGAGCCGGCCGTCCGCATGGCTCTGCCTGGCGGCCTTCAGCGCCTCGGGACGGAGGAAGCTGCCGACGATGTCCGCGCGGAAGGGGCGAGTGCTCATCGCTCGATGATAGGTGCGCGAGGCGGCGTGTGACAGGATCCCTGACACATGACGACATCCGGCGTGATCGGAGGCGGGATCCGGTCGTCGTCGCCCCGAACGCGGAAGAAACCCATCCGATCGGCGGACGGCTCCGAACAGAGGGTGAGCGGCATCGTGCCGCACTCGAGGAGGAGAAATGCGTTCGTCACCCAACCGTCTGATCGGCGTCGTCTTCGGCGCCGTGTACATCGTCGTCGGGGCGCTCGGCTTCGCCGTCACCGGAGGAGTGTCCTTCTTGGCCACGCAGGGCGGGATGCTGCTCGGGATCTTCATGGTCAACCCGCTGCACAACGTCGCGCACCTGCTCATCGGAGCGGCGCTGCTCGTCGCGGGTCTCGTCTCCACCCGCGCCGCCAAGGGCACCAACACCGTCGTGGGCGCGGCCTACCTGCTGCTCGGGATCGTCGGGTTCTTCCTGGTGGGAACCGCCGCGAACATCCTCGCGCTGAACACGTTCGACCACTTCCTGCACCTCGCGAGCGCGCTGCTGCTGCTCGCGGTCGGGATCGGGGTCGAGCGCGACGCGCCGCGCAGGGCGATGGCCTGAGGCCGTCGTGCTGCGCAGCTGGCCCGCGCTCCTCGCCTGGGGCGCGGGCCTGATCCACCTGGCCATCGGCGCTGCGGTCATCGGCGCCGATGTCCGCTCCCTGGTGCTGCTCGTGCCGATGCTGGTCATCGGCGTCGTGGAGCTCGGCTGGGGCGTCGCGGTGCTCCGCGCCGGGCGGATCCTGTGGGGGAGAGGCGCAGCGACCGCCGCGATCATCGCGGTGGTGCTGGGGGCGGGTGCCCTTCTGGGGGGAGCGCCCGTGATCGCGGTCGCGGCTTCGTCTCTGCTCGTCATCGCCGCGGGAGCGATGGCGGCGCGGTCGCGGGGAGCGGGGGAGGCTCGGGCCGATGCCGGGGAGGGCTCGGCCCGAGCGTCTCGCTCGAGGGCGGTGGGCACGATGCTGGGGGCCGTGCTCGTCGCCGCACTCGTGACGCCGGGCCTTGCGCAGACCGATGCCGGGGCGAACGGAGGCGTGCACGATCACGGCGGAGGCGCCGACCTGCCGCTCGTGGATCCGCACGCGCACCACTGACCGGGCTGATCGGTCGGGGAAGACGAAGAGGCCCCCGCCGGAGCGGGGGCCTCTTCTGATCCGACGTCGGATCAGAAGACGTTGGACTCGAGCCAGGCGAGCGGGTCGATGGCGCTGTCGTTGATGTGCACCTCGAAGTGCAGGCAGGAGCCGACCGTCCAGCCGGTGTCGCCGACCCGGCCGATGAACTGACCTGCCGTGACGCATTCGCCGGTCTGGACCGCGCGGCTGCCGTAGGTCATGTGCCCGTACAGCGTCGAGACGGCGTTGCTGCCGCTGAGCGCCGGGTGCGCGATCTCGACGGTGACGCCGTAGCCCTGGTAGCTCTCGGAGGAGAGCGTGACGCAGCCGTCCGCCGCCGCATAGATCGGGGTGCCGATGGCGGCGGCGAAGTCCTGGCCCATGTGGCTGCGGCCCGTGCGCGCGGCGCCGAAACCGTCGGTCAGCGTGTAGGAACCGGCCGCCATCGGGTAGATGACCTGACCGGGCTTGGCGATCGAGGAGACGCCGGTGCGCGCCGCGGCGGCGGTGGCGGCCTGCATCGCGCTGAGCTCGGTGGGCGTGGTCGCGGTGAACGTGCCGTGCACCTGGACATCGGGGAGCACGCCGTTGGCAGCTGTGAACGACTGGGCGCGGATGTCCGCGGCAGCGCTGGTCGCGGGCTTGGCGTCGCTCGCGCGCACCATGCCGAGGGCGGGAAGCGCCGTTCCGACGACGAGCGCAGAGATCGCGAGAGCCGCGCCGGTGCTGCGGCTGAGGTTCTTGGCACCGCGGCGGGGACGCTTGCCGGCCGGGACGACATGCGTCGGCTGCTCGGGGGCTGCGGAGCGGGTCGCGGGCTGGGGAGCCCGCGGAGGTGCGGGGATGCGCGTCCGAGGCGTGGTGGGGGAGAACAGCGGCGCGGCGGCCGGCGCGGCAGGGGTGCGCGAGAAAGCGGCGGAACCTGCGGTCTGCGCGGGGGCGGACGACTGCGCGGCGGCCTGTTCCCTCATCTCCCGGCGCGAGCGGGGTGCGGCGGGGCCGGCGGTCGCGGACGGGGATTCTGACGTGCGGGCAGAAGTGTGCGCGGTTTCGGGGGCTCGCGAACTGATGATGTGCTCCTCGGGCAGCGGAGAGGGTGTGGCGTCTCCGTCATCGGGGGAACGGAGTGGTGTTACAACTCCGTAATAATACGGATCGTTTCTGAGAGTTCCATACATTGGCCGCGAAACGCGGTCTCGGCGTGGCGCGCTCCGACCGTCCTCAGCGGTCGCCCCCGCGGTTGGTGAGGGTCTGCACGAGCGCCAGGTACTCCTTCGGCGTGGCCTCCGGGAGGTAGGCGCTGCCGATGGCCATGCCGATCCTCGCGAGCTGGGCGGGATCCGCGTAGGCCATGTAGATGGTCTCGTAACGCGGATTGAACTTGCTCTTGAACCGGAACAGCGACGTGAAGCCGTAAGCCGGTTCGAGCATCTCTCCGAGCCAGCCGAGCAGGCGGTCCATGACGCCAGGTTCGGCGGGCTCCTCGCCGGGTTTGGTCGCGAGCGGTGCACCGGACAGGCTGAGGACCTGGACGCCCTGCTCCTTCATGTGCAGGGCGGCGGAGGCGATGACGAACTCCATGATGCCGGGCATGGATCCGTCACTGCGGCGCATGAAGTCGATGGTCCAGCCGGTGACCCTGCCGTCGGTCCAGCTCGGCAGCCAGCTGGTCGTGGCCTCGATCCCGCCGTCCTTGTTGATCGCGAGGAAGATTCCGACGTCGGAGTCCTTGAGCTCCTCCATCCCGCCGAGGGTGAAGCCCATCTCGGGGAGCTTCTTGTGCGCGACCCACTCCTCACTGACCGCGGTGATCTCTCTGGAATAGCGGGTCGGCAGGTCGTGCCACGTCGACCAGAGCGTCGTGATGCCCTCGCGTTCGCCGCGGTTCAGGGGTTGGCGCACCTTCTGCCACGCCTTGCCCGTGAGCTCGAATCCGGCCAGGTCGATCACGGTCTCCTCTCCCACGGACATGTGCTGCCATCCGAAGGACTGGAAGATCGGCAGGAAGCGCTCGTGGAAGCTGTAGAAGCACGCCGACCAGCCCTGCGACTCGCAGTAGGCGATGAACGCCTCGACGGTCTCCCGCTCCCGGCCTTCGCCGCAGACCGGATCCGACATCGTCAGGGCGACCTTGCGGATGACGCGGTACGCGACGGCTCCCTGGCCGTCGGCCGTGAACCAGTAGCTGTTGCCGGCCCACGTGCCCATGAAGCCGAGCGTGCCGCCGCCTCCTTCGCGCAGGAGAGCCCGGAAGCGCGCCTCCTCGACCACGTGCCGGTCGACCTGCGTGGCGCGGAACAGCCGTACGGTCGCGAGGATGAAGACGATCCAGAACGGCACGCCGACCCACTGGTAGACGAAGAGAGCGGCGCCGTCGACCGGGATCCCCGCGTCCGCGATGGCGGGCAGCAGACCGCTCGAGACGAAGGGGCGGACCATGTCCCCGAGCAGTTCGCCGATGGACGGCTGCCCGTCGAGATAGTTGTCGCCGTCGATCAGCCCGATCACCAGATAGGCGCCGGCGAACACCAGGAACGCGCCGACGACGGTGACCGTGAAGCGCCGCACGGCGGCCCGCGGCGCAGCCACCCTGAAGTGCCGTCGAGTGAACAGCAGCAGCACGATCACGCCGATGGGTACGAGCACGGCCAGGATCATCGCGATGCCGTCCTCGACGAGCAGGCCCCCGCGGATCTTGTCGTCGAGCAGATCGTTGATGCCGACCGACGTGGCTGTCAGCAGGGCGATCAGGGTGTTGACCCCCAGCGCCATGATCCACGCGGCCCGACGGCCGGTGCGAAGCCCCCAGGCGGCGAGAAGGGTGAGCAGGAGGGGGACGAGGCTGACCAGGAACGGGCCGGGACCCGAGTTCAGGATCGCGTCGGCCTGGCGCACGCAGTCGGCGGTGAAATCGTCCACGCAGGACTTGGGCATCTGCTCCGCCTCGATCGGCGAGAATCCGGATACGACGAGCCCGAGCGGCGCGTACCAGGCGCCGGAGATCAGCACGATGAACGGCCCTAGTCCCGTCGCGGCCACGATCGCCGCGACCAGGGTGCGCACCTCGCGATGAGAGCTGCGGTGCCAGGTCGCCGGCACCGTCCCCCGCGCCAGCAGGAGTCCGAGCAGCAGGCCGAGCACGCCCGATATGAGCCGGAACACGCTGTCGCTGTCCGCAGCGTAGAGCGCGAACATCACCAGCAGGGTGAAGCCGACGATACGGATCCGGCGTTGCCACAGCGCGGGGGCGAAGGCGCTCGCCGCCATCAGCATGCCGACAGTGCCGATCGTCGGATCCGCCACGGCGTCGTAGCCGGCGAGCATGCCCCATTGCGAGCCCCAGGAGACCAGCAGTCCCTGCGCGCTCAGGCCGATCGCCATCGCGAGGATCCCGGTCAGGAAGAAGGTCCATGCGGCGCGGACGCTGCCGAGCTTGCGCTCCGCGTAGGCGCCCGCGGTCAGGATCAGGACGATCGTGAGCACTCCGCCGATGAGCGAGTCTGCGAACAGCAGCGCGGTGAGCGGGGTCCACCAGCCGCCGTCCTCGATCGTCGTGCTCACGGAAGCGGCGAACTCCTGCGGGAAACGGCCCAGGAACGTACCGGTGACGAACCCCGCGGCCAACACGACCACCGCGAGCATCGCGCTGAACGGGTTGCGGAGCAGATAGGTCAGGACGGCGCGGATCCAGCCCGGTGTCTCGCGCGGCTTCGACGGTTCGGTGACGGTGCCGACGGGGGCGTGGTCAGAGGCTGTCATGCGTTGCTCTCTCTGGGATGAGCGTGCGGTTCGTTCCGGATCCGCGCGGTGGTGCGGCACCACTCCTTCAGAGTGCCGAACGTCAGCGGCGTTGTACAGTCGCGATGCCGTGCGTCGGGCGGGCTAGGCCGGGAACCTGTCCGGTAGGGTGCCCGCGGACGTACCCTGGAGAGGAGAGATGCGCCATCTCCCGATGGGAGGACCAGCATGAGCCAGGATGAGCAACCCCAGGTCCCGGATCCGCGCGACGGACTCGAGGGCAGGTACACCGAGGTCGACGGGGAGTCCGAGCCCGAGCGCACCGTGCACGGGCAGTACACGCGCACCGAGCGCGGCGGCCCGGGTCCGGATGATGAGGGCGCCTACGCCGATGCCGAGCACGGCGACGGCACGGAGCCCCCGTTGCACTCTGCGCACGACCGGCACGGCAAGTACAACCGGCGCGACCAGTGAACCACTAGGGCATGTCAGCGCGGCGCGGCGATGCCCGCGCCGTCACGTCGCTCGAAGACGAGCTGCGTCTCCGTCGCGCGGACGACGTCGTGCACCGTGATGCGCTCGAGCACGATGTCGCGGAGAGCCGCGGCGTCGGCGACGGCGACATGCACGAGGAAGTCGTCGGCGCCTGCGATGTGGAAGACCTGCAGCACGCCTTCCGTCGCTTCGAGTGCATCGAACAGCGTCTCGACGCCGGTCTTGCTGTGATTGCCCAGTCGCACGCGGATCACGGCCTGCACCGGGCAGCCGAGCGCGGCAGGATCGAGTTGCAGTCGCAGCCCCTGGATCACCCCGCGCGAGCGCAGGGAGCGGAGCCGGAACGCGCACGTCGAGGCGGGGATTCCCAGCGCGGCGGCGAGCTGCTTGATCGGAACGTCGGGCTGCGCGGAGAGCGCGGCGAGGATGCGCAGGTCGAGAGCGTCGACCCCGTGCTGTTCTGCCATCAAGATCCGCTCCTCACGACCCCCCGGATGTTGCGCACGACACAAGCTTGGCAGCCGGAAGACATCCGCGCAGCAATGGATCTGGCGGATTCCTGTGCGCAGACGGATCCTGGGATCATGATCGACGACGAATCCCTGCGCGAGACGCCCCTGCGACCCGAGACCGTGGCCGTGCACGCGGGCCGGGCCGCCCTCGCAGCCCTCGGCGTGCACGCCCCGCCGATCGACCTCTCCTCCACCAACCCGCTGCCCGACATCGTGCACGGAGGAGACTCCTATGAGTCGATGGCGACCGGCGGGCATCCGCTGCCCGACGGCGGCAACGTGTACGCCCGGCTGTGGAACCCGACGGTCGCCCGGTTCGAGGAGGGCCTCGCCGAGCTCGAGCACGCCCAGGCCGCCGTCGCGTTCTCGAGCGGTATGGCCGCGATGACGGCGGCCATCCTGTCGCACACGACGGGGATGGGCAAGCACCACATCGTCGCGGTGCGTCCGCTCTACGGCGGCACCGACCACCTGCTCGACTCCGGGCTGCTGGGCGCGGAGACGACGTTCTGCGCCGAGGACGAGGTGCACGCGCACCTGCGTCCCGACACCGGCCTCGTGGTCGTCGAGACCCCCGGTAACCCGACGCTGGACCTGGTCGACATCGCGGCGGTCGTCGCGCAAGCGGGCGAGGTGCCCGTCGTCGTGGACAACACGTTCGCGACGCCGCTGCTGCAGAACCCGCTCGACCTGGGCGCGCGGATGTCGCTGCACAGCGCGACGAAGTATATCGGCGGGCACGGCGACGTGATCGCCGGCGTCATCGCGTGCTCGGAGGAGACCGCGCAGGCGCTGCGCCGCGTGCGCGCGATCACGGGTGCGCTGCTGCACCCGCTCGGCGCCTACCTGCTGCACCGCGGTCTCGCGACGCTGCCGGTGCGGATGGAACGGCAGCAGCGCTCTGCCGAGCGCGTCGTCGCGTGGCTCGCCGAGCATGAGGCCGTGGCCGAGGTGTTCTACCCCGGAATCGGTGACGAGCGCGGACTCATCCCGCGGCAGATGCGCGGCGGGGGCGCGATGATCGCGGTGCGACTGCGCGACGGCTACGCGGCCGCCGAGGCGCTCACCGGATCCGTGCGGCTGTTCACGCACGCGGTGTCGCTCGGCGGAGTCGACTCGCTCGTGCAGCATCCCGCGGCGCTCACCCACCGGCCGGTCGCGGCCGAGGCCCGCCCCGGCGCCGACATCGTGCGGCTGTCGATCGGCCTGGAGGATCTGGAGGACCTGATCGGCGACCTCGCGCAGGCGCTCGCCAGGATCAGCGTCGCCGTGCGATGAGCGCGACGCGCTGAGCGCGCGGGGGAGGCGAGTGTCCGTGGTCACCGGCAGACTTGTGCGGTGACCGGAATGAGAACCTTCTGGGCCGCGCTCCCCACTCCGGGGCGCTGGCTGCTGTCCACCGTCGCCATCCAGACGCTCGGACGTGGATTGACCCTGCCCTTCACGATCATCTACCTCCACGAGGTGCGCGGCTTCGACCTGGGCGTCTCCGGCGCGCTGATGAGCGTCATCGCCGTCACGGGACTCGTCGTGACGGGCCCTGGTGGGACGCTGATCGACCGCTACGGCGCCCGGCGGGTGCTGCTCGCGGGCCTCGTGGCGATGATCGCGGGCTGCACCCTCCTCGCCTTCGCCACATCGCCCGTGGTCGCGGCGATCGCGCTCGTGCTGATGGGGGTGAACTTCGGTGTCTCCTGGCCGGGCTTCAACGCCCTCATCGCCACGATCGTCGCGGGCGAGCTGCGTCAGCAGTACTTCGGCGTGAACTTCGCCCTGATCAACCTCGGCATCGGCGTGGGCGGGATCATCGGCGGCTTCTTCATCGACGTGCACCGGCCGGAGACGTTCACGGCGATCTTCCTCATCGACGCGGCGAGCTCGCTCATCCCGATGGCGCTGCTGCTCGGACCCCTGCGGCACGTGCGCACGCATGCCGATCCCTCCGCGGAGCACGAGACCGAGGCGGAGGGATACCGCCAGATCCTGCGCCGGCCGGCCGTGCTCTGGTTGACACTCTTGACGTTCCTCGCCGTGTTCATCGGCTACGGGCAGATGGAGGGGGGCTTCCCGGCGTTCGCTCGGCAGGTGTCGGGCGTCTCGACGCAGGTGATCGGGTTCGCCTTCGCCGTGAACACCGCCGTCATCGTGCTGCTGCAGTTCGCCGTCCTGAAGCTCATCACCGGGCGCCGCCGCACCAGGGTGATGCAGGTGATGACCCTCATCTGGGGATTCTCCTGGGTGCTGCTCGGGCTCACCGGGCTGCTGCCGGCATCGCTCACGGCAGCGATCGGCGTGCTGCTCTTCATGGGGGTCTTCGCCTTCGGCGAGACCATGCTGCAGCCCACGGTGCCCGCGATCTGCAATGACCTCGCCTCGGACCGCAGCCGCGGGCGGTACAACGCGATCAACGCTGCGGCCTTCCAGGGCGGGGCGATCGCCGGGCCCATCGCGGCCGGGCTGTTGCTGGGCGGGGGGCGTCAGGTGTGGTTCATCATCGCTATGGTGGCCGGCTCCGTGCTGATCTGCGTGCTCGCGATCGCGCTCGAGCGGCGGCTCCCGGCCGCGGCCAACGGCGTGGCGACCCCGGTCGCGGCCGAGACCGGCGCGGTCTGAGCGGGCCTCACGAAGCCGATTCACAGAGTCCGCAAAGAAACCATTGCGTGGCGGTGGCGGTGCCCTCAGGATGGGGGGACGTGCGTTTCGTACGGATCGGTAACGATCCCATCGCGGGCGTGCGGAGCGGTCGGTGACACAGGCGAGGACGATGACGTTTGCAGTGAGGCGGGCGCGGCAGCAGACCGCGCGACTCCTGCTCGTCCTGCTGGCCGCAGGGCTCGTCGTGCTCGGCGTCGGCGGGATCGACGCCCTGTCCGGGCGGCTCGTGGATGACGGCGTGCGTCAGGTGGCGGAGCACGCCGAACCCGGAACGCGTGCGGCGACCGTCACGGCGTTGAGCACTGGAGATCCTGACGCGCAGGACAGTGCCGTCCGCGCAGCGATCGAGAAGGCCTTCGCCGGCGCCCCAGTTTCGATCAGCCGGATGGCCGTGAGCCAGATCTCCCTGGGCAACCCCGACGCGGTGCAGGCGATCGGCGGAGAGGGCATCACCGATCGAGGTGATCTCGTCGACGGTGGCTGGCCGGCACGGCCCGGCGAGGCGGCCGTGCTCACAGCCGCGGCAGAGACGCGAGGCTGGCGGATCGGCGATCGGATCCGGCTCGGCGCGGATGCGTCGGGAGGAGTCGTCGAGGTCTCGGTGGTCGGGACCTGGCGGGCGAAGGATCCTGCCGCGCCGACGTGGGCGGGCGATCCCGCGGTGGCGTCCGGCGAATCCGGCGGCGCCGCCGGACCCGTGCTGATCACCGACGGCGACATGGCGCGACTGTGGACCACGCCGACCGTGACCTGGACCCTCGTGCCGACGGCGCTGACGGCCGGCAGCATCGATGCGTATCGCGCCGGGCTGGCACGACTGTCGCAGCTCCCGGCTCAGGTCGATGCCGACAACCGCTCCAGCACTGCGGTCGACGGCTCGCTCGGCGACCTGCTGGATCGGCAGACGCGCGCCATCGGCGTCGCCCGCGGGATGCTGGCGGTCCCCACAGCGATCCTCGTCGCGCTGGGGGCGATCGCGATCGCCGTGATCCTCACGTCCGTGGCGGGTGCACGCCGGGACGAGCTGCGTCTGGTGCGCGCGCGGGGCGCCGCCGCGACCGACATCGCCACCGGTGCCGCGGGCGAGGCTGCGGCGGCCGCCGGCGTGGGCGCCGTGCTCGCCCTGCTCGTGCTGCTCCCGCTCGCCCTCCCCGGCCTCTCGACGATCGTGGCCGCAGGGCTCACCGTGCTCATCGCTGCGGGGGCGGCCGCCCTCACGGCGGCGCGCGTGTCCACCCCGGCGGCCACGGCCCGCTCGGACGCCGGCCGGGGTGTGGTGACGGCACTGCTGGTGCCGACGCTGATCGTCACAGCCCTCGCCGCGTTCGCGCTCTGGCAGCTCTTCGTGCAGGGCGGCGTGGTCTCGGAGGACGGAGCGGCGGATCCTGTCGCCTCCGCCGCCGGTGCCGCAGTGCTGCTCGCGCTCGGGTTGCTCGTGCCGGTGCTCGCCG
>NZ_JBFTMT010000016.1:0-70058 GCF_056397105.1 Microbacterium sp. 05N427
TATTGGCGTAACTACACGGTGATCGGCACGGAGGGGCGGATCGAGAACTTCGATGACGGTACGGGTGGTGAGATCCGTCTTTGGAATGCGCGCAGCGATTATCTCGAGGGCGGGCATGTCCGTTATCCGATCGAGGATGGCGGTGATGGGGGGCACGGGGGAGCGGACCCGCTCACGGTGGGCGAGTTCGTGGAGTTCGTCCGTTCCGGCCGGCCGACCGATACGAATCCGTTGGCGGCTCGTGATGCGGTCGCGGCCGGAGTCGCCGGTGCTCTCTCGATCCGGTCCGGTTCCCGGCCGCAGCAGATCCCCGTCGTGCCGGACGAGATCCGGGACTACTTCGTGGCACACCAGCCCACACGGCGCCGACCCCTCGAAGACACGAGGCCTTGATCCAGGCATCGACCGATGAGAGAAGGGGCCGTCCTGGACAGGACGGCCCCTTCGGGGTGTTGCGGGAGCGCCTACTTCGAGGTGCCCTGCGAGACGGATCCCTGCAGCTGACGCTGGAACAGGATGTACACGAACAGCACCGGGACGATCGTGATGATCACCGCGGCGAACAGGGCACCGAAGTCCACCTGGTAGCCGGCCGACGAGGCGAAGCTCGCCATGCCCTGGGACAGCACGTAGTTGTCCCGGTTCGTGTTCAACGAGATCGGCAGCAGGAACTGGTTCCACAGGCCGAGGAAGTTCATGATCGCCACCGCGGCGAGCCCCGGCCGTGCCATCGGCAGCATCACCTGGAAGAACGTGCGCCACTCGCT
The DNA here is from genome assembly GCF_056397105.1 of Microbacterium sp. 05N427. NCBI lineage: Bacteria > Bacillati > Actinomycetota > Actinomycetes > Micrococcales > Microbacteriaceae > Microbacterium > Microbacterium sp. 05N427. The sequence continues at coordinate 768 of NZ_JBFTMT010000016.1, forward strand.
GGCGCCGTCCACGTACGCGGCCTCCTGAATCTCGTAGGGCAGCGACTTGAAGAACGAGTACAGGAAGAACACCGTGAACGGCAGCGCGAACGCGACGTACGTGATGATCAGCCCGGGGAGCGTGTTCAGCAGCCCCATGCCCTGCAGGATGAAGAACAGGGGGACGATGGCGAGGAACACCGGGAAGGTGAGCCCGGCCAGCATGAGGTAGTAGATCACCCTGCTGCCCGGGATGGAGAACCGGGCGAGGACGTAGGCGCACATCGCGCCGAGCAGCATCACCAGGATCAGCGCGCAGCCCACCACGATGACCGTGTTCAGGAACATGGGCCCGAAGTTGTTCTTCACCCACGCGTTGACGTAGTTGTCGAAGCTCCAGTTGGCCGGGAGCCCGAAGGGCGACTTGAAGATCTCCTTCGTCGTCTTGAACGAGCCGAGCAGTGTCCACAGCATCGGCAGGATCACGACGATCGCCCAGATCGCGAGCACCGTGTGCGAGATGCCTCCCACCACCTTGTCGCTGGTGGTCGACTTGGAGCCGCGGATGGCCTTGGCCGCCTTCTTGTCGACGGTCACCGCCGCGCGCGTGTCGAGGCTCATGAGCGTCCCCCTTCATCCTTGCCGCCGACGAGGCGGAACACGCCGATCACGAGACCCGCGAAGACCAGGGTGATCACCGCGAGCACGACGCCCATCGCCGTGGCCAGACCGAACTGACCCTTTTCGAACGCGGTGCGGAACAGGTACTGGCTCATCACCAGGGTGCTGTTGTTCGGACCGCCGGACGCGTTCAGGCCCGCCATGTAGACGAAGGCGTCCAAAGCCATGATCCCCAGGTAGATGTAGGCGGTCTGCACGTTGTCGCGCATCTGCGGAAGCAGGATCGAGACCACCGTGCGGAACCGCCCTGCGCCGTCGATGCGCGCGGCTTCCAGGGTCTCTGCGGGGATCCCCTTGATGGCGGCGATGAACAGCACCATGTAGAAGCCGACCATGCTCCACACGATCACGAAGATGGTGGCGCCCATGGCCGTGCGCTGGTCGCCGAGCCAATCGATCATGTTGGTGACGCCGAGACTGCGCAGCACACCGTTCAGAAGTCCGTTGGACGGCTGGTAGATCATGCTCCACAGGATCGCGATGACGATCGCGGGGATCACGTACGGGAAGAACGACACGACGCGGTAGAAGCTGGATCCCCTGAGCCCGCGCACCTGGCCGCTGGACGGTCCTCCGACGGTCACCATGCTCGCGAAGACGAGGGCGATGACGATCGTGATCAGCGGCACGACGATCGCCAGGAGGATGTTGTTCCCCATCGCGTGCAGGAACGTCGGATCCTGGAACAGCTTCACGAAGTTGTTCAGTCCGACGAAGCTCATGTTCGGCGAGAAGCCGGTCCAGTTGGTCATCGCGTAGTAGAGCGCCTGGATGAACGGTGAGATCACGAACACGAGGAACAGCGCCACCGGCAGCACGAGGAACACCAGCAGGAACGACACGTAGTCGAGGGTCAGCCGGCGCTGCCCGAGGCGGGGGGCCTTGCGGCCCCCCGCGCGAGCAGCAGTCACGGCGGCGGTGTCGAGTCCACCGTCGATCTCCGGACTGCTGATGGTCATTACTTGATCTCGATCTTGGTGATGGAGCTGTCGTTACGGATCTTGTCGGTCAGATCCTGCAGCGCCTTCGTGATATCGGCGACCGACATCTTGCCGTCGAGGAACGAGTTCCAGATCGGCAGCTGGTCGGAGTTCATGCCGTACAGGCCGAACGCCTTGATGGTGAAGACGTTGTCGCCCGCCTTGTCCAGGAGCTCCTTCTGCGACACCAGAGCCGTGGATCCGAAGCCGTCGGCGGGGACGATGTCCTTGACGATGGTCGGCGCCAGCTTGCTCTTGGCGAACGCGGTGGCGGACTCCTTCGACAGCATGGTGCGCAGCAGCTCCTTGCCGCCCGCGGGGTTCTTCGCCTTGGTCGGGACGATGAACGGCTCGCCGGCCTCGGCGCGCAGGGTGCCCGCCGGAGTGGTCTGCTTGTCGTCGAGGGGGATCTCGCCGATGCCCTTCATGGTGAAGCCGTCAGCGGTCTGCTTCCTCATCTCGTTCTCGATCCACGAGCCCGAGGGGTAGAGGAGAGCAGCCTCGTCGAGGCTCCACTGCGACTGCGCCTGGGTGAACTGCGTGCCCGCGCCGCCCGGCTTCATGTAACCGGCCTGGATGAGGTCGTAGAAGATGGTCAGGATCGACTGCAGGGTCGGGTGCGACCAGCAGCCTTCCTTCAGGTTCTCCAGCGGCAGGCGCACGTCGTCACCGCTCTGGATGACGGCCGAGTCGACGACGAGGGTCTGGTAGTACGTCGCCGCCTCCTTGCCCCAGACGAAGAGGTACTTGCCCTTGGCCTTCGCGGCCTCGCCGAGCGGCTTCAGGTCCTGCCAGGTCTTCGGGACGGTGAAGCCGTTGTCCTTGAAGAGCTTGTCGGAGTACCAGATGCCGTAGACGGTCATCACGTAGTTCAGGGCGACGAACTTGCCGTCGAAGGTTCCGGGATCCTTGACGCCGCCGTAGAGCGTGTCGCTGATCTTGGTGCCCTCGAGGTTCTTCGCGTCCAGAACATCGTCGAGCGTCTCGAGCTGGTCGAGGATCGTGTTCCAGCCGATCTGGTTGGCGCCCGAGTTGTCGATGAGGTCCGGCGGGTTGCCGCCGACGAAGCGCGGCTGCAGCTCCTGCGCGATCTTGGTGGAGGCGGAGACCTTGACCGAGGCCCCGGTCTTCCCCTTGCCCATGATCTTCGCCGCGTTCTCGACGTAGTCCACGCCGTAGCCGCCGTCGAAGATCACCGCGTCGACCTTGGAGTTCGCGGCCACGCCGAACGGGTTGTCAGCCGACTTCGTGCCGCCGGCGGCACCGCCGCCCGAGCTGCCGCCGGGGGCAGCGCAGGACGCCAGGCTGACGCCGAGGGGCACCATGACCGCCGCGAGCGCCGCACCGCGCAGCAGCGAGCGGCGGCTGATGGAAGCGTCTTTGGTTTCCATGTGATTGTTGCCTTCCTTAGTGAGGGGTGAGGGAGAGGATGAGTCTGTGGGGCGCTCAGGCGCCGCGGCGGAGCCGATCGAGGTAGCGGGCTTCGAGAGCCGCGTTGTGCTCGTCGCCGCCAGGGATGTTCGCGGAGATGTACATCGGCGGCACCTCACCGGCCTCGGCGAGGGTGCGGGCGACGCCGAGCGTGAGCAGCTGGGCGATGAACGCGGCCGTGATCGAGGAGATCGCGCCCGCCGAGATGGTCTCGGTGACCTGCAGGGTGGAGTCGCCGTAGGGGGCGAGGTTGTCGATCACCACGTCGGCGATCTCGCTGAGACGCTTGCCGCTGGGGTGCTTGGGCTCGACGCGCGCGGTGTGCTCGAGGCTGGTCACCGCGATGACCTTGTGGCCGTGCTCCTTCGCCCACAGGGCCACGCCGACGATGGATCCGTTGACGCCCGAGTTCGAGGCGATCACGAACACGTCGTTCTCGGTCACGGGGGAGACGGCCATGAGCTCGTCGACCACCCAGGGCTCGCGCTCGAGGGATCCCGTGAGCACGTCGGCCGGGCGCTCGCCGTGCAGCACGATGTCGCGCAGCGCGATGCGGTTGGTCGGGATGAGCCCGCCCGCGCGCCCTGCGATCTCCATCGCGAAGGCCTCGGAGTGCCCCGTGCCGAACGCCTGGATGACGCCGCCGTCGCGCAGCGCGGTGACGAGCAGGTCGATCGCGGGGTCCAGCGCGCCGTTCTGCGCGTCGGCGGTGAGACGCTCGAGGCGCGTCTGGGCTTCGCGGAGCAGATCCTGAGGGGAGGCGCTCATCGGGTGGACTCCTTCTTTCGGCGGGGGCGGGGCTCTTCGAGAGGGGAAGACGAACGGCGGTGCGCGGAGACCGCCATCGCGCTCGCGGCGAGGCGCGTCGCCGCCTGGCCGAGCGTGCGCTGGGCCACGAGCACGTAGAGCAGGTCGATGACGAGCAGCTGCGCGTGCTTGATGGAGAGGTCGTCTGGGCGCTGCGCGGGGTTCTCCGACGCCGTGATCAGCGCGACGTCCGCGCTGGAGGCCAGCCACGAGTCGGAGTCGGTCGTGATCGCGACGGTGAGCGCTCCCGCCGCGCGGGCGTGGGAGAGCATCTCGATGGTCTCCTCGGTGCGGCCCGTGTTGGAGATGCCCACGGCGACCGAGGAGCCGTCCTGCAGCACCGCGCTGGTGAGGCCGTCGTGCACGTCCGACCAGGAGTGCGCGTTCACCCCGATCCGGTAGAGGCGGCCGCGGAACTCGTCGGCGATGACGCCGCTGCCGCCGACCCCGTAGATGTCGACGTGCCGCGCCTCGGAGATCGCACGGGCCACGAGCTGGACGTCGTCCAGATCCAACAGGCCCGTCGTGATCTCCATGCTGCGGGTGTGCAGGCCGAGCAGAGTGAGCAGCACTCGGTCGGCGGGGTCGTCCTGCCCGATGTCGTCGGCGATGTCGGTGCGCCAGGTGGTGCCGGCGTCACCTCGCCCCGACTCGGCGGCGACGCCGACGCGGAACTGCGTGTAGCCGTCGAAGCCGATCGCGCGGCAGAACCGGGTGACAGTGGCGGCGGAGGTGCCCGCCCGGTCGGCGAGCTCGGTGATGGTCAGCTCGACAGGGGCCGTGGGGTGCGTCGCGATCACGTCGGCGATCTTCGCCATGGCCTTCGGCATCGCCGGACGCCGCAGCGAGATGCGCTGCGTGATCGACAACTCGTTGCCGAYGTCCTGCAAGAGTGGCACCATTGCCTCCGGTGAAAACGGGTAGGGGAACGACATGGTTCGGATGAAAAACATTCTCATCGGGTCGCGGATGAAAAATCAAGTAGGACAGATAACAAATTGGGGTTCAACATGCTCGTGATCGGTGTGGACGCGGGAGGGACCTCCACCAGGGCGGTGCTGGCGACGAGTGAGGGGCACGTCATCGGATTCGGCCGTGGTGGCAGCGGAAACCCTACTTCATCGGGGATTCCTGCCGCGCTCGCCGAGGTGCGCGGCGCGATCGCCGCCGCTCTCGATGCGGGCGGGGCACGTCTTTCGGACGTGTCTCGGATGGTCGTCGCGATGGCGGGACACGATTCGCGCGGCGGCGCGTCGGAGTGGATCCTCGATCCGCTGAAAGAAGACGGTTTCGCCGGGGCGCTGACGTTCGAATCGGATCTGCTGGCCATGTACGCGAGCGGCGCCGTCGCTCCGGTCGGCTACGGCGTGGTGTGCGGAACCGGCGCGAGCGCCGTGCGCGTGGAGGGCGGCCGCATCGTCGCCACCGCGGACGGGCTGGGCTGGCTCCTCGGCGATCGGGGGAGCGGCTTCTGGATCGGCCGCGGCGCGGCGGCGGCGGCCATCGCGGAGCTGGACGGGCTCGGTCCTGAGAGCATCCTCACCCCGCGCGTGCTGCAGGCCGCCGGCATCGCAGGGGAGGGCGCCCACGCACCGGGAACCGATGGCCGCCCGGCTGGCCTGGAGCACCTGATCCGCGTGCTGTACGCGCAGCGGCCGGTGCAGCTCTCCGCGTTCGCGCCGCTCGTGTTCGACGCGGCGGAGGAGCACGATCCCGTCGCGGAGGGGATCCTGCGCGAGGCGGGCGAGCAGCTGGTGCGCACGATCGGACTCGTGCAGGCAGGGCCGGGGCCCGTCGTGATCGGGGGGAGCATCGTGCTGCGTCCCGGCCCGCCGCAGCAGATGCTGCGTGCGCACGTCGCAGAGGCCTTCGGCGACGTGCCGTTCGTGCTCGTGGACAGCGGCGCGGCCGGGGCGACGATGCTCGCGCTGCGGCACGCGGGCGTCGACGTCGACGAGCGGACGCTCGCGCGGGTGCGCGCGGGGATCGGTGAGGCGATGCGCGCCGGGGCGCCCGCAGGGATCCCCAGCCCTCTCGGGACGGTTCCGAAGGGCGACACGCCCTAGAATCGATAGCCTATGAATCCCGAAGCCCTCGCCACTGCGATCCTGTCCGTCCTCGCCCCCATCGCGGACGAGCGACGACCGGGCGAGCCCCTTGCGCTCACCGCGGGCGACATCGTGCTGGAGCGTCCGCGCAACCGCGAGCACGGCGACTGGGCGACCAACGTCGCGATGCGCCTGGCGAAGCAGTTCGGCGCGAACCCGCGCGAGCTCGCGCAGCAGATCGCCGACGGGCTCGGGGCCGTGGACGGCATCGCCGAGGCCTCGGTCGCAGGGCCGGGCTTCCTCAATGTGCGCCTCGAGGCCGGCGCCGCCGGCGCCCTTGCGAAGGTGATCGTGGATGCGGGCGAGGAGTACGGGCGCAACGACTCGCAGACCGGCCGTTCGATCAACATCGAGTTCGTCTCGGCGAACCCGACAGGGCCGCTGCACATCGGGCACACCCGCTGGGCGGCTCTCGGCGATGCCATCGCGCGTCTGCTGGACGCGAGCGGCGCGACCGTGGCCCGCGAGTTCTACATCAACGACGCGGGCGCGCAGATGGAGCGGTTCGCCGGGTCCATCGTCGCCGCCGCCCAGGGCGAGCCGACCCCGGAGGGCGGCTACGCGGGCAGCTACATCGCGGACATCGCGCAGCGCGTGCTGGCCGATCGTCCCGACTTCCTCTCGCTCGAGCGGAGCGAGCAGCTCCTGGTCGCGCGGGAGCTCGGTTACCAGTACCAGCTGGCGGAGCAGAAGGACTCGCTGGCGAAGTTCAACGTCGTGTTCGACGTCTGGTTCTCGGAGCGGATCCTGCACGCGAAGGGTGAGGACGGCGCGCCCAGCCTCGTCGACCAGGCCGTGGACCGGCTCCGCGCGCAGGGCCACGTGTTCGACCAGGACGACGCCGTGTGGGTGCGCACGACAGATTTCGGCGACGACAAGGACCGCGTGATCCGCCGCTCCAACGGCGAGTACACCTACTTCGCCGCCGACGCCGCCTACTACCTGAACAAGGGCGACCGCGGCTTCGAGCACAAGATCTACCTGCTCGGCGCGGACCACCACGGCTACGTGCACCGTCTGAAGGCGCTCGCGGGCGCCGCCGGCGACGATCCGGAGAAGGATGTCGAGGTGCTCATCGGGCAGCTCGTGTCCGTGGGCGGTGCCCGGCTCAGCAAGCGCGCCGGCAACATCATCGAGATGGACGACCTGCGCGAGTGGCTCGGCACCGACGCGCTGCGGTACTCGCTCGAGCGCTCGCCCGCCGACTCCCCGCTGTCGCTGGATCCCGAGCTGCTGCAGAAGCGCACGAACGACAACCCGGTCTTCTACGTGCAGTACGCGCACGCGCGCACGCACAATGTCGCGCGCAACGCCGCCGACTCCGGCGTGGACCGCTCGGTGTTCGCGCCCGAGCTGCTCACGCACGAGACCGAGTCGGCGCTCCTCGGCGCGCTCCAGGAGTTCCCGCGCATCGTGGCGTTCGCCGCCGAGGTGCGCGAGCCGCACCGGGTCGCGCGCTACGTGGAGGAGCTCGCCGGCCTGTACCACCGCTGGTACGACAACTGCCGCGTGATCCCGCAGGGCGACGACCCCATCGAGGACGTGCATCGCACGCGCCTGTGGCTGAACGATGCCACGGGCCAGGTGCTGCGCAACGGCCTCGGCCTGCTCGGGGTGTCCGCGCCGGAGCGGATGTGACGTGAGCGGCGCGGAAGAGGGCACGCACCCGACCGAGCCGTATCCGCGGGATCTCGGTCTCGAGCACCCGACGGTACCGCTGCCGCCTCCGACGGGTGCGTCTCCGGCTCCTGACGCCGCGTCCGGTGCCGGGCTTCCGCCTCGGCCTCCGCTGCCGTCCGCGCCCGTGGCCGTGCCGCCGCCGCGCAGGCGTGCGCGCTGGCCCTGGGTGCTCGGGATCATCGTGGTCGTGCTCGCAGCGCTCGTCGTGGGCGGCGAGTTCGTGGCGCGGGCCGTCGTCGCGCAGCAGATCCGCTCTCAGGTGATCACGGCGCTGAAGCTCCCCGCGGATCAGCAGATCGACGTGAACGTCGGCGGGATCGTGCTGCCGCAGCTCGTGGCGGGCCGGCTGGACGACGTGCGCCTCTCCTCCCGGAGCGTCGCGATCGGACCGATCACGAGCGCGGTGGACGTCGATGCGACCGGCGTGCCGATCCGCGGCGGTGAGCTGGGGAGCGCCAAGGGCACCTTCCGGATCACGGCCGATCAGCTCGAGAAGGCCATCACGGCGGCCGCGGGATCCACCCCGATCGACTCCGTGACGCTGGACGGCAAGGACGTCAAAGCGACCGGATCCGTGAAGCTGTTCGGCGCGACCGTGCCGCTCGCCCTCGCGCTCACCCCGGGTGCGGCGGGCGGAGAGCTCACTTTCACGCCGACCTCGGCGACGATCGGCGCGATGACGCTGGACGCCTCCGACACGTCCTCGCCGTTCGCGAGCGCGCTCAAGCCGCTGTTCGCCACGCAGATGCTCTGCATCGCCGATCGGCTGCCGGCGGGGGTGCACCTGAGCGGGCTGCGCGTGGAGGGCGAAGCACTGGTGGCGACGTTCTCCGCAGACAGTGCGATCACGACGGATCCGAAGCTCCTCGAGAACGGGACCTGCCCTACGTCTTAGCCGGGAGCGGCTAAGACGTGCCGCTCCGCTCGTCGGCATGCTCCCCGCGCCGAGCGGAGCGGTGAAAGAGGCGCCGGTACCACGGTGGGCGCGGGGTCGGCTCGGGTTCGGCGAGCACCGCGTCCCGCTCGGCCAGCGCGTCAGGGTGCTCCTTGCCGAGCTGCTCGCGTGCGGCGTCCCGCTCGGCCTCGGCCGCGCGCAGCAGAAGCTCGGCGCGGTCCAGCCGGCGTTCGGCGAGGGAACGGGCGCGGCCGAGGGGCCGGTCCTCCTCATCCTCGACGGCGACGATGATCCACGCGCCGGCCAGCAGCAGCACCTGCGCGGACAGATTCAGCCAGAGCAGCAGCGCCACGAGCGCTGCGAACGAGGCGAGCAGCGGGTTGGACTTCGCGCCGCCGAGGAACAGGCTGGACAGCTGTTGCAGCACGAGCAGCCCGACCGCGCCCAGGGCGGCTCCCTGCCACAGCCGCTTCGCGGGGGCGCGCACGCCCGACAGCACGGCGAAGAGGCCCGCGATCACCGCGGCATCGAGCACGTAGATGATCACGACCGCGAGGAGGCGTTCGAGCCAGATCGCGGCGATGGAGTGGGTGTCGCCCAGCAGTCCGGCCACCCAGGTCACCCCGAGGCTGCTGAGGACGGTGATCGCCGAGGTAAGCCCGAACGCGACCGCGATGGCCACGGCGAGACCGAGGTTGCGCAGCAGCACCCAGTACCAGAGCACGTCGTCCGCGATCCGGTCGGCGAGCGTGCGCAGCGCGATCCGCAGCGATGCGATCGCGCCCAGCGCGGCACCCACGAGACCGACGAGCGAGGCGACCCCCGCGATCGACAGGCCGGCAGGGGCGCGGATGGAGTCCGGATCGACGATGCCGCCGTGGCCGACCAGCCCGGGGATGACTCTGTCGACGGCTTCCACGAGCGCCGCCAGCGCCTGAGGATTCCCCGACAGCCAGAGTCCCGCGAGCGTGAACCCGAGGAGCACCGCCGCGAACACGCTGAACAGAGCCCGGTAGGTGACGCCGTCGGCGAGAGCCGGGCCGTGCTTCTCCGCGTAGAGCAGCCACGCGCGCACGATGCGCCACCGCAGCCCGCGCGCGATGGCGGCGTCCAGGGTCCGTGCGATCCACGGCTTCGTCGGTGCCTGCTCGGAGTCGGTCCGGGTGCCCATGCGTCGAGCGTACCGAGGCGCCCGTTCCCTCTCACCTCCGCGTCGTCCCCTCCGCGTCGTCCCCGTGAGGGGACGCTATGGTGTGCGCTCACGGGGACGACGCGGATCTGGGGTGCCGGAGTCCGGGGGCTGCACAGGGCGTGTCGGTGGGAGCGCGTGCGGAGTTTGCTCCCGAGGTCACTGGTTGCTGGCGAGTGCACGGGTTGCTGTCGAGTGCACGGCTTGGTGGCGAGTGCACGGCTTGGTGGCGAGTGCACGGGTCGTTGTCGAGTGCACGGCTTGGTGGCGAGTGCACGGTTTGCTGGCGAGAGCACGGTTTGCTGGCGAGAGCACGGCTTATTGGCGTGAAGTTCCGGTGTATTCGGCGGGATCCGGTGCAGCCGGGGAGCGAGCCCTGCGGGCGGGATCCGAGGCGGGCGATGGACGCGCTGTCAGTCCGCGACGATCTCGGCCTTGAACCCGTCTTCGTTCTCGAGCCACCCGGCGTAGTGATCTGGGCCGCCGGCGTACGGATAGCGCTCGGCGTACAGAGGCTGCCAGCCGTGCGAAGCCGCGTCAGCCATGAGCGCGTCGACCTCGGCGCGGGATCCGCCGTGGAAAGCCAGGTGGTTCAGTCCGGGCAGGCGACGATCGTGGCGATCTCCGTGCAGCGCCGGAGCCGAGCAGATCGTCAGAGAGGCATCCCCGGCCCGCCAGGAGCAGCCGTCGGCCCACGTCTTGTCCTGCTCGAAGCCGACCTGCTCGAGAAGCCAACCCCATTCGACGGCAGCCCGCGTCATGTCGACGACCCAGAGCTCGACGTGATGGAATCCGCGCATCCCGTCATCCAACCAGACGCGCCGGCGTGCCGCGCTACGCCGTCCTGCGGCGTCACACCCGTCGGGGCGCACCGGCGCCGTGCTTTAGAATTCTCAGAACTCGGCACGCTCTGGGCCGGGCTCGAACACCCGAGACACCCACGACGATTGGTGCCCTGTGCTTCCCGCATCGCCCGACGACGCGCTCGCCCCGGAATGGCTGAAGGAACCGGCCGATCCGAACGATCTCGCCCCGGGGGTGTGGCCCGCCTCGGCGCGGCGCGACGCCGACGGAGGGCTCGAGTTCGGCGGTGTCGGAGTCGCCGAACTGCGTGCCCGTTTCGGCACCCCCCTCTATGTGCTCGACGAAGCCGAGGTGCGCACCCACGCGGCGCGCATCAAGGGCGCGTTCGACACCGCGGCGGCCGCTCACGGCACGAAGGCGCGCGTGTACTACGCGGGCAAAGCGTTCCTCAGCACCGAGGTCGCGCGCTGGGTCACCCAGGAGGGGCTGCGCGTCGACGTCTGCAGTCGCGGAGAACTCGAGATCGCGCTCGCCGCCGGCGTCAAGCCGTCGCGGATCGGCTTCCACGGCAACAACAAGAGCGTCGCCGAGCTGGAGCGCGCGGTCGAGGTCGGCGTCGGCACGATCATCCTCGACTCCGCCATCGAGATCGAGCGCCTCGGCGCGATCGCCGAGCGCCGCAGCGCCGCGGGCAACGGCACGGGGGCGGACGGATACGTTCAGAGGGTGCTGCTCCGCGTGAACAGCGGCGTGCATGCGGAGACGCACGATTTCCTCGCCACCGCGCACGAGGACCAGAAGTTCGGCACCTCGCTCGAGGCGGCGCCTGCGCTCGTCGAGAGGATCCGCGAGATCCCGAGCCTGAAGCTGCGCGGCCTGCACTGCCACATCGGATCCCAGATCTTCGGATCCGCCGGCTTCGCCGAGTCGGCTTCGCGCGTCGTCGATCTGCACGCCGAACTGCGCGAGGGCGGGGAGCTGCCCCTGCTCAACCTCGGCGGCGGCTTCGGCATCGCCTACACCGCGGCCGATGACCCGACCCCCATCGAGGAACTCGCTGCGGCGATCGTCGAGGCGGTCGCGCGCGAGTGCGAGGTGCGCGGGATCCCGATCCCCACGCTCGCGTTCGAGCCGGGCCGCGCCGTCATCGGCCAGGCCGGCATCACCCTGTACGAGGTCGGCACCACCAAGGAGGTGCCGCTCGGCGAGCGCGGAGACCGGCTCTACGTGAGCGTCGACGGGGGCATGAGCGACAACGCCCGGCCCGCCCTGTACGGCGCCCAGTACTCCGCGCGCATCGCTTCCCGCGAGGGCACGGGCGCACCGGTGCTCGCGCGCGTCGTGGGCTCGCACTGCGAATCGGGGGACATCGTCGTCGATCACGAGTACCTCCCCTCCGACGTCACCCCGGGCGACCTGCTCGCGGTGCCGGCGACCGGCGCGTACTGTCACGCGCTGTCCAGCAACTACAACCACACCCCGCGCCCCGCGGTCGTCGCCGTCCGCGACGGCCACGCGCGGGTGATCGTGCGGGGGGAGACCCTCGACGACCTCCTCTCCCGCGACGCCGGCATCGCCGCCCGCCGGACGAAGGAAGCCACCGGCGCTCGCGCCGGAGAAGGAGAAGCATGACGGAACTCGACGGCCTTCGCCGCACCCTCCGCGTCGCCCTGCTCGGGGCGGGATCCGTAGGATCGCAGGTCGCGCGCCTGCTCCTCGAGCACCAGAGCGACCTCGCCGAGCGCAGCGGCGCCCGTCTCGAGCTCGCGGGGATCCTGGTCCGCGACGTGGATGCCCCGCGCGACGCGGAGCTGCCGCGCGAGCTGCTCACGACCGACGCCGAGGCACTGATCCAGAGCGCGGACATCGTGATCGAGCTCATGGGCGGGATCGAGCCTGCGCGCGGTTACGTGCTGCAGGCGCTGCGCAGCGGGGCCGACGTCGTCACGGGCAACAAGGCGCTGCTCGCCACCCATGGCGCGGAGATCTTCGAGGCCGCGGATCAGGTCGGCGCCTCCGTGTCATATGAGGCAGCCGTCGCCGCGGCGATCCCGATCATCCGTCCGCTGCGCGACTCGCTCGCCGGCGACCGGATCAAGCGCATCTTCGGCATCGTCAACGGCAGCACGAACTACATCCTCGACTCCATGGACCGCCAGGGCCTGAGCGCCCAGGAGGCGCAGCGGATCGCCACCGAGCTCGGCTATCTCGAGGCGGATCCCTCCCTCGACCTCGAGGGGTACGACGCCGCGCAGAAGGCCGCGATCCTGGCCAGCCTCGCGTTCCACACGCAGGTCTCGCTCGACGACGTGCATCGCCAGGGCATCGAGTCCGTGACGGCCGACATGATCGCCGATGCCCGTCGCGCGGGCTACGTGATCAAGCTGCTCGCGGTGTGCGAGCGCCTGCCGGAGGACGGCGGGGACGCCGTCTCGGTGCGCGTGTATCCGGCGCTGATCGACCGCGAACACCCGATGGCGAGCGTGCACGGCGGCAACAACGCGGTGTTCGTCGAGGCCGAGGCCGCCGGCCCGCTCATGTTCTACGGGGCGGGTGCGGGCGGTGTGCAGACCGCGTCGGCCGTGCTCGGCGACGTGGTCTCCGCCGCGCGCCGCCACATCGCCGGCGGCGTGGGCGTGGGGGAGTCGGCCAGGCAGAATCTGCCGATGGCGCCGTTCGGCCACATCACCACGCGTTACCAGATCACGATCGAGGTCGCCGATGTCACCGGCGTGCTCGCGACCGTGGCCGGGATCCTCAGCGACCACGGCGTCTCCATCGCGACCGCGCTGCAGACGATCGAGCGGGGCGAGGAGAGCAGCACCGCCCGCATCGTGATCGGCACTCACCGCGCCACCGAGCAGGCGCTCAGCGAGACCGTCGCCCGCCTCGCAGACAGCGACGCGGTCACCCGCGTGCTGTCGGTGCTGCGCGTCGAGGGGGAGTGACGTGAGTTCCATGCTCCGCCCGGTCCCTGAGCCCGCCGAAGTGCCGATGCCGGGGCGCACCGTCGAGGTGCGCGTCCCCGCCACGAGCGCCAACCTCGGCCCCGGGTTCGACACCCTGGGCCTCGCGCTCAGCATGTACGACGAGCTCGAGGTCACGGCCCTCGAGTCGGGGCTGCTCGAGGTCGAGGTCTCCGGATCCGGCGCGGAGGAGATCGCCCGCGATGCGTCCAATCTCGTCGTCCGCTCGATCGCGCACGTCTTCGCCGACGCGGGCGTCGCGATGCCGGGGATCCGTCTCGTGGCGCGCAACGGCGTGCCGCACGGGCGCGGCCTCGGCTCCTCCGGCGCCGCGGTCGCCGCCGGCGTGCTGGCCGCGAAGGGGCTCCTGGCGGGGATCGTCGAGCTCGACGACGCCGCGCTGCTTCGTCTCGCGACGGAGCTCGAGGGGCACCCCGACAACGTCGCACCGGCTCTGTTCGGCGGTCTGACCATCGCCTGGACCGCCGCACGCGGTCCGCAGCACAAGAAGCTGCTCGTGCACCGCGGGGTCTCCCCGCTCGTGCTCGTGCCCGGTTACACGATGTCGACGAAGGCGGCGCGCAGCCTGCAGCCCGAGCAGGTGCCGAGCGAGGACGCGGTGTTCAACGTCTCCCGCTCCGCCCTCCTCATCGCTGCGCTCACCCAGAGTCCCGACGTGCTCCTGGACGCGACGGATGACCGGCTGCACCAGGACTACCGCGCACCCGCGATGCCCGAGACGAACCGGCTCGTGCGCGCCCTGCGCGCGGAAGGGTTCGCAGCGGTCGTCTCCGGTGCCGGTCCCAGCGTGCTGGTGCTGTGCGACGGGCCGGGCAGCCGCCTCGAAGCGGTGCGGATCGCCGACGCGGTCACGGACACTCCGTGGATCCCGCAGATGGTCGCCGTCGATGTGCGAGGTGGTACAGTGAGGGAACTAGCGGAGGGTTCTTCGTCACAATCGTGATCCCGACCCGCGACGCACTTCCTGCGTCAGCCGCACAGCACCCGAAACCGCAGGACGAGCCGGTCACCGAGCTCTATACGTGCGTGTTCCCCGGGTGGCATGCAGGGGACAGCCTGTTCTCGGCATGATCGTGCGGTCGCGCCCCGGCATCTGCCGTGTGCGCGCCGAAATACCCACGACTTACAAGAGGAGTACTCGTGGAGACTATCTCCGAGACCCAGATCGACACTTCGGCTTCGGCCGATCACGCGTCCGCAGAGGACGCACCCAAGGCGCCGCGCAAGCGCGCCCCGCGCCGTGCGAACACGGCGACGGCTGCGGCTGCGGCGAAGGCCGCTGAGGCCGCGCCCGCCGCCGCCGAGGTCGCACCCGCCGCCGAGGCTCCCGCCGAGGCTGCTCCGAAGGCGAAGGCCCCGCGTCGCAGCCGGGCGAAGAAGACCGAGGACGCCCCGGCTGACACGGCAGCCGTCGAGGCGGCTCCCGTCGCGGAGGCGCCCGCCGCCGATGCTCCGGCCGAGGCCGCTCCGAAGGCGAAGGCCCCGCGTCGCAGCMGGGCGAAGAAGACCGAGGACGCCCCGGCGGAGTCCGCCGCGGACGCTCCGGCCGAGGCCGCATCCGAGCCTGCAGTGAAGGAGGCGCCCGCCGAGTCGGCGTCCGCCGATGCGCAGTCGGCGGACAATTCCGCGGACGGCGGCGAGGAGACGAGCGGCCGCAGCCGCAGCCGGTCCCGTTCGCGCAGCCGCAACCGCAACGGCGGTCAGGACGGCCAGGGCAACGGCAACCAGGGCAACCAGAACGGCCAGGGCAACGGCAACCAGGGCAACCAGAACGGTAGCCAGGGCAACCAGAACAACCAGAGCGGCCGTGGCGGCGCCCAGGATGCCGACGAGGACGGCAGTGCCCGCGGCCGTCAGCGCAACAAGCGCCGCGGCGGCACGAACCAGAACATCGACGAGTTCGAGACCGAGATCGGCGAGGACGACGTCCTCATCCCGATCGCAGGCATCCTCGATGTGCTCGACAACTACGCGTTCGTGCGCACCGCCGGCTACCTGTCCGGTCCCAGCGATGTGTACGTCTCCCTCGGCCAGGTCAAGAAGTACAACCTGCGCAAGGGCGACGCGGTCGTCGGCGCGATCAAGCAGCCCCGCGAGGGCGAGCAGCAGGGTCGCCAGAAGTACAACGCGCTGGTCAAGGTCGACTCGATCAACGGCCTGAGCACGGACGACGCCGCGAACCGCGTCGAGTTCTCCGAGCTGACCCCGCTCTACCCGCAGGAGCGTCTGCGCCTGGAGACGGCGCCGGAGAAGCTCACGCAGCGCATCATCGACCTGGTCGCCCCGATCGGCAAGGGCCAGCGTGGACTCATCGTCGCGCCCCCGAAGGCCGGCAAGACGATCGTGCTGCAGCAGATCGCCAACGCGATCGCGCAGAACAACCCCGAGGTGCACCTCATGGTCGTGCTCGTCGACGAGCGTCCCGAAGAGGTCACCGACATGCAGCGCACGGTCAAGGGCGAGGTCATCGCCTCGACCTTCGACCGCCCTGCGGAGGACCACACCACGGTCGCCGAGCTCGCGATCGAGCGCGCCAAGCGCCTCGTCGAGCTGGGCCGCGACGTGGTCGTGCTGCTCGACTCGATCACCCGCCTCGGCCGCGCATACAACATCGCCGCTCCGGCCTCCGGCCGCGTGCTCACCGGTGGCGTGGACGCTTCGGCGCTCTACCCGCCGAAGCGCTTCTTCGGCGCCGCGCGGAACATCGAGAACGGCGGATCGCTCACGATCCTCGCGACCGCGCTCGTGGAGACCGGATCCAAGATGGACGAGGTCATCTTCGAGGAGTTCAAAGGCACCGGCAACAGCGAGCTGCGGCTCAGCCGCGCGCTGGCCGACAAGCGGATCTTCCCGGCCGTGGACGTCAACGCGTCCTCGACCCGTCGCGAGGAGATGCTGCTGAGCCCCGACGAGGTCAAGATCACCTGGAAGCTGCGCCGCGCCCTCGCCGGGCTCGACCCGCAGCAGGCCCTCGAGGTCGTCCTCGGCAAGCTCAAGGAGACCGAGTCGAACGTCGAGTTCCTGCTGCAGATGCAGAACGCGCAGCTGGGCAAGCCGGCCTCCGGCACGGGCCACAGCCACGCGTCCGAGAACAGCATCCGCTGATCCGCGGCGCCTGAGCCAGGGATCCGGTCGTCATGTTCGAGCAGGTCGAGTCGCTGCGCGACGAGCACCGCAGGGTGGAGAGGGAGCTCTCCGACCCCGAGGTGCACGCCGACGCCGCGCGGGCGAAGCGGGTCAACCGCCGCTACGCCGAGCTCAGCCGTATCGTGAAGGCGCATGACGACTGGATCGCCGCGGGCGAGGATCTCGAGACCGCGCGGGAGTTCGCCCGCGAGGACGAGTCCATCGCGGCGGAGATCCCGGGCATGGAGTCGGGGCTGCAGGTCGCGCAGGAGAAGCTCCGGCGCCTGCTGATCCCGAGGGATCCGGACGACGCGCGCGACGTGATCATGGAGATCAAGGCGGGGGAGGGCGGAGCCGAATCCGCCCTCTTCGCCGCCGATCTGCTGCGCATGTACGTGCAGTACGCCGCGTCCAAGGGCTGGAAGACAGAGCTCCTGGAGCGCACCGAGTCGGATCTCGGCGGCTACAAGGACGTGCAGGTCGCGATCAAGGGATCCTCGACGGACCCCTCCCAGGGCGTCTGGGCGCACCTCAAGTACGAGGGCGGCGTGCACCGGGTGCAGCGCGTCCCGGCGACGGAGTCGCAGGGACGCATCCACACGTCCACGACGGGCGTGCTGGTGTTCCCCGAGGTCGACGAGCCCGACGAGATCGCGATCAACCAGAACGACCTCAAGATCGACGTGTTCCGCTCGTCCGGTCCCGGCGGCCAGTCCGTGAACACGACCGACTCCGCCGTGCGGATCACGCACGTGCCGACCGGAATCGTCGTCTCGATGCAGAACGAGAAGTCGCAGCTGCAGAACCGCGAGGCGGCCATGCGCGTGCTGCGTGCCAGGCTGCTCGCGAAGCAGCAGGAGGAGCTCGACGCCGCGGCCTCCGACGCACGGCGCTCGCAGATCCGCGGCATGGACCGCTCGGAGCGGATCCGCACCTACAACTTCCCGGAAAACCGGATCGCGGATCACCGCACCGGTTTCAAGGCCTACAACCTCGACCAGGTGATGGACGGCGCGCTCGAGCCGATCATCGAGTCCGCGATCCACGCGGACGAGGAGGCGCGGCTCGCCGCCCTCGGCACCGAGGCCTGAGCACGCGACAGATGCGGACGGCGCCTCACCAGGCGCCGCGCGTGGGCGTACGACCGTCTCGCGCATCCGCCGGCAGCGCCATCTCCGCGCGCATCCCCAGCAGGCGCACCGGCCGGTCGGGGGCGATCCGGGCGATGAGCTCCTTCGCCTTCGCCACGACGACCTCGCGGTCGGCGGTCTCCGGGATGCGCTTCGTGAACGTCTTCGTCGTGAACGGCGCGTAGCGCACCTTCAGCCCGAGGCCGACCACGGGCCGTCCGTCCTCGGTCACGTCGTCCAGGACCTGCTCGAGCAGCGCCAGCGCAGCCCGCTCGATCTCCGCACGGTCGGCGAGGTCGGTCTGGTAGGTGGTCTCGCGGCTGTGCCCGCGCGGAACCCAGGGCGTGTCGTCGACGACGGCAGATCCGCCGCCGCGGCCGAGCTCCTGGTACCAGAGGCCCATCCGCGGACCGAACTCGGCGGTGAGCGCGGGCTCCGGCGCCGTGGCGAGATCGGCGACCGTGCGGATGCCGAGGGCGAGGAGCCGCTTCGAGACCTTCGTGCCGACGCCCCACAGCTCGATCACCGCTCGCGCACCCATCACCGCGTCCCAGTTCTCGGCGGTAAGCCGGAAGACGCCTTGCGGCTTGCCGAAGCCGGTCGCGATCTTCGCCCGCACGAGCGTGTCGCCGATCCCGACGCTGCAGTGCAGCCGGGTGCGGTCCAGGACGGCCTGCTGCAGGCGCCGCGCGTAAGCCTCCGGATCGTCCGTGTCGACGCCCACGAACGCCTCGTCCCAGCCCAGCACCTGCACCACGGCCCCTGGCTGGGCGCGGAGCACCGACATGACCTCGGCGGAGGCGGCCAGATACGCGGGGGCGTCCACGGGCAGGATCACCGCATCCGGCACCTTGCGGGCGGCGATCCGCAACGGCATCCCCGATCCCACGCCGAACGTGCGGGCCTCGTAGGACGCGGTCGACACCACCGCGCGCTCGGTGGGATCCCCGCGTCCGCCCACGATGATGGGGAGCCCGGCGAGTTCGGGACGGCGCAGCACCTCGACGGCCGCGATGAACTGGTCGAGGTCCACGTGGAGCACCCAGCGCATGACCCCGACAGTACGCGGCGGGAGCCCGGCGCGCACCCGTCCCGCGCTATGCTCCGGCTATGGGCCTCTTCTTCACGCGCACCCTGATCTTCCTCGCGTCATCGGCGCTCGGTCTCATCGTGGCGGATCTGCTGCTGACGGGCTTCACGATCGAGTGGAGCAAGTGGTGGGGCTTCGTGCTGTGCGTGCTGATCTTCACGGTGCTGCAGAGCCTGCTCGCGCCGTGGATCACGTCGATGGCCAATCGCTACGCGCCGGCTCTGCTGGGCGGGATCGGCATCATCTCCACGTTCGCGGCGCTGCTCATCGTCGTGCTGCTGCCCATCGGGGGCCTGCGAATCACCGATGCCCTGGGCTGGATCCTCGGACCCGTCGTCGTCTGGATCATCACCGCGCTGTGCACGGTCGTGCTGCCGCTGCTGCTGATCAAACGCGAGGTGCGCGAGGCTGCTGCGCTCAAGGCCGCGGCCAAGAAGCGCTGATCGCGAGTCAGATCGAGTAGTCGGGGACCGACAGGATCCGTGCCGTGTTCTCGCCCTCGACGCGTGGCCTCGCCCTGGCGGGGACCCCGGTGAGCACGGAGTCGGCCGGCGCATCCTTCGTGACGACAGCGTTCGCGCCGATCGCGGAGCGCGCTCCGATCACGACGGGGCCGAGGATCTTCGCGCCGGCGCCCACCACGACGCCGTCCTGCAGGGTGGGGTGACGCTTGCCCGCATCGCGGGTGCGGCCGCCGAGCGTGACGCCGTGGTAGAGCATCACGTCGTCACCGATCTCCGCGGTCTCCCCGATCACGACGCCCATGCCGTGGTCGATGAAGAAGCGGCGACCGATCGTGGCGCCGGGGTGGATCTCGACGCCGGTGAGCCAGCGGGCGACCTGCGACCCCATCCGGGCCGGGAAGCGCCAGCCGCGCATCCAGAGGGCGTGATTCATCCGGTGCGCCCAGATGGCGTGCAGGCCGGGGTAGAGCACCGCGATCTCGAATCCGCCGCGTGCGGCGGGGTCGCGAAGCCGGGCGGATGCGATGTCCTCGCGCACCCGCCCGGCCCACGACATGCCAGAGTGCGGCATCAGTCCTCGCGCAGGTCCTCGAACAGCGCGGTGGACAGGTAGCGCTCCCCGGTGTCCGGGGCGATCACGACGATGGTCTTGCCGGCGTTCTCGGGACGCGCGGCGACCTTCAGCGCCTGGGCGACGGCCGCCCCGGCGGAGATGCCGACCAGGAGGCCCTCCTTCGCCGCCAGATCGCGGGCCGTGGTGAGGGACTCGTCGAAACCGGCAGTGATGATCTCATCGATGACGTCGCGGTCCAGGATCGCGGGGACGAAGTTCGGGCCGATGCCCTGGATCTTCGCCGGTCCGGGGTGCCCCTCGCTGAGCAGCGGGGAGTCGGTCGGCTCGACGGCGATGACCTTCACCTCGGGGTTGGCCGCCTTGAGCGCCTGACCGGTGCCCGTGATCGTGCCGCCGGTGCCGATGCCTGCGACGAAGAAGTCGACGTTGCCGTCGGTGTCGCGCAGGATCTCCTGCGCGGTGGTCTCGCGGTGGATCTGCGGGTTCGCGGCGTTCTCGAACTGGCGGGCCCAGACGGCGCCCGGCGTCTCCGCGATGATCTCCTGCAGCTTCTCGATCGCGCCCTTCATGCCCAGCGTGGGGTCGGTCAGCACGAGCTCGGCGCCGAACGCCTTCAGCAGCACGCGGCGCTCCTTCGACATCGACGCGGGCATCGTCAGGATCACGCGGTAGCCGCGCGCTGCGCCGACCATGGCCAGGGCGATGCCGGTGTTGCCGCTCGTCGCCTCGACGATCGTGCCGCCGGGCTTCAGCTCGCCGGACGCCTCCGCGGCGTTGACGATGGCGATCCCGATGCGGTCCTTGACGCTCGAGGCGGGGTTGAAGGACTCGAGCTTGACCAGCACCGTGGCGTCGAGGCCCTCGGTGACGTGGTTCAGCCTGACGAGCGGGGTGTTGCCGAACGTGCTGGTGATGTCGGAGTGGATGCCTGCCATGACGGACCTTTCGATGGGCGCACTTCTTCGCTGATGCGACGGCCCCGTCCCGGTACTGAGGAGGACCCGATCGAGCACAGCCTAGGACGAGGGTGTGTGCGCCCGGTGAATGTGACGCCCGCATTACGCTGGAGGACTATGTCCGTGCCCCTTGCCGAAGCCCTTCGCCGCGCCGCGACCACCCTCGGCGAGTCCGGCGTGCCGGATCCTTCCGTCGACGCCGAACTGCTCATCGGGCACGTCCTGGGGCTCGGCCGCGGCGGCGTGCAGGCCGCGACGATCCGCGGAGACGTGCTGACCGACGAGGACCAGACGGCGCTGGCCGGGCTCGTCGCGCGCCGGGCCGCGAGGGAGCCGCTGCAGCATCTCACCGGCACCGCGCCCTTCCGCCACCTCGAGCTGGCCGTGGGCCCCGGCGTGTTCGTGCCGCGGCCCGAGACCGAGATCGTCGCGCAGTTCGCGATCGACGCGCTCCTCGCGGCCGCCTCGCCCTCCCCGGTCGGCGTCGACCTCTGCACCGGGTCAGGGGCGATCGCCCTGGCCCTCGCGACGGAGGTGCCGCACGCGCGGGTGCACGCGGTCGAGCTCTCGCCCGAGGCGCACGCCTGGGCGCTGCGGAACACCGCGGGGCAGGAGAACCTCTCGCTCGTGCTCGGAGACCTCGCTGCTGCGCTGACGGAGCTCGACGGCACGGTGGACGTGGTCATCTCCAATCCGCCGTACGTGCCGGACGACGCCATCCCGCGCGACCCCGAGGTGCGTCTGCACGACCCCGCGCTCGCGCTGTACGGCGGCCCGGACGGCCTCGACGTGGTGCGCGCGATCAGTCATCGGGCGTGGGAGCTGCTGCACCCTGGCGGCACTCTCGTGCTCGAGCATGCGGAGGTGCAGGGCGCGGCGATCCGGGAGCTCCTGGCGCAGGACGGCTGGCACGCCGCCGCCACGCACAGGGACCTCACACACCGGGACCGCGCGACGACCGCTCTCCGCCCGTAGCCGGATCCGCCGCGGCAGGCCGCCGGTCGAGGGTCGACGCCCGAGATTCGGCGCCCCGCTCAGGGCGTACGGTGTTGCGCCCCGTAGACTGGGGCGGTCATGTCCTCAGTCTTCGATAGCCGCGACGCGGATCAGATCCTCACCGGTATGCGCCAGGCCCGTCTGGCCATCGGCCGTGGCGAGCTGGTCGTGCTCCCCACCGACACCGTCTACGGCGTGGGCGCCGACGCCTTCAGCCCCGCCGCGGTGCAGCGCCTGCTCGACGCCAAGGGACGAGGTCGCCAGCAGCCGCCTCCCGTCCTGGTCGGCAGCACTGCCACCCTCGCCGCCCTTGTGGAGACCGTGCCCGAGCCCGTGCAGCGCCTGGTCGACGAGTTCTGGCCGGGCGGCCTCACCATCGTGCTGCCATCGCAGCCCTCGCTGGTCTGGGATCTCGGCGAGACCCACGGCACCGTCGCGGTGCGCATGCCCGATCACCGAGTCGCGCTCGCGCTGCTCGAGGAGACCGGTCCGCTCGCGGTCTCCAGCGCGAACCTCACCGGAGAGCCCGCCGCCGTCGAGCTCGACCAGGCGAAGAGCATGCTCGGCGACAGCATCGAGGTCTACCTCGACGCCGGACCCGCGACCCGCGGTATCGCCTCCACGATCATCGACGCCACCTCGCTCGTGCGCCCCGGGGGCGAGGACGCCAAGGTGCGCGTGCTCCGCGAGGGCGCGATCTCCCGCGACGAGCTCGCCCGCGTGCTCGGGGACCTGCTCGACGAGCAGCCCTGATCCCGGGCGGAGGAGAGCGACGACGTGAAGCAGTACCTGTTCACCGTGATCCTCACGGCAGCCGTGACCCTGGTCTGCTCGTGGGCGGTGTGGCAGCTGAGCCTGCGATTCAAGCTGTACCCCAGCATCCGTGAACGGGACGTGCACACCACACCGACGCCGCGGCTCGGGGGAGTGGCGATGCTGCTCGGCATCTTCGCCGCCTTCGCCGCCAGCGCGGCGAGTCCGTTCTTCCACATCATCTGGGCGCAGCCGCAGACGATGTGGTCGGTGCTCGGGGCGGTCCTGCTCATCGCGATCGTGGGCGTGATCGACGATCTGTGGGATCTGGACTGGATGATCAAGCTCGGCGCGCAGTTCTTGGCGGCCGGCCTGGTCACGATCGTCGGAGGCCTCCAGATCGCCTCGCTCCCGCTTCCCGAACCGGTGATCGCATCCAACGCGCTGAGCATCGTGATCACGATGTTCGCGATCGTGATCGTGATGAACGCGGTGAACTTCATCGACGGACTCGACGGTCTGGTCGCGGGTGTCTGCCTCATCGCGAACGGCGTGTTCTTCGCGTACTCGTACATCATCGCCCGCGACATCGGCCAGTCCAGCTATTTCAGCCTCGCCCCGTTCATCGCCGCGGTGCTGATCGGGGCATGCATCGGCTTCCTGCCGATGAACTGGAGCCCCGCGAAGCTCTTCATGGGCGACTCCGGCGCACTGGTGATCGGTCTGCTCATGGCGACGAGCGCGGTCGCCATCACCGGCCAGCTGAACCCGGCCGAGCTCACGAACGCGCAGATCGGTCGCTCCCAGCTGCTCGGAGCGTTCATCCCGATCCTGCTGCCCGTCGTGGTCGTGCTCCTGCCGCTGCTCGACTTCGGCCTCGCCGTGCTGCGCCGCATGGGCGCGGGCAAGTCGCCGTTCTCGCCTGACCGCAAGCACCTGCACCACCGCATGCTGGACCTCGGGCACCGCGGACGCGACGCGGTCCTCATCTTCTACGCCTGGACCGCGATCATCTCGATCGCCGTGCTGCTGATGTACATCGGCTCCCGAGAGGGCTGGTACGGCGAGTACGCGGCCGGCGTGGTCTTCGGCATCGTCGGGGCCGCGGCGTGCCTCGTCGTCACCCTCATCCCGTCGCGCCCGCGCGCCACCCAGAAGGAATCGAAATGAGCTCCGCGAGCCACCAGCCCTCCTCCGGATCGAATCCCGTCACCAGCACCCCGATCCTGCGCACGGCGCTCATCGCGTCGGGCGCCGCCGCGGTCGTGCTCGCGATCGTCGCGGGGATCATCGGGGGAGTGCTCAAGGGCGCCCCCGGGGTGTGGAGCGGCCTGATCGGTGCGCTCATCGCCGTGCTCTTCGGGGCGATCACCGCCGCCAGCATCCTCATCGCGAACCGGTGGTTCGGTCAGGAGCTGTACGTGCAGCTGTTCTTCGCCATCGTGATGGGTGGCTGGTTCCTCAAGCTCGGGCTGTTCTTCGTCCTCATCCTGGTGCTGCGCGGGCAGCCCTGGCTGGAGCCGATCATCTTCTTCTGGGCGCTGCTCGCGGGGGTGGTCGTCTCGCTCGCGATCGACGCCGTCGTGTTCCTGAAGATGCGCCTCCCCGTCGTGAGCGATGCGTCCCTGCCGACGATCGCCCCCGAGGACGTCGCCCCGGGGGCAGGAAAGGGTTCCCAGCAGGCTCCGGACGCGGATTCAGGCAACTCACGGGTCTGATAGGCTGGAACCCGAGCCCGCTCGTCACGCGAGCGCTGCGCTGTGAAGCACATCGACCGACGCCCCGGTAGCCCCCGGTGCCCCGAAGTTGGAGCCCGCGCTGTTTAATCTTGCTGCGACCATGATCCCTCGACTGGCCGACAACGGCGGGTTCCACGGTCCGTCGATCGACGAGTTCTTCCCCGGCGAACTGTTCAACCTCTTTGGTCTGACCGTACACCGCATCACGCTGGTGCAGGCCATCTCCACGGTCGCGATCGTCTTGTTCCTGGTGCTCGGCACCCGTCGGATGAAGATCGTCCCCGGCCGCTTCCAGAGCGTCGTCGAGATGGGCCTCGACTTCGTCCGCGGCGGCATCGCGCACGACCTGCTCGGCCGCAAGGACGGCGACCGGTTCCTGCCGATCCTCACCACGATCTTCTTCATGACGCTGTTCTTCAACATCACGGGCATCATCCCGTTCCTGAACATCGCCGGATCCAGCGTGGCCGCCGTGCCGCTGACGCTCGCTGTCGTCAGCTACGTGACCTTCATCTACGCCGGTCTCAAGAAGAGCCCGAAGAACTTCTTCAAGAACGCGCTGTTCCCGTCCGGTGTGCCGTGGCCGGTGTACTTCATCGTCACGCCGATCGAGCTCATCTCGACGTTCGTGATCCGCCCGGTCACGCTGATGCTGCGACTCCTGATGAACATGGTCGTCGGGCACATGCTGCTCGTGCTGTGCTTCTCGGCGACCTGGTTCTTCTTCTTCACGGCGGGCGGCGGCTGGGCCGCGCTCGGTATCGGAACCCTCGCCTTCGGCGGTGCCTTCACCGCTCTCGAGATCCTGGTCGCTGTCCTCCAGGCTTACGTCTTCACCGTCCTCACCGCGGTCTACATCCAGCTCGCGGTCGCAGAAGAGCACTGACAACCCCTGCGGGCGGCGAACCTGCCGCCCACAACGAAAGGAAAAACCCGTGGACGCTACTACGGTTCTCGCAGCAGTCAACGGCAACCTCGCGGCAATCGGCTACGGCCTCGCCGCCATCGGCCCGGCCATCGGCGTGGGCATCGTCGTCGGCAAGACGATCGAGGGTGTCGCCCGCCAGCCCGAGCTGGCCGGTCGCCTGCAGGTTCTGATGTGGATCGGCATCGCCTTCACCGAGGCGCTTGCGTTCATCGGCATCGCCGTCGGCTTCATCCCCTTCCCGTAATCCGTACCCGAATCCCGAAGGAGACAGGATGCTGAACGCTCTTGTCACGCACCTCGCGGCCGAGGGTGAAGCGCCGAAGAACCCGATCCTCCCGGAGGTGTATGACCTCGTCTGGTCTGGTTTCTTCTTCCTGGTGATCCTCTTCGTCGTGTGGAAGGTCGCCCTTCCCCGCTTCACGAAGATGCTCGACGAGCGCTCTGCCGCCATCGAGGGCAACATCGCGAAGGCGGACGAGGCTCAGAAGCAGGCCGAGGCCGCGCTGGAGGAGTACACCCGCCAGCTCGCCGAGGCCCGTACCGAGGCCGGCACGATCCGCGAGACCGCCCGTGAGGACGGCAAGAAGATCGTCGCCGAGGCGAAGGAGAACGCTGTGGCCGAGGCCGCACGCGTGACCGCGGCCGCGCACGCGCAGATCGAAGCAGAGCGCCAGACGGCGTTCGTCTCGCTGCGCAACGAGGTCGGCGGCCTCGCTCTCGACCTCGCCGGTGGCGTGGTCGGCGAGACCCTCTCCGACGACGCACGCGCGACGGCCGTCGTGGACCGCTTCCTGGCGGACCTCGAGGCCTCAGAGGCGGCGAAGTAATGGGCAGCGCGACCGCTCAGGCCCTTGAGGCGTCGAGCAGCGCTCTGACCGCCGCGCAGGGGATCACCTTCGACGCCGCCGGAGAGCTGTTCTCCGCCGCGCGCCTGATCGGTGGGTCCTCCGCGCTGGGCGGCGCGCTCGCCGATGCGTCCGTCCCGGCCGAGGCCCGTACGACGCTTGTCGCCCGCGTCTTCGCCGGTGCGTCCGCCCCCGTGCAGGATCTGCTCAAGACGGCCGTCGCTCAGCGCTGGTCCTCCGCCGCCGACCTGGTCGACGGCGTGGAGGAGCTGGCGGTGCGCGCCGCGGCGATCGCCGCACCCGATGCCGATATCGAGGGCGAACTGTTCTCGGTGTCGCGCCTGGTGGCCGACAACTCCGACCTCGAGCTCGCCCTGGGCAGTCGCCTGGGTGGCGGCGAGGGCAAGGCCGCGCTCGTGCAGAAGCTGGTCGGTGCGAGCCTGCACCCGGCCACGTCGCTGATCGTCACCTCACTGGTGCGGCAGCCGCGCGGCCGCCGCGTGCGCCGGCTGCTGAGCAGGGCGATGCGGATCGTGTCCTCGCAGCGCGATCGGATCGTCGCGACCGTGCACACGGCCGCTCCGCTGAACGCGCCCCAGCGCGACCGCCTCCGCGCGGTGCTGACCGGTCGCTACGGCCGCCAGATCGCGCTGAACGAGGTGCTGGACTCCTCCGTCGTCGGAGGCCTGCGCGTGCAGGTCGCAGACGACGTCATCGACGGCAGCATCGCCGCCCGCCTCGCCGATCTCCGGCACAAGCTCGCGGGCTGAAACACGACTTCGCGCGGGAAGCCGCGCACCCATACACAAAGGGAAGACAATGGCAGAACTTTCGATCAGCCCCGACGTCATCCGTGACGCGCTGAAGGACTTCGTCGCCGCGTACGAGCCCACGGGCGGCGTGGCCACCGAGGTCGGCACGGTCATCGACGCAGCGGATGGCATCGCGCACGTCGAGGGCCTGCCCGGCGTCATGGCGAATGAGCTCGTGACCTTCGCCGACGGCACCAAGGGACTCGCGCTGAACCTGGACGAGCACGAGATCGGTGTGGTCGTCCTCGGCGAGTTCTCCGGTGTCGAGGCCGGCCAGGAGGTCACCCGCACCGGCGAGGTGCTCTCCGTCCCGGTCGGCGACGGCTATCTCGGCCGCGTGGTCGACCCGCTCGGCAACCCCATCGACGGTCTCGGTGAGATCGCCGCCGAGGGGATCCGTGCACTCGAGCTGCAGGCGCCCGGCGTCATGCAGCGCAAGAGCGTCCACGAGCCGATGCAGACCGGTATCAAGGCCATCGACGCGATGATCCCGGTCGGCCGCGGCCAGCGCCAGCTGATCATCGGTGACCGCCAGACCGGCAAGACCGCGATCGCGATCGACACGATCATCAACCAGAAGGCCAACTGGGAGTCCGGCGACGTCAACAAGCAGGTCCGCTGCATCTACGTCGCGATCGGCCAGAAGGGCTCGACCATCGCCTCCGTGAAGGGCGCGCTGGAAGAGGCCGGCGCCCTGGAGTACACGACCATCGTCGCGGCTCCCGCGTCCGACCCGGCCGGCTTCAAGTACCTCGCCCCGTACACCGGATCGGCCATCGGTCAGCACTGGATGTACGGCGGCAAGCACGTCCTGATCATCTTCGACGACCTGTCGAAGCAGGCCGAGGCGTACCGCGCCGTGTCGCTGCTGCTGCGCCGCCCGCCGGGCCGCGAGGCCTACCCGGGTGACGTCTTCTACCTGCACTCCCGTCTGCTGGAGCGCTGCGCGAAGCTGTCCGACGAGCTCGGCGCCGGTTCGATGACGGGTCTGCCCATCATCGAGACCAAGGCGAACGACGTCTCGGCGTACATCCCGACCAACGTGATCTCGATCACCGACGGCCAGATCTTCCTGCAGTCCGACCTGTTCAACGCGAACCAGCGTCCGGCTGTCGACGTCGGCATCTCGGTGTCCCGCGTCGGCGGTGACGCCCAGGTCAAGTCGATCAAGAAGGTCTCCGGAACGCTGAAGCTCGAGCTCGCGCAGTACCGCTCGCTCGAGGCCTTCGCGATGTTCGCGTCCGACCTCGACCAGGCCTCGCGCCGTCAGCTGGCTCGCGGTGCGCGTCTGACCGAGCTGCTCAAGCAGCCGCAGTACTCGCCGTACCCCGTCGAGGAGCAGGTCGTCTCGATCTGGGCCGGAACCAAGGGCAAGCTCGACTCGATCGAGG
Source organism: Microbacterium sp. 05N427 (assembly GCF_056397105.1). Taxonomy (NCBI): domain Bacteria; kingdom Bacillati; phylum Actinomycetota; class Actinomycetes; order Micrococcales; family Microbacteriaceae; genus Microbacterium; species Microbacterium sp. 05N427. The sequence continues at coordinate 29,113 of NZ_JBFTMT010000016.1, forward strand.
TCGAGGACGTGCTGCGCTTCGAGCGCGAGCTGCTGGATCACCTGCGTCGCAACACCACTGTGCTGGACACGCTCCGCGAGACGAACGTCCTCGATGACGACACGGCCGCGGAGCTGGAGAAGGCCACCGATGCCTTCCTCCTCGAGTTCCAGGGCGGCAAGGGCCACGGCATCAGCGCTCCCGGTCACGAGGAGCACAGCGCCGCGGACGTCGACGACGTGAACCAGGAGAAGATCGTCAAGGGCCGCCGCGCGTAAGCGCGGGGGATTCTCAGAGCTATGGGCGCACAACTCAGGGTCTACAAGCAGAAGATCTCTTCTGCTCAGACGACCAAGAAGATCACGAAGGCGATGGAACTCATCGCGGCTTCGCGCATCCAGAAGGCGATGGCGCGCGTCAACGCGTCCTCGCCCTTCGCGCGGGCCGTGACGAGGGCCGTGTCCGCCGTCGCGACGCACTCCAACGTCGACCACCCGCTCACCCGTGAGCCCGAGACGATCCGCCGCTCCGCGGTCGTGATCTTCTCGAGCGATCGGGGTCTGGCCGGCGCGTTCAACTCGCAGATCCTGCGCGAGGGCATGGAGCTCGCAGAGCTCCTGCGCTCGGAGGGGCGCGAGCCGGTGTTCTACCTCGTCGGCCGCAAGGCCGTCGGCTACTTCCAGTTCCGGCGGCTCGAGGCTGCCGCGGAGTGGACCGGTGACACCGACACGCCGTCCTTCCACACGGCGGAGGCCATCTCCGCCGCGCTGCTGGAGGCGTTCGAGCGCGGTGGCGAGCAGGGCGGCGTCGACGAGATCCACCTCGTTTACAACCGCTTCGTCAGCATGATGACGCAGTCGCCCGAGACAGTGCGCCTGCTTCCGCTGGAGATCGCGGAGGCGGACGAAGCCGACACCTCTGGTGCCGTCTACCCGCTGTACGAGTTCGAGCCGGATGCGGCGACGGTGCTCGACGCGATCCTGCCGGTCTACATCCAGAGCCGCGTCTTCAACGCCCTCCTGCAGTCGTCCGCCGCCAAGCAGGCCGCGACGCAGAAGGCGATGAAGTCGGCCAGCGACAACGCCGACAAGCTCATCACCGACTACACCCGCCTGCGCAACAACGCGCGCCAGGCCGAGATCACGCAGCAGATCGCCGAGATCGTCGGCGGCGCCGACGCGCTGTCGTCGAGCAAGTAAGACCCTCAGGAGAGAGACGAAATATGACTGCCACCGCTACGACGGTCGTCGGCCGCGTTGCTCGCGTCACCGGCCCTGTCGTCGACATCGAGTTCCCGCACGACTCGATCCCCGACATCTACAACGCACTCAAGACGACGATCACCATCGGCGAGGAGTCGACGGAGATCACGCTCGAGGTCGCTCAGCACCTCGGGGACGACCTCGTCCGCGCCATCTCGCTCAAGCCCACCGACGGCATGGTCCGCGGCCAGGAGGTGCGCGACACCGGCGAGGCCATCTCGGTCCCCGTCGGCGACGTCACCAAGGGCAAGGTCTTCAACGTGATCGGCGAGGTGCTCAACCTCGAGCCCGGCGAGACGATCGAGGTCACCGAGCGCTGGCCCATCCACCGGAAGGCGCCGAACTTCGACCAGCTCGAGTCCAAGACTCAGATGTTCGAGACCGGCATCAAGTCGATCGACCTGCTCACGCCTTATGTGCTGGGTGGAAAGATCGGCCTGTTCGGCGGCGCCGGTGTCGGCAAGACCGTCCTCATCCAGGAGATGATCCAGCGCGTCGCGCAGGACCACGGTGGTGTGTCGGTGTTCGCCGGTGTCGGCGAGCGCACCCGTGAGGGCAACGACCTCATTGCCGAGATGGAGGAGGCGGGCGTCTTCGACAAGACCGCCCTCGTCTTCGGCCAGATGGACGAGCCGCCGGGAACGCGTCTGCGCGTCGCCCTGTCTGCCCTGACCATGGCGGAGTACTTCCGCGATGTGCAGAAGCAGGACGTGCTGCTCTTCATCGACAACATCTTCCGCTTCACGCAGGCCGGATCCGAGGTCTCCACGCTGCTCGGCCGCATGCCGTCCGCCGTGGGTTACCAGCCGAACCTCGCCGACGAGATGGGTGTGCTCCAGGAGCGCATCACCTCGACGCGCGGTCACTCGATCACCTCGCTGCAGGCGATCTACGTGCCGGCCGACGACTACACCGACCCGGCCCCGGCCACGACGTTCGCGCACCTCGACGCGACCACCGAGCTCTCGCGTGAGATCGCGTCGAAGGGTCTGTACCCGGCGATCGACCCGCTGACCTCGACCTCGCGGATCATGGACCCCCRCTACCTGGGCGAGGACCACTACCGCGTGGCGACCACGGTCAAGCAGATCCTCCAGAAGAACAAGGAACTGCAGGAGATCATCGCGATCCTCGGTGTCGACGAGCTTTCCGAAGAGGACAAGATCGTCGTCGCCCGTGCCCGTCGCATCCAGCAGTTCCTGTCCCAGAACACCTACATGGCGAAGAAGTTCACCGGTGTCGAGGGCTCCACGGTGCCGCTCAAGGAGACGATCGAGTCGTTCGACGCGATCTGCCGCGGTGACTTCGACCACGTTGCCGAGCAGGCCTTCTTCAACGTCGGCGGGATCTCGGACGTCGAGGAGAACTGGGCTCGCATCCAGAAGGAGAACGCCTGATCATGGCTCTGCACGTCAGCCTCGTCTCCGCCGATGCGGAGGTCTGGACCGGTGAGGCCAGCCTCGTCGTCGCGAAGACCGTCGAGGGCGAGCTGGGCTTCATGGCGGGGCACGAGCCCGTGCTCGCGATCCTCGCCGAGGGGCAGGTCCGCATCACCCAGCTGGACGGCACCAAGGTGCTCGCCAGCGCTCGGGACGGCTTCGTCTCGATGGAGGGCGACACCCTGACGATCGTCGCGGGCAACGCGGCACTCGTCGCCTGATCGAACCACTCACGCAAGCGCCGGATCCCCTCGGGGGTCCGGCGCTTGCGCGTCTGCATCCGTCTGAGGAGTTCCGCGCATGATGATCCTGCTGCCGCCGAGCGAGACCAAGCGTCCCGGCGGGAAGAGCGCACCGGTGGATCCTGCCGGATGGGCGCTGCCGGACCTGGCGCCCGTGCGCGAGCAGGTGATCGACGCGCTCGTGGCGCTGGCCGCCGATGCGGAGGCGACGCGCCGGGTGCTCAAGCTCAGCGACAAGCAGCTCTCCGAGGCCCTGCACGACAACGCCGGGCTGCGCACCGCTGCGGTGATGCCGGCCGTGGACCGGTATACGGGCGTCCTCTATGACGCGCTGGACGCGGCGACGCTCGATGGCTATGCGCGGCGCTGGCTGGGGGCGCACGTGCTGGTGCACAGTGCACCCTACGGGCCGGTTGGCGCCCTGGATCAGATCCCGTCCTACCGGCTCGGCGCCGGCGCGTCGGTGCCGGGGCTGCCGCCGCTGCGGAGGCTGTGGGCCGACGCGGTCTCCACTGCGCTCATGGCCCAAGCGCCCGCCTTCGTGCTCGACCTGCGGTCCGAGGCGTACGCGGATCTGGGTCCTCTCCCGGTGGATCTGACGTCGGCGTACGTGCGGGTCGTGACGGAGCAGGGGAAGGCGTTGAACCACTTCAACAAGCATGCCAAGGGAGAGCTCGTGCGGCGCCTGGCGCAGGACCGCCCGAAGATCGGGTCCCGCCGCACTCTGCTGAACTGGGCGGCTCGCGCGGGCCTCCGGCTGCAGGAGACGACCGATACCGGGATATTGGAGCTGGTCACAGATCAGCCGACGGCCCGCAAATAGTTCGTGAGTGCGACGCTCGGACGCGGTAGGGTGTTTCGCGTCGACGCACTCAGCTTCTTCTCAGCTGATGCATCCTCGATGCGACTGCATCACAAACCGATTCCCCGGAGGGAAACATGGACTCTTACGGAGACAGCACCGCGCTCGCGGCCGCCTATCTGATCGCCGCGTTGACGTGGTTGATCTTCGCCGTCGTCTTCTACGTGCTCGGCTCGCTCTTCCTCATGAAGATCTTCGAGAAGGCGGGCGTCCAGGGCAAGTGGCGGGCGTGGGTGCCTTTCTACAATGTGATGATCTTCCTGAAGCTCGGCGACCTGAGCCCGTGGCTCGCGTTCGGCTTCTTGCTGACGTGGGTGCCGGTTCTCGGCTGGCTCGTGGGCATCGCTATGGCCGTCCTCATGGTCCTCGCCGCCTGGCGAGTGGGGCTCAAGCTGCAGAAGAGCGGCGCCTGGGTTGTGCTGTACATCTTCCTGAGCATCGTGTGGCTCGGCATCAACGCCTTCGACAAGTCGCGCTGGAACCCGAACATCGTCCCCGCCTCGTGGGCGTCGAACGGCTTCCTCGGCGATCGTACGGTGTGGCAGGGCATCCCGGTGCAGACGTCTGCTGCGGCTCCGGGCGCAGGTTACGGCGCCCCGCAGGGCTACCAGCCGCCGGCAGCCCAGGGCTACGCCCCGCCGGCTGCGCCGCAGGCCCCGCAGTTCGGTCAGCCGGGTCAGCCCGGTCAGCCGCAGCAGGGGTTCCAGCCGCCGGCGCCGCAGGCTCCGCAGCCGACGTTCCAGCCGCCGGCCGCTCCGCCCGCCGCCGCTCCGGATGCTCCGGCCGCCCCGCCGGCTGCTACTCCGCCGGCTCCGGTGACCCCGCCGGCTCCGCCCGCGCCCCCGGCCCCGCCGGCTGCCGCGCCGGACGCCGCTCCGGACAACGGCGAGCAGCCCCCGGCCTGACACGACGGTGACGTCCCGGTCCTCGGACCGGGACGTCACTCCGGGAAGCCTCGGTCCTTCGACCGGGGCTTCCTGCATGCCCGGCATCCGCATCCCTGGTCGGCCTGTAGTTTGGAAGTATGAGCGCTGAACGTCGTGTCGGATCGTCCGGGCTCCTGGTCTCCGCCGTGGGACTCGGATGCAACAACTTCGGACGTGCGGGGACGGCGACCGAGACGCTGCAGGGCACTGTTCAGGTCCTGGATGCGGCGATCGACCACGGCGTGACGTTCCTCGACACCGCGGACATGTACGGCAAGGATCCCGGTCTCAGCGAAACCCTGATGGGGGAGGCCCTCGATGGCCGCCGGGACCGTGTGGTGCTGGCGACCAAGTTCGGCCACCCTGCGGGGGACATGGGCTACGACTTCCCGGCCGGGTTCGGCTCGCGCCGCTACATCCGCAAGGCCGTCGAGGAGTCGCTGCGCCGCCTGCGCACCGACTGGATCGATCTCTACCAGCTGCACTGGCCGGATCCGCACACTCCCATCGAGGAGACCCTCGACGCCCTGGACGAGCTCGTCCGCGAGGGCAAGATCCGCTACTTCGGCCACTCGAACTTCACGGGCTGGCAGATCGCCGAGGCGGAGCTGCGCGCCGAGCGCAGCGCGCGCTTCATCTCCTCGCAGAACCAGTACTCGCTGCTGTCCCGTGCGGCGGAGCGCGAGGTGCTCCCGGCCGCGAACCGCTTCGGGCTCGGGTTCTTCCCGTTCTTCCCGCTGCACAACGGCCTGCTCACGGGCAAGTTCACGCGGGACGGCGGGCCGGCGCAGAGTCGGATCATGCGGACCAGGGCCCATCTCTGGAAGGACGCTCCCTGGGATGCGCTGGACGCCTATCGCCGGTTCTGCGACGAGCGCGGCATCAGCATGCTCGAGGCGACGTTCGGCTGGCTGCTCGCGCAGCCCGGCGTGGCCTCCGTGATCGCCGGGGCCACGTCGGCCGAGCAGATCGAGGCGAACGCGCATGCCGGTGCCGCTTGGACGCCGACCGCGCAGGACGTCGCCGCGATCGACGCGCTGTTTCYGCTCCCGGCGGATCCGGCGGTCTGAGGCGCGTGTCGACGCAGGAATCCAATACGATGTGTGAGATTTCAGCGGTCATTCCGATCGCCCGAGGATGGGGAGGACCGCGATGAGCCAGGGTTCCGCGGCACACGCGCGCGAGGTCGCATTGGCGTCCGGCGACACGGTCGTCCTGTCCTGGGCGGGTGCGACCGACACCGGTCGTCGGAGGGAGAACAACCAGGACTCGCTCCTGGCCGAGTTCCCCCTGTTCGTCGTCGCGGACGGCATGGGCGGCCACGCGGGCGGCGAGATCGCGAGTCAACGCACGATCGCCCGCCTCGAGGAGGCCGTCGCCGCGGGCGAGATCACGACGCAGACGATCGAGGCGGCACTGGTCGCCGCGGTGCAGGACATCACCGCTCACCCTGACACCACCGATGAGGGCACCGGGACGACGCTGACCGGTGTGTTCTTCACCCTCGTCGCCGACGACGCGCGCTGGGTGTCGCTGAACATCGGCGACTCCCGGGTGTACCTGCTCCGCGAYGGCGTGCTCAACCAGGTCACGACGGACCACTCCGTCGTCCAGGAGCTGATCACCGCGGGCCGGCTCAGCCCCGAGGAGGCCGAAGGGCATCCGTACAGCAACGTGATCACTCGTGCCGTGGGCGTCAGCGAGGCGCTGCCGCCGGACTACCGTGAGTTCAGCGTGCAGGACGGCGACCGGTTCGTGATCTGCTCCGACGGGCTCACCAAAGAGCTCACCGACTACGGGATTCAGCACTTCCTCGGGCTCAACCCGACGGCCGACGCCGCGGTCGACGCGATGCTCTCCGCTGCGCTGGAGAACGGCGGGCGCGACAACGTCACGGTCATCGTGGTGGACGCGCGGCGCAGCTCGAGCGACGACGGATCCTCCTCCACAGCCCCGATCCCCGTCGGGTAGTGCACCGGTTGCGCTGAGCCGGTCCCACCGCGGGATGGTTCGCGGTGGGATGGCGGGATGGATCCCCTCGAGACGATCGTCCTCCCCGCTGTCGCCGCGCCCCCGCCGCGCGGCTCGCTCCCTCTGCTGGCCGCGATCGTGCCGGTGGTCTCGGGCGTCGTGCTCTTCGCGGTCACCGGCTCGCCGCTGTCTCTGTGCTTCGCGGCGCTCGGACCGGTCATGATCCTCGGCTCGTTCGTGGACGGCGTGCGGCAGCGGCGGCGCGCCGCCCGCGTCGCACGGACCGATGAGGCGCGGGCGTGGGCGCAGGTCGAACAGGTCGTGGCCGAGCACGAGGCGGCCGAGCGCGGGCGTCGGCTGCGGGCGACGCCGGATGCCGCCGCGTGCCTGGCGGATCCGCCGACGCGCCCGGTCGCCCTCGCGGAGACCGTGGAGATCGCGGCGGGTCGCGGGGAGGGGATCTCGTCGCTGAGGTTCAGCGGCGGGGGAGAGCGGGCTGACGCTTACCGCGCCCAGCATCGCCATCTGCCGGGTGTGCCGGTGCCGGTGCGCCTCTCCGACGGCCTCTGTGTGCGAGGGCCCGCGCCGATCGCCCTGGCCGTGGCGAGAGCGCTGGCGCTGCAGCTGTGTCTTCGGCACGCGAGTGGCGCGGTCCGCCTTGAAGGCGATGGCGTCGCGGCGCTCGGGCTGGGCGGACTGCCGCAGGCACGTCCGGCCTCGCACGACGCGAGCATCGTGCACGTCGGCGTGCAGCGGACCGCGCCGTCCGGGCACCGGCTCTGCCTGCTCCCTCCGGGAACGCCGCCGCCCGCGGGCTACCACGCGATGCTCGACGTCGTCGAGCCGGCATCCGCCCTGCTGACCACTTCCGAGGGCACCCGCGGCTGCCGGGCGGAGGGCATCTCGCGCGACCAGGCGGTGGCGATCGTGCAGCACCTGACGCGGGAACAGGGGGAGGAGGAGGGGATCCCTGTGGCGGTGGCGCTGAGCGAGGTGCTCCCGTCCGCGTCGGGCGAGGAGGCGGACGGCATCGCCGGGACGCATCCGGAGATGTCGGAGGGTCTGTGGGCAGGGATCGGGCGGGATGCCGCAGGGCCCGTCGCGCTCGACCTCGTCGGCGAGGGTCCGCATGCGCTCGTGACCGGCGTCACCGGAGCGGGCAAGAGCGAGCTCCTCGTGAGCTGGGTCGCCGCGCTCGCCGCCACGTACTCCGCGGAGCAGGTGGGATTCGTGCTGGCCGACTTCAAGGGCGGCACGGCCTTCGAGCGACTGCGCGCTCTGCCGCACGTCGCCGCCGTGATCACCGATCTCGGCGCCGCGGAGGCCGAGCGCGGCGTGCGGAGTCTGCGGGCCGAACTGCGGCGCAGGGAGGGYGTCCTCGCGAGAATCGGCGCACGCAGCGTCGCCGAGACCGGGGGAGCGCTGGGCCGGCTGGTGATCGTCGTCGACGAGTTCGCGGCGCTGCTGCAGGAGCATCCGGACCTGGCAGCCGTGTTCACCGATATCGCCGCCCGGGGGAGGGCGCTCGGTGTGCACCTGATCCTCGGCACGCAGCGCGCCACCGGGGTGATCCGCGACGCACTCGCGGCGAACTGCCCGCTGCGCATCGCGCTGCGCGTCACGGATCCGGTGGACAGCAGGGCCATGATCGGCAGCGACGCCGCGGCCGCGCTGCCGGGCGATGCCGGAGGGCGCGGACTGGCGTACCTCCGCCGCCCTCAGGACGCAGCGCCTGTGGTGTTCCGCGTCGCACGGACCGGTGCAGAGGAGCTCGCGGCGCTCGCGACCCGCTGGCCCGGCGCAACGCGGGCGCAGAGTCCCTGGCAGCCGCCCCTGCCGAGGCGGCTGCACCGAGTCGACCTTCCGTCGGCTCCGCACGGGGACATCGTGCTCGGGCTCGCGGACGAGCCGGAGCAGCAGCGGCAGGTGCTGCGCTCCCTCCGGCTCGGCGAGGACCGAGGGCTCACGGTGTTCGGCGGGCCGGGCTCCGGGAAGAGCAGCGTCCTGCGGGCGGCGGTGGAGCAGGCGCCGGACGGGATGCTGCTGCCTGCGGATACCGAGCAGGCGTGGTCTGTGATCGACGAGATCGCGGAAGGGCACCGCCCGGTGCCGTCACTCCTGGCGGTGGACGACGTCGAACGGCACCTCGCGGCCTTCCCGCTCGAGTACGCCTCGGCCTGGACGGAGCGCCTGCAGCGAGTGATCCGTCTCGCCGCGGAGCGCGGGGGCACGGTGCTGCTCAGCGCCTCACGGTGCACGGGGCAGCTCTCGGCCCTCGCGGATCTGCTGCCGGAACGGGCTCTGCTGCGCGCTGCGAGCCGCACAGAGCACCTCACGGCCGGGGGAGAGCCAGGCTCGTACGATCCCGACCGTCCGCCGGGGCGCGCTCGGCTGAGCGGCGCGGAGGTGCAGTTCGCGCTGCCGGAGGCGGAGGCCGCCGACGCCGCGCCTCCGGCGTCGCGTCGCAGGGGCGCATCCGTGCGCGTGGACACACCGCGGTGGGAGCCGCGGGCGTCGCTGGTCGGCGTGGTGAGCACGGCGCCGTCGCGCACGGCGGAGACGCTCGCCGCGCGATTCGGGCGCGCCGCCGTGCAGGTGCTCGGAGAAGGCGGCCCGGTGACGCTGCCGGACGGTGCAGGGCAGGTCGGGGCGGCGGCGGAGGTGGCGCGGATCCGTGCGGACGGTGGGACCGGCGCGGGACGAGAGCGGTCCGCGCACCGGGTACGGGAGCTCTGTGGCCTTCTCATGCTGGTCGGCGACGCCGATGCCTGGCAGCGGCAGTATGCGCTCTGGCAGCGGGTCGCCCGCACCGGCGAGGTCGTGGTGCTCGCCGAGGCCGCCCGCGACCTGCGCGTGCTCGCCGGGGTGCGCGAACTGCCGCCCTATGCGGCGCTGCATGCAGGGCGGGCCTGGACCATCGATCCGGACGGTCGGCCGTCCAGGGTGATCCTGCCCGCCCCGCAGGGCAACCTCAGCCCAGCAGTTCGTCCAGCGGCGTGAGGGGCAGATCGTGCGCGGTGGCCACGCCGGCGTTGGCGACCTTGCCGCCGGTCACGTTGAGACCGCCGGCCAGGGCGGCATCTGCGCGCAGCGCCGCCTGCCAGCCGCGTCCCGCGATCTGTCGCACGTACGGCAGCGTCGCGTTGGTGAGCGCCGACGTGGACGTGTTCGGCACAGCGCCCGGCATGTTCGCCACGCAGTAGAACACCGTGTCGTGCACGCGGAACGTGGGATCGTCGTGCGTCGTCGGGTGCGTGTCCTCGAAACAGCCGCCCTGGTCCACCGCGATGTCCACGAGGACGCTGCCCGGGCGCATCTCGGCCACCATGTCGTTCGTGACCAGCTTCGGCGCCTTCGCACCAGGGATCAGCACCGATCCGATGACGAGGTCCGAGTTCACGACGGCACGGCGCAGGTCGAGCGGGTTCGACGCCGCGGTCTTCACCCGGCCTCCGAAGAAGTCGTCCAGGTAGCGCAGTCGCGCGATGTTGGTGTCGAAGATGGTCACATCCGCGCCCATCCCCGCTGCGATCACGGCCGCGTTCGCGCCCGCGACGCCGCCGCCGATCACCGTGACGGTGGCGGGACGGGTGCCGGGAACGCCCGACATCAGCAGGCCGAGGCCGCCGTGCGACCGCATCAGGGTGTTCGCGCCGACCAGCGGCGCGAGGCGGCCCGCGACCTCGCTCATCGGGGCGAGCAGCGGCAGCGCGCCGGAGGCCAGCTGCACGGTCTCGTAGGCGATCGCGGTCATGCCCGACTCGGCGAGCCGGTCGGTGAGCGCGCGGTCGGCGGCGAGGTGCAGGTACGTGAACAGCACCAGATCGCTGCGGAAGCGGTGGTACTCGCTGGCGATCGGTTCCTTCACCTTCAGCACCAGCTCGGCGCGGGCCCAGACCTCGTCGGCGTCATCGAGCAGCGTCGCTCCCGCCTCCAGATAGTCGGCATCAGACATCGAGGAGCCGGCGCCTGCGCCGGACTGCACGAAGACGTCATGACCGGCCTGCACGAGGTCATGCACGCCCGCGGGCGTGAGGGCGACGCGGAACTCGTTGTTCTTCACCTCGCTGGGGACAGAGATCCTCATCGTGGCTCCTTTCCTTCCCAGTGACGGGTACGGCCCCTTCTGAGGGCGCTAGATTCCGGCGCCGGGGCGGATGGCCCCCACGCCGCTGCCGCCTCCGAGGACGGCAAGTGGAAGGGCCGAGGCGAGGCTGTCCACCTGCGCGTCGGTCAGCGCGCCCGCACGGGCGAGCAGAGTGGCGGCGACGATCGTCGCCGCGCGGCCGGAGCCGTCGAGCATCTTCAGGGCGACCGTGGCGCCGTTCGGGGCCACCATCACCATCACGCCCTCCGCGCCGTGCTTCGCGAACACGCCGAGCTTCTCGATCGCGATGGTGTCCGGGCGCCCAGGGCCCTCGATCGTCCACGGATTCTCCCGCACCGTGCGCACCAGCGCGCCGGCGACCCGGTGCAGCGCGAACGGCGAGCGCTCCGAGGCGGTGCCGATGCGGTGCAGGGCCCTGGCGAGCCCGGTGAGCGTGATCGCGTGCACGGGCGCGCCGCAGCCGTCGATGGCCGTGGCCGCGACGCGCTCACCGCTGAGTCGCTCTACGACGTCCTTGATGTGCACTTGCAGAGGGTGATCCAGATCGAGGTAGCCGGCGGTCGGCCAGTCGTTCGCGATGCAGGCGCGCAGCATCGTGGCGTGCTTGCCCGAGCAGTTCATCCGGATGCGCGCCTTGCCGGCGTGATCGCGTACGAGCTCGTCCCTGGTGGCCGAATCGCCGGGCCAGTCCTCAGGGCAGCCCAGGTCGTCCTCGGTGAGGCCCCCGGCCGCGAGCACTTCGCGCACGACGGCGACGTGCCGGTCGGTGCCGATGTGGCTCGCCGTCGCGAGGCCCAGCTGCTCGCCCTCGAGCGGGGCGCCGGCCGTCAGGCACGCGATGGCCTGCAGCGGCTTGAGGCTGGAGCGGGGCAGCACCAGTGCATCGGAGTTGCCGTGACGGACTACGACCTCGCCCTCCGGCGAGAGCACGACCGCGGCGCCGATGTGGCGGGATTCGATGAATCCGTTCCGTTCGACGACGGCGAGTTCCACGGCATCCTGGACGGTCAGAGTCTGCACCACGAGTGCCAGCCTAGTGGGCGCGCACACCGCCGACGGCGCATTTCGGCCGGGGCGAGCGGGATCCTGGCACGATGGATCCATGACCCTCGGCACGCATCGCTACGCTCTCCGCACGACCTGGACCGGGAACAGGGGCAGCGGCACCTCGGGCTATCGCGATTACGACCGCGCGAGCACGGTCAGCGTCGAGGGCAAGCCGGATCTGCTGGCCTCCTCCGACAAGCCGTTCCGAGGCGATCCCACCCGCTGGAACCCTGAGGACATGCTGCTCGCGGCACTCAGCGAGTGCCACCTGTTGAGCTACCTGCACGCCTGCGTGACGGCGGGGGTCGTCGTCGTCGACTACCGCGACGAGGCCACCGGCACGATGCAGGAGGACGGGCGCGGCGGCGGCGCGTTCACCGAAGTGACGCTGCATCCGGTGGTGACGGTCGCCGACGAGTCCATGCGTGCGGCCGCCGAGGCCGCGCATGCGCAGGCCAACGCCTGGTGCTTCATCGCGAACTCGGTGTCGTTCCCCGTGCACCACGAGGCCACGATCCTGGTCGCGGACCCGGCCGCCACCCGGGTGTGACCCGCGCGGTCAGCGCCGCTCGTGGGGCAGGGCCTGCTTGATCTTCTCGATCGCGCCCTGTGCCGGGACTTCGTTGTAGACGCCGGCGAGCTCCTGCTCGCTCAGCGCGTGGATCGCCGTCATGATCTCGTCGGTCGCGCCGCGGCGGGCGCGGCCGGAGTTCGCGGTGCCGTGGTGCGAGAGGTCCAGCGGCTCGCCGAAGCGGATCGTGACCTTCGAGCCGATCTTCGGCATCTTGGCGCCCACGGGCATCGCCTTGTCGGTGCCGATCACGCCGACCGGCACGACCTTCGCGCCCGTCTGCAGTGCGAGGAAGGCAACCCCCGTGCGTCCCTTGTAGAGGCGGCCGTCGGTCGACCGCGTGCCCTCGGGGTACAGGGCGACGGCGAGCCCCTGATCCAGCAGCTTCCGCTGCGCGTCCAGCGCGTCCAGTGCCGCCTGCCCCGCGCCCCGGCGCACCGGGATCGCGCCGACCGCGCGCATGAAGTTCGCCACGAAGCGGCCCTTGAGGCTCGTGCCTTCGAAGTAGCTCGACTTCGCGAGGAAATGCACGCGCCGGGGGGCCGCGACGGGGATCGCGATCGAGTCGATGAAGGAGAGGTGGTTCGACGCGATGATGATCGGGCCGTCCATCGGCACGTTCGCGCGGCCCTCGATGCGAGGGCGGTAGATGAACCGCGTGAGCGGGATCAGGATCATCCGGCCGAGCAGATAGGTCGCGCCGGCCCGATGCACCTCTTCGTCTTCGGCCTGGTGCTGATCCGCGACGGCTTCGTCGCGGGCCGCAGACGCTGCGGGTTCGGGTTCCGGGGTCACCAGACAAGGCTAGATCAGGATCCATTCCGTGATCGGAATGAGCACGCGACGCGGAGCGGCGAGGCGGGTCGCCCTGCCTCCCAGCGGCGGCAAAGCCCGATAGGGCAGGATGGGCGGGTTCGTCTCTACGTCTCGAGGTCCTCCGTGCGCATCCGCCTTGCCGCTGCTCTCTCCGCCGTCGCAGCGACGGCTCTCCTGCTCTCCGGCTGCGCCGGAGCCGGGAACCCCTCCGCGTCACCGTCTCCGTCTGCATCGTCCTCATGCCTGCTCAACGCCAAGCCGGGCAAGACCTCGGACGCCGTCAAGGTCGATGGCGAGGGCAAGGACCTGAAGGTCACGGTGCCGTCCGGATCCGACATCGACGCCGCCACCTCCGTCGAACGCACGATCCTGAAGAAGGGCGACGGCAAGAACGTCGTCGCCGGGGACCTCGTGTCGGTGCAGTACCGGATCGTCGGCGCCGCCGACAACGCCGCCCTGGACTCGAGCGAGCGGGGCACGGATGATCAGCTCCCCGTCCTCCTCGACCCGAAGCAGCAGTCGCTGTTCGTCGCGGCGCTGGAATGCCAGCCGCTCGGATCCTCCGTCGTCCTCGCCGTGCCGGGCAAGCTCCTCGGCCAGGGGCAGCCGTCCGTCGTCGTCTACGCGCAGTCCACGAAGAAGCTCTCGACCGTCGCCGACGGCAAGGCGGTCGCCCCCGTCGCCGGGATGCCGACCGTGAAGCTCGCCAAAGACGGCGCGCCCGACATCACGATCCCCAAGTCCGACCCGCCGACGGAGACGAAGATCGCCGACCTCAAGCAGGGTGACGGGCCGACCGTGGGAAGCGGCGACTACGTGATCGTGCAGTACCGCGGCGTGACCTGGGCCGACGGCAAGGAATTCGACTCCAGCTGGAAGCGGGGGACGCCGGCACAGTTCCAGACCACCGGCGTGGTGACCGGCTTCAAGAAGGCGCTCGAGGGCCAGAAGGTGGGCTCGCAGGTGCTCGTCGTGATCCCGCCGGCCGACGGCTACGGGGCCCAGGCTTCCGGATCGATCCCCGCCAACTCGACGCTGGTGTTCGTGATCGACATCCTCGGCACGCTGCCGTCGGCGGCCCCCGCTCAGTGAGCTGAGCGCTTCCTGACGCTGATCGGGGCCCGCCCACGTCGCTGACGTGGCGGGCCCCGATCCGCGCGACGGGACACGGCCTAGGCTGAGGCCATGCGTCGCGTCCTCATCCTCGGCTCCACCGGCTCCATCGGCACTCAGGCCCTCGACGTGATCCGGTCCCATCCGGATCGTTTCGAACTGGTCGGCCTCGCCGCGGGCACGCAGGCGGATCTGCTGGAGCAGCAGGCCGAGGAATTCGGCGTGGACGACACGGCGCTCGGCGCCGCCGAGGCCGAGCAGCTGGTCCGCGACGTCGAGGCCGATGTGGTGCTCAACGCGATCACCGGATCCATCGGGCTCGGGTCGACCCTCGCCGCCCTGAAGGCCGGCCGCACCCTGGCGCTCGCCAACAAGGAGTCGCTGATCGTCGGCGGCTCCCTCGTCGCCGCGCTCGCCGCGCCGGGTCAGATCGTGCCCGTCGATTCCGAGCACTCCGCGCTCGCGCAGGCGCTGCGGTCCGGGACGAAGCAGGAGGTCCGCCGGCTCGTCGTGACCGCGTCCGGAGGGCCCTTCCGGGGCCGGTCCCGGGAGGAGATGGCCGCGGTCACCCCCGCGGAGGCGCTCGCGCATCCCACGTGGGACATGGGACGCATGGTCACGACCAACTCGGCGACGCTCGTGAACAAGGGCCTCGAGGTCATCGAGGCGCACCTGCTGTTCGATGTGGACTATGAGCGGATCGAGGTCGTCGTGCATCCGCAGTCGATCGTGCACTCGATGGTGGAGTTCGTAGACGGATCCACGATCGCGCAGGCCTCCCCGCCCGACATGCGCCTGCCCATCTCGCTGGGCCTGGACTGGCCGAACCGCGTGGGCGGCGTGGGGCGGCCGATCGACTGGACCAAGGCGGCGAGCTGGACCTTCGAGCCGCTCGACAACGCGGCCTTCCCGTCGGTCGCGCTGGCGAAGCATGTCGGTCGGGCCGCGCGCACCTTCCCGGCCGTCTACAACGCCGCGAACGAGCAGGCCGTGAACGCGTTCCACGAGGGGCGGCTGAGCTTCCTCGCCATCGTCGACACCATCGAGCGCGTCGTCGACGCCCACGAGCCGCCCGACGAGCTCACGGTCGAGTCGCTGGCCGCCGCCGAGGCCTGGGCGCGCGCCACCGCCGACCGGATGATCGCCGCGCAGGGCTGATCCGCCGGGCCGGACCGGGTGGATCCTGGCGAGTGCACAGGTCCGGCACGGCCGTTTCCTAGCCCGGCACCGGTAACGTAGCGGGGTGGAGATCCTGTTATACATCGGCGGCCTGCTGTTCGTGCTGGTCGGGCTCGGTGTCTCGATCGCCCTGCACGAGCTCGGGCACCTTATTCCCGCCAAGCTGTTCGGCGTGCACGTCGGCCAGTACATGATCGGCTTCGGGCCGCGCCTGTTCTCGAAGAAGATCGGCGAGACGGAGTACGGCGTCAAGGCGCTGCCTATCGGCGGCTTCATCTCCATGTCCGGCATGTACCCGCCCTCACCCGGCGATCAGGGCGAGAGCGGCGGGCGGAGTCGTTCGCGCGGCGCCTTCCGCAGCCTCATCCAGGACGCGAGGGCTGCGAACGACGAGACCATCGAGCCTGAGCGCGCGAGTCGCGTCTTCTACCTGCTGCCGGTGTGGAAGCGGGTCGTCGTCATGTTCGGCGGCCCGTTCATGAACCTGGTGCTCGCGGTCGTGACGTTCACGGTGCTGCTGAGCGGAATCGGACTTCAGCAGGGCACGACCACGATCGCGTCGGTCTCGGAGTGCGTGCTGCCGGCGGGATCCACCCAGACCTCGTGCTCCGCATCGGACCCGGTGGCCCCCGCGGCACAGGCCGGAGTCAAGCCGGGGGACAGGATCGTCTCGGTCGACGGGAAGGACGTCAGCACCTTCGCCGAGGCCAGCGCGATCATCCAGGCCTCGCCCGGCAAGGCCCTCCCGCTCGTCGTCGAGCGGGGCGGATCCCGGCTCACGCTGCAGCTGACCCCTGTCGCCGCCCAGCGGCAGGAGGCGGACGGCAACGGGCGCGCGGTCGTCGACGACAAGGGCAACGCCGTGATGCACACGGTCGGCTACGCCGGAGTCGGCGCTCAGCTCGCCTACGTGCAGCAGCCGGTGTCCGCCGGGTTCGATCAGGCGATGGCGAACACCGGAGCCGTCGTGCAGCTCATCGGCAACCTGCCGGTGCGGCTGTGGGACGTCGGCGTCTCACTGGTCACCGGCACTCCGCGGGATCCGAACGGCCCGCTCAGCGTGATCGGGGTCGGCCGCATCGCCGGCGAGGTGGCCGCAGCCGACGCTCCGCTGCTGAACCGCTTCGCCGTGCTGCTGAGCCTCATGGGGTCGCTGAACATCGCGCTGTTCGTGTTCAACCTGATCCCGCTGCTGCCCTTGGACGGCGGCCACATCGTGGTCGCGTTGTGGGATGGGCTGAAGCGCGCCTGGGCCAAGGTGTTCCGGCGCCCGAAGCCCAAGCCCGTCGACGCCACCCGGCTCGTGCCGTTGACGATCGTCGTGGCGGCGCTGCTGGTCGGCATGGGCGGCCTGCTGCTCGTCGCCGACCTGTTCCACCCGGTGACGATCGGCTGAGCGTTCAGTTCAGGGCGTGCTCGACCAGGCGCTGCAGCGTCGTCATCCCGTCGCGGGACAGGATCGACTCCAGGTGGCCCTGCACCGAGGCGAAAGCCGGGCCGCGCAGCGCGTAGACGTCGCCGGATACCGCGTCGGCGGACACCTCGGCGACGCCGGCTTCCGTCGTACCGGGTGAGACGCGCGCCGTGAACGTGTTGTAGAAGCCGATCGAGGCGTCCTCGCCGAACACCGGCACCGCCTTCTGCAGGCCCTGATGCGGGCTGGCGAGCGGGGCCAGCTCGATCCCGAGCGAGTCCGCGAGGATCTGGTGGCTGAGGCACACGGCGAGCAGCGGGCGCGCCGTCTCGCGGCGGCGTGCAACAAGGTCGCGCATCCGGGCGATGCGGGGGGAGGAACCGTCCCTGGGATCGCCGGGGCCGGGGCCCGCGATGAGCAGGTCCGCCGCGTCGATCTCGGCATCGTCGGCCTCGGCCCACGGCAGGATCCGCACGTCGAGTCCGAGATGGCGCAGCTGGTGCGCGAGCATGGTC
The DNA here is from genome assembly GCF_056397105.1 of Microbacterium sp. 05N427. Taxonomy (NCBI): domain Bacteria; kingdom Bacillati; phylum Actinomycetota; class Actinomycetes; order Micrococcales; family Microbacteriaceae; genus Microbacterium; species Microbacterium sp. 05N427. The sequence continues at coordinate 46,557 of NZ_JBFTMT010000016.1, forward strand.
GTGAAACGGTCCTCCGCGTCCACGACCACGGCCGTGCGTCCGGCGAAGGGTGCGGCGGCCGACGCCTGGGTGCCGCCGTCCTGGGGGTTGATCCAGAACTCGGCGAGGCGGGCGTTGCGGGAGGCCAGCAGCGCCTGGATCGCCGGATCGTCGGCCGGGGTCGCGCCCGATCCGGGCGCATCGGCGTCCTCGCGGGCCTCGGCAGCGGTGTCGCGCGCGACAGCGCCGATCGCGCCCAGCACGCCCGCGGCTTTGCCGTGGGTCTCGCCGACCTCGCCGGCCGGATCGGAGTGGCGCACGAGGGTGGCGCCGACCGGCACGCTCACCTCACCGTCCTTGAGATACACCGTCCGGATGAGGATCGGCGCGTCCAGGTCGTGGCCGCCTGTGTCGTTCGGCGTGAAGAGCGCCGCCACGCCGGAGTAGTAGCCACGAGGCTTGCGCTCGTGTCGGCGGATCACCGTGCACGCGTTTTGCATCGGGGAACCGGTCACGGTCGGCGCGAACATGGTCTCGCGCAGGATGTCGCGCGGGTCCAGCCGGCTGCTGCCGCGCAGCATGTACTCGGTGTGCGTGAGCCGCGACATCTGCTTGAGGTGCGGGCCGGTGATCCGCCCGCCGTCGGAGCAGACCGCGCTCATCATCTTCAGCTCCTCATCGACCACCATGAACAGTTCCTCGGTCTCCTTGGTCGAGGAGAGGAACTCGCCGAGCGCCGCGGTGGTCGATCCGCCCGCCGGGTGGCGGAACGTGCCGGAGATGGGGTTCATCGTCACGACGCCGCCCCGGGCGACGACGTGCGCCTCGGGGCTCGCGCCGACCGCGACCACGCCGGGGGTCACCACCGCGAACGTCCAGTACGCGCCGCGCTCGTGCTCGAGCAGCGCCCGGAACCAGGTGAGTGCCGCCGTGCGCTCCGCCCCGGGCACGGTCGTGTCGATGCGGGCGATGTAGTCGCGGCGGATCACGAAGTTCGCGCCCTCGCCGCGCCCGATCTCGTCGGCGATCACGCGCTCGACGATCGCGGCGTAGTCCTCGTCGCTGAGGTCGAAGCCACCGTCATGCAGCGGGATCGGATCCGCAGGCAGCGCCGCGCGCACCTCGTCCGCGGGCAGGTGCAGGTGCTCGTCGACGATCAGGCAGCGCAGCGGCGCGCCGTCGTCCTGCGCCTCGAAGCCGCGCTCGCGCACCTGGCGGTAGGGGACGAGGGCGAACACCTCGCGGCGCTCGCCCCCTGTGCCCAGGGGGATGTCGGCGAGGTTCGTCACATCGACGATCTCGCCGGTGAGCAGCTCGACGCTGTCCGAGTCTTCGCGGGCGAGCAGGACGAACGACGAATCGAGGGCGTGGATCCGGTCGGCGGTGGTCATTGAAGGTGCTCCTGAATGAGGGATCCGACGCGGCAGAAATGACAAGACCGCCCCGGAAGGCGGTCTGGATCGTGGGTCGCGAACTCTCCGCCTAACGGGCGGGCCACCAAGTGCGGTTCGCGGACATGCGCCGAAACTACCACACGGATCCCGTCCAGCTGCGCACGGGTACCCTGGATGACGTGCCAGCTGTGAACCTGGGTATGCCCCGGATCCCCGACGTCCTCGCCCCGCGACGCAAGAGCCGCCAGATCAAGGTCGGCAAGGTGCTCGTCGGCGGTGGTGCTCCCGTGAGCGTGCAGTCGATGACGACCACGAAGACCACCGACATCAACGGGACGCTGCAGCAGATCGCCGAACTCACGGCCTCCGGCTGCGAGATCGTGCGGGTCGCTGTGCCGTCTCAGGATGATGCCGACGTGCTGCACATCATCGCGAAGAAGAGCCAGATCCCGGTCATCGCGGACATCCATTTCCAGCCGAAGTACGTGTTCCAGGCGATCGACGCCGGCTGTGCGGCGGTGCGCGTGAACCCGGGCAACATCCGCAAGTTCGACGACCAGGTGGGCGCGATCGCGATGGCCGCGAAGGCTGCGGGCGTCTCGCTGCGCATCGGCGTGAACGCGGGCTCGCTCGACCCGCGCCTGCTCGAGAAGTACGGCAAGGCCACCCCCGAGGCGCTCGCCGAGAGCGCGCGCTGGGAGGCGTCGCTGTTCGAGGAGCACGACTTCCACGACTTCAAGATCTCGGTCAAGCACAACGACCCCGTCGTCATGGTGAAGGCCTACCGGCTGCTCGCCGCGATGGGCGACTGGCCGCTGCACCTCGGCGTGACCGAGGCGGGACCCGCCTTCCAAGGCACGATCAAGTCGGCGACCGCCTTCGGAATCCTGCTCGGCGAGGGTATCGGCGACACGATCCGCGTCTCGCTGTCCGCCCCTCCGGCCGAGGAGGTCAAGGTCGGCCACCAGATCCTGCAGTCACTGAACCTGCGCGAGCGCAAGCTCGAAATCGTGTCGTGCCCGTCGTGCGGGCGGGCGCAGGTCGATGTCTACACGCTCGCCGAGGACGTCACGGAGGGGCTCAAGGACATGACCGTGCCGCTGCGTGTGGCCGTCATGGGCTGTGTCGTGAACGGTCCGGGCGAGGCTCGCGAGGCGGACCTGGGTGTCGCGTCCGGCAACGGCAAGGGGCAGATCTTCGTCAAGGGCGAGGTCATCAAGACCGTGCCGGAGGAGGACATCGTCGCGACCCTCATCGAGGAGGCGAACCGACTCGCCGACGAGATGGGTCCGAACGCGCCGCTCGGTACTGCGCAGGTCCTCACCAGCTGAGGGTCCGCGAGTCGGAGTAAGACCTTACTGAGGAGGAATCATGAGCGAACTTCCCGCCGCTGTGCAGCGGATGATCGACGCCATCAACGATGCCGACACCGAGGCGTTCGTCGCCGCGTTCACGCCAGACGGCTTTGTCAGCGACTGGGGCAACGTCAAGGCCGGCCCCGAGGGCGTGCGTGGCTGGGCGGGGTCGGACGCGATCGGCGCCGGCGCCCGCATGACTGTCCTGTCCGCGGACACCGAAGGTGACACGACCCGGATCCGCTTCGGCTGGCGCAGCAGCGTCTTCAACGGCGAGTCGGACGGGATCTTCGTGGTCTCCGGCGACCGCCTGGCGAGCTTCACCATCCCGCCGGCGCACTGACGTCGGCATCCTTCTCGTCGCCTTGTCTGGAGTCTCCGTGCCGCACAGCACCGTCGTCACCTTCCCCTCGGGGTCCCTCGTCGAGTCGGCGCGCGTCGTGGGCGTGCACCCGGCGGAGGACGGTGCGGTCGTCGTGCTGGATCGGACGCCGTTCCACCCTGTCGACCACACCTGGCCGGACCAGCCGGGGGATCGGGGTGCGCTTCGCCTGGACGACGTGGAGGTCGCGGTCACCGAGGCGGTCATGGCGGCGGTGAGCGATGAAGGCGAGGTCGCGGTCGGCGCGGACATCCCCGTCAAGCGCGGTGCGGAGGGCTGGACCTGGCTCGTCGGGCATCGCGTCGAGGCGGTTCCTTCGGCGCTCGCCGCTGGCGCGGCGGCCGAGGCCACGGTCGACGCGGAGCACCGTGCAGGGCTGAGCCGCGGGCACACCGCTTGTCACCTCGCCTCGCTGGCTCTGGATCTCGCGGTCGCCGATCTGTGGCGCAAGGATCCCGGATCCGACGCGCTCGGCACCCCCGACTTCGAGGGCCGGGCGAACCAGACGAGCCTCATTCACGAGAACGGCTCGGTCGACGAGTACCGGCTCGGCAAGAGCCTGCGCAAGGCGGGCTTCGACACCGAGGGTTTCGCCGCGTCGGTGGCCGAACGCGAGAGGCGCATCAACGCACAGCTTGCGGCGTGGGTGGCATCCGGCGCATCGAGCCGGATCGAGGTGGACGGCGAGACGATCGTGGATCGCCGTCGCTGGGTGTGCGGGCTGCCCGAGGGCACCGCGTCGATCCTCTGCGGCGGCACGCACGTGTCGTCGCTCGCAGAGTTCGCGTCGATCAGGGTGTCGCTGGATCTGTCCGATCCGCAGCTGCTCGTGATGACGACGTCGGCCGTGCAGGCCTAGCGTCGGACGGGTCCATGACGATCTGCGAAGTCCCGGCCGTTCCCGGGGTGCATCCGGCGCTGGCCGGCAGATTCAGCCCGGTGGGCTTCGACCCGGAGTTCGAGATCAGCGCCGCGCACGTCGATTCGCTGCTGGACGCCGCGCGGATGGCGCCGTCCGCGGGGAACGGCCAGCCCTGGATGTTCCTCATCGCGCGTCGGGGCGATGAGATCCACCAGCGGCTCGTGCCGTATCTCGCCCGGAGCTCGTCGATGTGGGCCCCCGACGCGTCACTCCTGGTGGTGAACTGCGCGCATGTGCTGGTCGAGGGGACCGCCGACTGGGAGTACTCGGAATTCGCTCGCTACGACCTCGGCCAGGCCGTCGCCCACATGACGATCCAGGGCCTTCATCTCGGACTCGACGCTCACCAGTTCCGGGCATTCGATCGCGACGGGCTCGCGGCCGAGTTCCAGATCCCGCCCCATTGGGAGGTCACTTCCATGACCGCGTTCGGTCGCGCCTCCCACGAGCCAGGGGATGTCTCTTCCGCGGGCACGAGCCGCGAGCGGGTCGGTCGCGACGAGATCACCTGGGCTCGCGACTGACGCTTTCCGCGATCCCGTCATGCCGCCGTCCGGAATCGCTTCCGCCATGGCTGCACTCCCGCCCAGGCGTATCGGAGGGCAGGTCGGGGCGGGAGCGCGAAGGTCTGCCCGCGAGGGTGATGAAGGACGAAGTCTTCCTTCTCGTGGCGGGTGATCCGCCAGCCGCCATGGTGCAGTTGCATGTGATGGAACCTGCACAGCAGGATGCCGCGGTCGATGTCGGTCCGCCCGTCATCGCGGACCCACTCATCGATGTGGTGCGCTTCGCCGAAGGACGAAGGACGGTCGCAGCCCGTCCATCGGCATCCACCGTCTCGGACGGCGAGTGCGACACGCTGCTTGGGCGTGAAGAGGCGGTGTTCACGGCCGACGTCGAGCGGGTTCCCGCGAGAGTCGACCGTGACCGTGACGGCGCCGACATCGCATCTCTGCTGCTCTGCGACTGCCGCGGGGAAGGTGTGCAGATGTTCCTCCGCATGTGCGATCGGATCCGCGATGCCGTCGCCGTTCACGACCTGGACGATGCGGACCCCCGCGCGCCGCGCGCCGAACACGGCCGGGGCGTCGGCGAGCGCCCCCGTGCGGAGCAGGTCGAGGAACAGGTCGTAGGTGAGCTGGTCGTTCGTGCGAGGGTCGTCGGTCAGAGCCTGCGCGCGGGCCTTCTCCTCGGCATCGACGAACCGGGCACCGCCGGTGCGCGGGCGCATGGCGTTGGCGATGATCGTGGTCGCCCACGCGTAGCCCTCGTCATCGAAGTCGATCGCGCCCCGCTTGTGCCCATCGGCGGTGGTCCACACGCGGAACGAGCGCCGCGAGTACCTTTCCCGGAAGCGTCGGGCCGCGCCGTCGGGGTCGAGTCGGTCGCGTATCGCGCGAGCCGCAGCGCTCAGCATCTCGGCAGAGTCGTGAGCCGCCGCATCGATGAGCTGATCGGCGGCGACCTCCCACAACTCGCGCATGAGCGCGTCGCGCTCCGTCGCGTCGTGTCCCTCCGTCAGTTCCTCGGCGAGGGGAGGGTCTGCGAGCCCCTGACGGATGGCGTCGTGCTGCGCCGAGGTGAGCCGCCCATCGAGAAGGGCGCGATCGAGTCCGGTGTGCCAGGGCGCGACCGGCTTCTCCGCGCGATTCGACTCGCCATCCGAAGGCGAATCGCCGACGGCCGGGTCTGAAGAGACCGTCGTCGCCGAGGCGAGGAGCGACTCGCCGATCCGCACCTGCCGGCTGGCCTCGGCTCTCGTCGATCCCGTGATCTCCTGAACGAGGGAGGCGACGTTCCTGTGTCCGCGGGACTGCGCCAGCCCGGCCTGCCCCGCCTCGCGGGAGGAACGGGCCGCGATCACGCCGGTGGCCGCCGCGCGGACCCTCTCCTCGCTCTTGACCAGCGCTGTCGCCGCCGTGATCGCATCGACCGCTTGTGCGTCGTCGAGTCCCTCGATGAGAGGGACGAGATCGGTCGACTCGAGAGCGTCACCGAGCAGCGCGCGCAGGGTCTGAACCTGTGCTTCGATGTCGGTGAAAAGTTCCATGCTCGATTCTCTCGTCCACCACGGACATTCCGCGGGACGATCCAGGATCCGGGAAGAAATTCGAGCGAGGGCGGGCTGTGCGGATCGTCAGCGCACGTAGCCTTCGTGGATGCGGCCTCCGGCGAGGTCGAGCTCGTACTCGATCTGAGCCGCGAACGATGCGGGATCGCCGGTCAGCAGCGGTGCGGAGAGCAGCGCCGCTCGCTGTGGATCGAAGTCGCGGAAGCGGCGCGGCAGCCACTTGCCCGATGCGATCCATCGTCCATTCGTGAGGAGGATCAGCTCGGCGGTCCGATCGAATAGTGCTGCGGCGAGCTGATGACGCTCCAGTGGATCGCGGGCATCACGGTAGTCGTCGAGCAGATCGGTGATGACGTAGCGGCGCGTCGCGGACTCGGCATCGCTCACCGTCGGGCCGGCACTGAGCACAGAAGCCCAGCGCTCGCGCAGCGACGTCAGTTCTGGACCGGTTCGCAACGGCAACCCCTCCATCAGCATGTGCACGATCACCGGTCGATGCTGGGCGACGCCTCGTCGCGCCCATTCCTCGAACCCGGAAGGTGTGTAGGCGAACACCTCGACGGCCTCGCCCTCGAAGCCATAGGTCGCGGCATGACTTGACGGTCCGGTCGCGGCACGGGCATCCGCGAAGAGGTCTTCTCCGATGAGCAGCAGATCGAGGTCGCTCGTCGGCGTGCGCGTGCCTCGTACCGTGCTTCCGGCGAGCACTGCGGTCGTCGCGGCAGGGAAGTAAGCAGCGACGAATCGCTCGGCGAGGGCGAGGTGATGCATCGGCTCAGCGTAGCTTCGGGATCACCGGCGACGGCGTTGCGGCCTTCCGTCGCCGGGGTGTCGCGCCCGGCGCAGCTGCGGATCGATGGCCCGCCCGATCACCACATCGCGCGCAGGACGCGCTCGGCGTCCGCGGGAGAGAGGCCGTCGCGTCGGGCTGCGGCAGCGAGAGCGCGCGCCGCCTCGGCGACCGCCCGCGAGACGGGGGTCGCAGACCGGCTCACGCGCGTACCGGCGCCTGTGCGGGAGACCACGAGGCCCTCTTCCTCGAGCTGCTTGTATGCTCTGGCCACGGTGCCGGGGGCGACGCCGAGATCGGATGCGAGTTGGCGCACTGACGGCAGCCGTTCATCCGCGGCGAGGCGGCCGCTCGTGATCAGTCCACGAAGCTGGCCGTGCACCTGCTCGGCGGGCGTGCCGCCGGTGGCGGAGAGGGTGATGATCATGGCGCGAAGGACGGGGACGGCGAGATCCGGCGCGCGGGCGTCGGGACGGCGCTGAGAGCGATGAGGAGCCAGAGCCCGAGCCCGACGGCCTCGGCCAGGGGAGAGGCCCACGCGAAGATGGGTTCCATGGCGGCCAGCGGGCTGGGGATGGTGATCGTCCCCTCGCGAGTGGACAGCAGCTCCGAGGCGGTGGTGGCAGCGCCTCGCAGCTGGTTGAGGACGAAGCCGAGGTGGACGAGCATCGCACCCAGCGCGGCTCGACCGACGTTCTCGGCGCGAAGGCGTCGAAGGGCGGCGTCCTCTTCGACCGATGCGTCCCAGGCGCGGCGAGGGATCGACCACCACGCGATCGCCGTGACTGCGAGGAGCAGGGCGAGAGCGATCATTGCAGGCACCGAGTAGTACCAGCCGTAGGCGCCGAATCCCGAGCGGGCGCCGTTCGTGCCGATCGCCTCCCAACGCTGTGTGTAGCGACCCGCGCCGTCGGGTCGGGAGGGGGCTCCCAACGCGATCGTCAGTGCGAGGACGAGCGCACCGACCGCCAGGAGTCCGGCGATCCACCATCCGCCGAGGAACGTACGCAGGGTGCGCGGCGAGATGTCCGCCGAGGTCGATCGAGCGCCCCGAGGAAAGCGCACCGCCAGCAGCAGGACGGTCACGATGCCGAGGGCAAACGGAAGGACGGCCCTGAATCGCTCCAGCTCATAGCCGTCCTGCACGGATGTCGAGGGGGAGGACCACCAGATGATGAGGCGGGCGACGAGGAACGCGATCACCGGGACGGCGCCCGCGAGCACGGTCGTGGTCATCGTGGCGCGACCGTACCGGGGCAGGTTCCGCATCCACACGAGGCGGGCAACGAGCGCGCCCGCGAGGCCTGCCGCGGCAGGGCCGTAGACCAGGAGCACTGCGATCCACATGGGCACCTCCTATGTATCAATCGACTGGTACATAATGTATCTGTCGAGTGGTACATCGGCAACGGTCAGCGCCGATCCAGCCCCCGGTCGTCGATCCAGGTCCGCCAGGGCGTCACCGACCGGACGAAGGCCACCGCGTCGAACGCGTCGCGCGCGCGGCCCGGCTGGATCACGTCGCCGTTGTGCCACCCGGTCGTGAGGTCGAGCGCGATGGCGGCCGCTTCAGGCGCGGTGCGCAGGTCGATGACCGCGTCGCCGATCCCTGAGCGCTCGAGCGTCGCATCCAGGCTGGACGGCTCGAGCGAGGCGAGCGGTGCGATGAAAGGGCGGGAATGCCCCGGGGGGTCGGCGGGGCCGGGGCGGTGCAGCCATTGCTCACCGCCGCCGAACGCCGTCCCGATCACCACGAGGTCTTCGCCGAGCCGATCGGCGAGGTGGCCCCCCAGGGTCGTCATCGGATCCGGGACGAACGGGGGAGCGGAGAACGGGGTGCGCTGCACATGCCCGTTGGCCGCCGCGACCACGATGCGCGGCTCCCGCTGCAGGATCCACTCCACCGTGTCGGCCATCCATGCGTCGCGGATGTTCGCGGCGGGCCAGGTACGGGTAGGACCTGCGGTCATCGCCTGGAGGAAGGCGTCGGCCGCGCGGGCGCTCTCGGCGGCGCGGATCGCGAAGTCCACCCGCTCCTCGGCGAGTGCATCACCGGGGAGCGCCGCGATCTCCTCGCGCCGCCGCGCGCGGATCCGTGCGGCGAGGTCGGCGATGCCGACGGTGATGACCGCACGATCGGGTGCGGGCAGCGCCAGATACGCCTGGATGGAGGGTGCGGCCTGCGCCAGGCCCGTGCGATCGTCGGGGAGATATCCGAACAGCGGCAGCAGCGTCGTGCGGATGTGCGCGGCGTAGCGCGGATCCGCCTCGTCGAGCACATCGAGCGCGGCGAGGATCCCTGGCAGCGCGCTCGCCGAGGAGTCGGGCAGATCCATCCCGTACCAGCGCGGGGTGGCGCGCCCTGTCGCGGTGCGCTCACGCATCCAGGTGAGCTGGTCGAGCATCTCCTGGCAGGCCCCGAAACGGTACGAGACCCCGTCCCGCAGGGCGGCCCGCAGGCCGCCGTGCCCGGTGCGGATCCACTCGTCGACGAGTCTTCCCTCCGGCAGTCCGCTCTCGGTCACGAGGGCCGTGAACCCGGCGCGCCGATGCAGGAACCGGAACACCCGATGGCGCAGTGCGAAGAACTCGTGCACGCGGTGCATCGACTCACCGATCGCGACGACGCGGGCATCGCCCACGATGCCGAGAAGCGGCTCGAGGTCCGAATCGTCGTCCTGATCCGGGTCGAGCGTGCGCAGACGATGCGCATGGCTGCGGAGCCACGCGGTCACGGCGTCTGCGGAGCCCTCAGGCGACTGCAAAGGCGACCTGCCCCTTCGTGACGTCGACGGAGTTCAGGACCACCTGGATGGTCGCACCCGCGGCCGCCGCATCCGGCAGCGCCATCGACGCGGTCACGGGCGGATCCGTGATCTGCACGGTGCCGCGCTCGCCGTTGCGCCGGATCACGACGGCCACGAAGGTCTCACCGACGTGCGGCGCGAGCACCGCGGCCTCCACGAGGTCCAGCGTGCGCGAGTTCAGTGTGGACGACCGCTGCGCCGCGGCGCGCATCAGATCCGGAACCTGCCCCATGCTCTCGTGCACCCACGCCGGGATCTCCTCACCGCGGCTCACCGCGAGCGAGATCGCGAGGGACCAACGGTCCACGAGGCGACGCAGCGGCGCGGTGGCGTGTGCATAGGGCGCGGCGATCGCGGCCTGCGTCGTCTCCGCGGGGACCTCGCCGTCGAACGCGACGTACCCCGCGCCTCGGAACAGGGCGGATGCGGCCTCCAGGATCGGCAGGGTGCGCGGATCGTCCCGATCGAGGCCGCGCAGGTAGTCGCCGTAGCGGCCGGACGTCCACGGCACGCCGAGCGCCTCGGTCTGCCGGCGGAAGGTGTCGAACGCGGCGTCGTCGGGCTGGGGCATGGTCCGCAGGATCCCGACTTTCGCCTGCAGCATGAGCTGCGCCGCGGCCATGCCGGTCATGAGCGACAGCTGCGCGTTCCAGTCCTCGATCGGCAGCGGCGTGCGGCGCTCGATCGCGTAGGTGCCGTCCTCCTTGCGCACGACCTCGTCGTCCGGCAGGTTTAGGCTCGCGCCACCGCGCTGCGCCTCCTGCGCCAGGCGCAGTCGCCCGACCTCTGGGAGGAGCGCGGCCGGGGTGTCTCTGCCGGCGTCGAGGTCCGCCTGGGCGGCGACGTAGTCCAGCTTCGCGCGAGAGCGGATCAGGGCGCGTTCGAGACGCGTGTCGGTGGCCGTTCCGGCCGCGTCCAGAGCGAAGGTCCACACGAGCGCGGGCCGGTCCTGATCCGGCAGCAGCGAGGCACGACCCTCACTGAGGACGGGCGGATGCAGCGGGATCGTCCCGTCCGCCGCGTACAGCGTCTCGCCGCGGGCGCGCGCCGCCTCGTCGAGCGCGCCGCCCGGCGTCACGAACGACGGGACATCCGCGATCGCATAACGGACGGTGTAGCCGGATCCGCTCCGCTCGATCTGGAAGGCCTGATCGAGATCCATGGATCCGGCCGGATCCAACGTGGCGAAGGCGATGTCGCGCAGGTCCAGCTCCGGCGCGGGCGCTGTGGCCGATGCAGCCTCTGCGAGAGCCTCGGGCGGGAACCCCGTTGGCGCATCGATCTCGGTGCGCAGTGCCGCGAGCGCGGTGGCGAGCTCGCTCTGTGCGGCGGACGGGGCGACGTGCGATCGGCGCTGCAGCATGGGTTCAGCCTAGGCCGACCCCGCGGTCGGAGCCGGGTATTAGCGTTGTGTCCATGACCACCTCTGCCGACAAGGCCCGCACCCTCGCCGCGCTGTACGCGGCCCCCGAGATCCTCCGCGTCGTGAACGTGTGGGACGTCGTCTCCGCCCGGGCGATCGCCGCCCTGCCCGAGACCACCGCCATCGCGACGGCGGGCCACTCCATCGCCTCCTCCTACGGCTACGCCGACGGCGCGATCCCGCGCGAGCTCATGCTCGACATGGTCGGCCGCATCGCGGCCGCGGTCGAGCTGCCGGTGACCGCAGACCTCGACGACGGCTACGGCGACCCGGGGGAGACCGTGCGTCTCGCGATCGGCGCGGGCGTCGTCGGCGCGAACGTCGAGGACCGGCTGCGTCCCCTCGCGGAAGCGACCGCCGACGTCGAGGCGATGATCCGGGCTGGCGAGGCCGAGGGAATGCCATTCGTGCTGAACGCGCGCACCGACGCGTTCGTCCGGGGCGGCGGTCGCCCCGTCGCCGAGTCCCTGGCCGATGCGATCGAGCGCGGCAGGGCCTTCCTGGACGCCGGCGCCACCTGCGTGTTCGTGCCGGGGATCCTGGACGCCGACACCACCCGCGCTCTGGTCGAGGGGATCGGACACGGCAAGGTCAGCGTCATCGGTCTGCCCGGGGCTCTCACCTCGACCGAGTACGAGGCGCTGGGCGTCGCCCGCATCTCCTACGGCCCGTTGCCGCAGCGCGTCGCTCTCACGGCGCTGCAGGACAACGCGGCGGAGATCTACGCCGGCGGCATCATCCCGGCGGGCACCCGCGCGCTCAACTGATCCGAACGGCCGATCGCCCCGCCTCTGCAGCGCGCACAGGCGGGGCGATCGCCGTCAGTACACTTGCCTGGTGGTCACACGTCTCTCGAACTTCTTCCTCCGCACGCTCCGCGAAGACCCGGCCGGCGCCGAGGTCGCGAGCCACAAGCTGCTGATCCGCGCCGGATACATCCGACCGCAGGCGTCGGGCATCTTCGCCTGGCTCCCGCTGGGCCTGCGCGTCAAGGCCCGCATCGAGAAGGTCGTCCGCGAGGAGATGGCCGCCGCGGGCGCACAGGAGGTGCACTTCCCGGCGCTCATGCCGCGTGAGGCATACGAGGCGTCAGGTCGCTGGGACGAGTACGGCGACCTGCTGTTCCGCCTGCAGGACCGCAAGGGCGGCGACTATCTGCTCGCGCCCACGCACGAGGAGGCGTTCACGCTGCTCGTGAAGGACCTGTACTCCTCGTACAAGGACCTGCCGCTGACGATCTACCAGATCCAGGACAAGTACCGCGACGAGGCCCGGCCCCGCGCCGGTCTCCTGCGCGGACGCGAGTTCACCATGAAGGACGCCTACTCCTTCGACGCCAGCGATGCCGGCCTCGACATCAGCTACCAGGCGCAGCGCGACGCCTACGAGCGCATCTTCCAGCGCCTCGGCCTGGAGTACGTCATCGTTCAGGCCGATGCCGGCGCCATGGGCGGGTCCCGCAGCGAGGAGTTCCTGCACCCGACGCCCGTCGGCGAGGACACCTTCGTGCGCTCCGAGGGCGGCTACGCGGCCAACGTCGAGGCGTACACGACCGCGATCCCCGAGACGGTTCCGTTCGCGGACGGCGCTCCCGTGATCTTCGACTCGCCGAACACGCCCACGATCGAGACGCTCGTGACGCACGCGAACGCGAACCTCGAGGGAGAGTTCACAGCGGCCGACACGCTGAAGAACGTCGTGCTCGCGCTCACGCATCTCGACGGCACGCGCGAACTCGTCGTCATCGGCATCCCCGGTGACCGCGAGGTCGACGAGAAGCGCGCAGAGGTCGCCTTCGCCCCGGCCGAGATCGAGCCGGCGACCCCCGACGACTTCGAGAAGCACCCGCTGCTGGTCAAGGGGTACATCGGTCCGTGGTCGCCCACCGGCGCGATCCTCGGCGAGGAGTCCGCAACCGGGATCCGCTACCTCCTCGACCCCCGCGTCGTCGAGGGCACGAGCTGGATCACCGGCGCGAACATCGACCAGAAGCACGCGCACTCCGTCATCGCGGGCCGCGACTTCTCGGCCGACGGCATCGTGGAGATCGCAAACGTGCGCGAAGGCGACCCCGCGCCCGACGGATCCGGTCCCGTGCATCTCGCGCGCGGCATGGAGATCGGCCACGTCTTCCAGCTCGGCCGTAAGTACGCCGACGCGCTCGGGCTCAAGGTGCTCGACGAGAACGGCAAGCTCGTGACCGTCACGATGGGCTCGTACGGCATCGGCGTGACCCGCATCCTCGCGATCATCGCCGAACTCAACAACGACGACAAGGGACTCATCTGGCCGGCCTCGGTCGCGCCGTTCGACGTGCATGTGGTGGCAGCCGGTCGCGACCAGGTCGCTTTCGACGTGGCGGCGGAGGCCGCGGCCCAGCTCGAGGCCGCGGGTCTCGACGTGCTCTACGACGACCGCCCCAAGGTCTCGCCCGGGGTCAAGTTCGGCGACGCCGAGCTCGTGGGTGTGCCGCGCGTGCTCGTGGCGGGCCGCGGCGCCGCCGACGGTCAGGTCGAGCTGTGGGACCGCCGCAGCGGCGAGCGCGACACCGTCTCGCTCGCCGAGGCTCTGCAGGCGCTCACGACGCGCTGACCGCCGCCCTCGCATCGCGAAGGCCCCAGAACCCGAAGAGGATTCTGGGGCCTTCGGCGTGCGTGGCGGGTCACTCGGTGGTGAACTCGCAGCCCAGCGCGAGCGACGCGTACGACAGGATGTTCGCGCGGCAGGTCGCCGCGCCGAGCTCGAGGCCGATCAGCGGATACAGGTCGTAAGCGTCCTCGAGCGCGACGATGTTGCGCGCGATCACGGTGAGCTCCGCCGCGGGCCGGAACGCGCCGAGTGCCGCCCCGATCTCGATCGTGGATCGGTACAGGCTCACCTGACGCTCGACGATCGAGCGATGCAGCGGACGGTACTGGGGCTGCTCGCGCAGCAGCGGGATGCTCTCGTAGGCCATGCGCAGATGGTCGCTGATCTCGTCGGGCACACCGGCTTCGACGAGCTTCGCGAGCCGTCGGATCGGATCCGGCTCCTGCTCCGCGATCACCCTGCGGTGCTCGTACATCTCCTCCAGGACGCCCTCGACGGTCGCGTACATGAGGTCGTCGAAGCTCGGGAAGTAGTAGAGCACGCTGCCGGCGCTCACCGACGCCTCGGCCGCGACAGCGCGCACGTTCGTCGCGTTCAAACCGCTCCGGCCTGCGACACGGCGGGTGGCCGAGATGAGCTCCGCGCGGCGAGCGCTGTGCTTGTGCGGTGCCGGCACGGCGACCCCTTCCTGCGAACTGTCGGAGCCGCCACGTCCGGATCCTGCAGCGGCGCGCTCAGCCCTCGTCGTCCACGACCACCGTGGTCAGCTCAGCATAGTGGCGCGGGTTGCGGGCCTTGAGTATGAAGCCGATCACGATCCCGGCCAAGAACAGCACGGGGGTCGGCGCCAGCAGCGCGATGTTGATCGGGCCCTCGACGCCCGAGACGAGGCTGAAGTTCGTCGCGATGAGGACCCATCCCACGATGAGGCCGATCGCTCCGAGCGCCGGTGCGACGAGCACACGCCAGACGCTGTGCCCTCGACGGTCGCGCAGGAAGAAGCCGACGACGGCGATCGCCGCGACCGCCTGCGCGAACACGAGGCCCGCCACACCCACCGAGTACACCGGCAGCGCGAAGCCGAGGAAGGGATCCGCACCGGTCGCGAGCGTGATCACGATCGCGGCGAGCGAGATGATGCTCATCACGAGGCTCGCGTGGTGGGGCGCCTGGGTCTTGATCTGCGTGCGGGCGAGCCAGGCGGGCAGCAGCCGCTCACGACCGATCGAGAACAGGTAGCGGGTGCAGGCGTTGTGGAACGCGAGCAGGCAGGCGAAGAAGCTGGTCACGATCAGGATGCGCATCGTGATCGACGCCCAGAGGCCGAGGTACTGCTCGCCGGCGTTGAACACCATGTCCTGGAACGTGTCCTCCTGCGCGAGCTTGAGCACGCCGTCCACGCCGAACGCGACCGTGAGGATCCAGAACGTGAAGGCGTAGAAGATCCCGAGGAACGCGATCGCGATGTACGTCGCCATCGGCACGGTGCGGGTGGGACGGATCGCCTCCTCGGTGTAGATCGCAGTGCTCTCGAAGCCGAGGTAGGCGCCGAAGCCGAACACGAACAGCGCGCCGCTGCCGGCGGCGAAGAACACGTTCTGCGGAGCGAACGCGGCGAACGAGATCGGCTCGGGGCCGCCCTGCGCGAGCACGCCGATCGCGAGGATCAGCAGGATCGCGACCTCGGCGGTGAGCAGCACCGCGAGAATCTTCGCCCCGACGTCGATCTTGCGATAGCCGAGGATGCCGACCGCGAGGAAGGCGATGAGGGCGTAGACCGTCCACGGCAGCTCGATCCCGAACAGTGCGGAGAACGTCATCTCGCCGAAGAAGCCGACGAAGCCGTAGAAGCAGATGCAGAGCGCCGCGTAGGAGAAGATCGTGACGAACACGATCCCGATCCCGATCGGCTTGCCGAGACCCTTCGCTCCGTAGATGTAGAACGCACCGGCGTTGCGGACATAGCGCGACATCGCGGTGAACCCCACGGCGAACAGCATCAGCACGATGCCCGAGGCGAGCATGGCTCCAGGCCCGCCGATCCCCGCGAGGCGGAAGTCGGTGGGGGCGGCGCTGGCGACGACCGTGAGCGGTGCCGCGGCGGAGATCACGAAGAACACGATCGCCCAGACGCCCAGCCTGCGGCGGGCGAGCGCGGTGCCGCCGGTGAGGGCGGCGTCGGCCGGCGCGGCGACCACGATATCGTCGGGGGAAGATCGGGGCATCATCGGCTCCTGGTTCGATCCGCCGTGCATCGGGACAGCAACGGCGCTTGAACAGTGATTCAAGAGCGTTAAGTCGATCATGTCAAGCAATCAGGAGTGATCTGTCGTAAACTTCTGAACACTCGTTCAAAGCAGATCGGAGACGTGATGACGTTGCATCCCACCTCACCGCAGCAGGAGGGACGCCCGCGCGCCCGCGATCTCGGCGTCGTCTTCGACGGCGAGCCCGGCGTGCGGGACGCGATCACGGACGTTCCAGGCCTCGAGGTCGGATTCACGACGCTGATCGCGGGGGAGGGCGCGCATGCGGTGCGCTCCGGGGTGACGGCGATCCTTCCGCGCGGGCGGGACGGCGTGGGCGATGCGTGCGCCGCAGCCGTGCACTCCTTCAACGGCAACGGCGAGCTGACCGGCCGCAGTTGGATCGACGAGTCCGGATCCGTCGCCCTGCCGATCGCGATCACGAACTCGCATGCCGTGGGGCCGGTGCACGCCGGCGTGGACGCCTGGCTCGCCGCGAATCGTCCTGACCTGGCGGCGCAGTGGCTGCTGCCGGTCGTCGGGGAGACGTGGGACGGCTACCTCAACGAGATCAACGGCGGCCACGTGCGACCGGAGCATGCGATCCAGGCGCTGGATGCGGCGACGGCGGGGCCGGTCGCGGAGGGGAACGTCGGCGGAGGCACCGGCATGAACTGCTACGGCTTCAAGGGCGGCACGGGCACGGCCTCCCGGGTCGTGCGCCACGGCGAGGACGAGTACGTGGTCGCCGCGCTCATCCAGGCGAATTTCGGCTCGAGGGCGCAGCTGCGCCTGGGCGGCATCCCGCTCGGGCAGCAGACCGCGGCGCCGAACCCGATGGACGACAGCGACTGGTTCGCTCAGGATCGGGCCGCGGGGCGCGCGGTGAGCGGTGCCGGATCCGCGATCGTCGTCATCGCGACGAACGCGCCGCTGCTGCCGGGGCAGTGCGCTGCGCTCGCCCGCCGCGGTGCGTTGGGCCTCGGGCGCAGCGGAACCGCGGGCAGCCACTTCTCCGGCGACATCGTGCTGGCGCTGTCGACGGCGAACTCCGGGGCGCTGAGCTCGGTGTTCCCGTCCGACGAGCGAGCCGAGTACGAGCAACTGCGCTTCGTGCCGTGGGGGCGGATGGATCCGTTCCTCACGGCGGCGGTGCAGGCGGTCGACGAGGCGGTGTGGAACGCCCTCGTCGCAGCGGAGGACATGATCGGCCGCGACGGCCATGAGAGCTTCGCGCTCCCGCACGACGAGATCCGTGCGGCCGCGGCTCGGATCGCGGGGCGCTGACCCCCCGGCGGGCGAGGTCCTGCAGGATGGGGACATGGACACCACGCCCGCTGTCTGGCTGCGCGAACGCCCCTCGCTCACGGGATCCCCTCCCGCGCTGCATCCCGATTCCGTGCCGGACGATCCGCTTGCGCTGTTCCTGAACTGGATCACGGCGGCGGCGGAGGCGGGCGTCGCAGAGCCGCATGCGGCGACCCTGGCGACGGTCGACGCCGACGGCATCCCGGACGCGCGCACGCTCATCCTCAAGGACGTCGACGAGCGCGGCTGGGCGTTCGCGGGCACGCGCTCGTCCGCCAAGGGCCGGCAGCTCGCGGCGAATCCCGCGGCCGCGCTGAACTTCTGGTGGCAGCCGGTGCTGCGCGCGGTGCGGGTGCGCGGGGTGGTGGTCGAGGCCCCCGCCGACGAGAGCGCCGCCGACCTCGCGGCGCGTTCGGCGACTGCGCGCGCCGGCGTCGCCGACGGCGACTGGGTGCTCTGGCGGATCGTGCCGAGCTGGATCGAGTTCTGGCAGGGCGCGACGGACCGCAGGCACACCCGCATCGTGTATACCCGGGAGGGGGATCGCTGGTTCCGGTCCTGGAGCGGCGGCGACGCAAAGGGCGGCGGCGACGCGACGCGCGCCGGCACGGAGGAGGAGAGCGGATGAGCGACTACGAGATCACGAGCATCGGGAGCCCCGACGAGTGGCGGGCCTTCCACGGCGGGTTCGACGAGACGCGATCGCGCGACGGCCGGCGCGTCGTCGACCACGAGCTGACGATGCAGTACATCGGCATGACCGCCAACGCCCTGGTCCCGGGCGAGGAGGCGGGCTACTGGCATACGCATGCGCGGATCGAGGAGCTCTACGTCTTTCTCGCCGGGCGCGGCCAGATGGGCGTCGGCGACGACGTCGTGGAGGTCGGGCCCGGCTCGGTCGTCCGCGTCGGCCAGGGCGTGCCTCGCACGTGGCGCGCCCGTCCGGACAGTCCGGGCGAGCTGCGCTGGCTCTGCATCCGCGCCGGGGGAGAGTCGCTGCCGCACCTCCCCGACGACAGCGCGCGCCTGCCCGAGCGGCCCATGCCCTGGCCCGCCGCCGGCTGAACGCACCACGGGCGCCGGCGCTCCGCGCGGCGGCCCCCGCAGCGCTCAGGGGCGTGACACGCTGGAGGCATGACCGACGAGATCCTGCCACCGGCCCTCCGGGCCGAGATCAACGCCGTGCTCGATGACGCCGGCGTGCGCGCCGATCGCCGCCTCGTGCTGAGGATGCTGCAGACAGCGGTGCTGCTCGGTGAGGATGGCACCGACCGGCTGGATCTGAAGATCGCCTCGGCCGCCCTCTCCGAGATGCGCAGCGCGTTCCGGTTGTTCGCGCCGTTCCACGCCGTGCCGAAGGTCACGGTCTTCGGATCCGCCCGCACCGCCCAGGATGACCCGCTGTACCGGCAGGCGCGAGACGTGGCGAGAGCGCTCGCCGCAGAGGGCTGGATGGTGGTCACCGGCGCCGGCCCCGGGATCATGCAGGCCGCCGCCGAGGGGGCGGGGCCCCAGCGCTCGCTCGGCGTCTCGATCCGGCTCCCGTTCGAGGAGAAGGCCAACACGATCGTTGCCGAGCAGGAGCACGTCGTCGCGATGAAGTACTTCTTCACGCGCAAGCTCATGCTCATGAAGGAGTCGCGCGGGTTCATCTGCCTGCCCGGAGGGTTCGGCACGCTGGACGAGATGTTCGAGCTGCTCACGCTGCAGCAGACCGGCAAGGCCGAACCTATGCCGATCGTGCTGCTGGACGAGCCGGGAGGAACGTTCTGGCGAGGCCTGGAGCGCTTCATCCAGGAGGACCTCGCCCCGACCGGAGTGATCTCACCGGGCGACTTCGACCGGGTGCGGATCACCGACTCGGTGACCGAGGCGGCCGCGGTCGTCACCGGATTCTGGCGCAACTACGACTCGCTGCGGTGGGTGGGCGACCTGCTCGTCCTCCGCCTGCGCGCGGAGCCCACCGTCGACGAGATCGCGCAGCTGAACGAGCAGTTCGGATCGATGCTGTCCTCCGGCCGCATCGAGGCCTGCGGTCCTCAGCCGGCGGAACTAGCCGACAAGGACCGCGTCGAGCTGCCGCGATTGGCGCTGCACCTCGACCAGCGCTCGGTCGGCAGCCTCTTCCGCCTCATCGGAGCGGTCAACYGGTTCGGATCCGCCCCCGCCGCCTGAGCCCTCTTCCACTTCCGCGTCGTCCCCGTCAGCGCACCCCATGGCGTCCGCTGACGGGGACGACGCGAAAGTAGAGAGAGTTCAGCGGGCGCGCGCCCGCAGGTACGCGAGGATGGCGCGGACGCGACGATTGCCGTCGGGGGAGTCCTCGAGGCCGAGCTTCGCGAAGATGCCGCCGATGTGCGTCTCGACGGTGCGCTCGGAGAGGAACAGACGCCCGCCGATCGCCGCGTTCGACCAGCCCTCGGACATGAGCGCGAGCACCTCGAGCTCGCGCGGAGTGAGCGCGTCCAGCGCGTGCCCGGACGGCTCGGCGCCGAGCGGCGCGATCACGGCGCGCACGTCTGCACCGCCTCGACGATCGTGCCGGTCGTCCACGGTTCCCGGGTCATCGGAGCCCCCAGCGCGGCCTCCATGACAGCACTGTAGGACCAAAGCGCCGCGAGCGATACCGCGCTGCTCACGCCTCGGAGCGTCGGATCCCCTCCGCGAGCGCGGCGAGGTCGACGGCGCGCCCCAGGATCCGTTCCGCGGCGCGTACGCCGGACGCATACGCACCGCCGACCGTCGCGGGCTCGTCGCCCCAGGTGGCCTCGCCGGCGAAGTGCAGCACGCCGTCCACAGGGCCTGCAAGCGCGTCGTGGTCATGGTGCGAGGATCCGGTCGCGACGTACGAGTAGGAGCCGTGCGAGAACGGATCCTCACCCCAGCGGGTGATCCAGCGGGCGATCGGATCCGGGACGGCCGTGCCGAAGAGCCCCCTCAGAGCCACCAGCGCGTCCGCCACAGCCGCGTCATCGGTGAGCCTCTGCACGTGGCGCCCGAAGGGGCCGGCGGCGAATGTCAGCAGCGTGGGCCGGCCGCTGATCGCGGACACGTCGTACCAGGAGTGCCAGTGCTCGCCTGGTTCGCCGAGAGCGCGGATCGCGTAGGCGCCGTCTTCCCAGAAGCGTTCGGGGAACTGCAGGAACACCTTGTTGAACACGCCCATGCCGAGCCGGGCGATCGGATCCGCGACCTCGGCGGGCAGGGGCGGTTCGAAGGCGATCGTGCCCGCCTTCAGCACGCCCAGCGGTACAGTGACGACCGCCTGCGCCGCGGTGAAGGCGCCGCGGTCGGTCTCGACGCGGACGCCGTCGGAGATGCGCGCGATCCGCCGCACCACGTGCTCGAGCCGTACGTCCAGCCCTGCCGCGATGCGCTGCGGGAGCTCGTCGTACCCCCGGGGGAAAACCACCTCGTCTCCGTCGATCGTGTCCTCGTCGAGCCCGTGGGCGTCGAGGTCGCCGATCCACGCGCCGCACTGCTCCTCGACACGATGCCGGAAGAACTCGCGGATCTCGTCGATGCGCTCGGGATCCAGGGCGTCCGCGCGGCGCTCGAGCGCGTCCAGGGCGCGCTCCGTCACGTCCAGGTAGGTGTCGCCCGCCGCTGACCCGGAGATCGCCTCCTCCGCGGCCCGGTCGGCCGCATCGACATCGGTGACCCACTGCGCGCTCTCCGCCGCGGACATGCGGCTCCCTGCGCCGTCGAAATCGGCGATGGGGCGCCCACCCGCCTGGAAGCTGCCCACGGTGAACTCGATCGTCGGCACCTCCAGCGTCTGCGCGAGCTCCCACACGCGGGAGTCCTCGATCCCGTGGATCCAGGAGGCGCCCAGGTCCACGGAGAAGCCGGCGGTGCGATCCGTGTGCATGCGCCCGCCGATCCGGTTCCGGGCCTCCAGCACGACCACGCGCTGTCCGGCATCGGTGAGCAGTCGTGCCGTGGTCGCTCCGGACATGCCGGCACCGATCACGATCGTGTCGAACTCGGGCACATGTCCTCCTCGGGGCGTCCTCGTCGTCGCCGGTCGCCGGCCTGGCGACCGGGGGCTTCGCCGAGGCGGGTCCGGCCAGGGTATCGTTGTACGGATGTCGTGCGTGCGGGTGCGCGCCGACGAGAGCTGAACAGGGAGGCCGTCATGGATATCGATCTTGGGTTGCTGCGCACGATCGAGCGGGAGAAGGAGATTCCCTTCGACGAGCTGATCGCGATCATCGAGCAGGCCGTCCTGACCGCCTACGCCAAGCACGACTCCCAAGAGGGCGTGCTGACCGAAGGCACCCGCGTCGACCTCGACCGCAAGACCGGGCACGTGACCGTGATGGTCCCCGTGCGCGACGACGAGGGCGCGATCATCGGCGAGGAGGACTCGACGCCCGACGACTTCGGCCGCATCGCCGCGTTCGCCGCCAAGCAGGTCATCGGTCAGCGTCTGCGCGACATCGCAGACGATGCCGTGCTCGGCGAGTTCCGCGGCAAGGAAGGCGACATCGTCGCCGGCGTGATCCAGCAGGGGCCGAACCCGCGCATGATCCACGTCGATCTCGGATCCGTCGAGGCCATCCTCCCGCCCGAGGAGCAGGTCCCTGGCGAGGAGTACGCGCACGGGACCCGTATCCGCGTGTACGTGACCTCGGTCGCCAAGGGGATGAAGGGCCCGGCGATCACCGTGTCCCGCACGCACCCCGGACTCGTGCGCAAGCTGTTCGCGCTCGAGGTGCCGGAGATCGCTGCGGGCCTGGTCGAGATCGTCGCACTGGCCCGCGAGGCCGGACACCGCAGCAAGATCGCCGTGAAGGCGAACGACCCGGCCATCAACGCCAAGGGCGCATGCATCGGCGAGATGGGCCGACGCGTCCGCGCGGTCACGGAGGAGCTGGCGGGAGAGAAGATCGACATCGTCGACTACCACCAGGACCTGGCGACGTTCGTCGCGCATGCGCTGTCGCCCGCGAAGGTGACCAGCGCGTTCGTGCTCGACTCCGGCACCAAGGCCGTCCGCGCCCTGGTTCCCGACTACCAGCTGTCGCTCGCGATCGGCAAGGAGGGCCAGAACGCCCGCCTCGCCGCGAAGCTCACCGGCGCCAAGATCGACATCCAGCCGGACTCGATCCTCGACGGCGCCTGAGCGGCCGCGTTCGCCTGCTGCGCCTGAGGTGTAAGATGGAGTCCGTACGAACGTGTGTCGGTTGCCGCGCTCGTGCATCTCGCACCGCCCTGCTCAGGGTGGCTATCCGGAATGGTGAGCTCGTCTTCGACGAGCAGGCCGTGCTGCCGGGGCGGGGTGCGTGGGTGCATCCGGCACGGGAGTGCGTGGACACCGCTCTGCGGAGACGCGCCTTCACCCGTGCGCTCCGTGTGTCCACTGCAATGGAATTCCCGGAAGCAGAGAATACGCAGACCCTCGAGAAACGGCTGAACGGCTATGGAAACAAAGTGAACGGCTCGAAATGAGACCCGTCCGCGACTAGTGGTCTGCCCTGCCAGGGCGGACCGACCCTGACAGGAGAATTGTGGCTGGTAAACCACGCGTGCACGAGATCGCCGCTGAACTCGGCGTCGATAGCAAGTTTGCACTCGCGAAGCTCAAGGAGCTCGGCGAGTTCGTGAAGTCCCCCTCATCTACGATCGAGCCTCCGGTCGCGCGCAAGCTGCGCGCTGCCATCGAGGCCGGCAAGCCGACCGGTGCCGCGCCCACGGGCGCCCCGGCCGCGAAGCCCGGCGGCGCCAAGCCCGCCGCGGCGTCCTCCGGCGCGCCCAAGCCCGGCCCCAAGGCGCCGACCCCCGGCCCCAAGCCGGGACCGGCCAAGCCTGCTGAGGCTGCGCCGGCGCCGGTTGCGGAGGAGCCCGCTGCTCCGGCCGCGCCCGCCGCGCCCGCCGAGGAGAAGTCCTCCGCACCCAAGCCTGGCGGCTCCGGTGCTCCGCGCCCCGGCGCGCCGCGTCCGGGCAACAACCCGTTCTCTTCGCAGCAAGGCATGGGCTCGCGGCCTGCGGGTCCGCGTCCGGGTAACAACCCGTTCGCCTCGCAGCAGGGAATGGGCCAGCGTCCGACGCCGGGCAACATCCCGCGTCCGCAGGCTCCGCGCCCCGGATCCCCGCGCATCGGCGCACCCCGTCCGGGTCCGGGCGGGCGCGCCGGCGGTCCCGGTCGTCCCGGTGGCGGCGGTCGTCCCGGTGCTCCGTTCCAGCAGCGCACCGGCGGTCCCGGTCGTCCCGGCGGCGCCGGTGCCGGCGCG